>JAMPXO010000006.1 GCA_023701125.1 Vicinamibacteria bacterium | reverse complement strand
TGCGCGAGCCCCGCGCGCAGGCCGACGCCGGGACGGCGACCGAGGAGGGCGTTGTCGATGGGCGCGCCGCCCGCGGCGAACAATGGGAGCGCCAGCAGCAGACTCGTCACCGTCGCCAGCGTGCGCATCTACTTCTCCAGGATCTCGAGCATCAGCCTGGTCGCTTCCGGCGAGCGCATCAGCGCCAGCTTCTCGACCGCGATCCGGCGCGTCTCCGGGTCGCTGCCGTCGCGGGCCAGGGCCAGCAGGGGGGCGGTGTCGCCGGCCAGGAACAGCGCCTCGATCACGGGCTCGCGCTGGTCCGCGGTGGTGGCCGCGGCGAGCAGCTCGGCGAGCTCCACTTTCGCCTGGGTGATGCCGAGCATGCGGATCGCCTGCGCGCGCAGTTCCGGGTCCTGCTCCGCCTTCGCCAGCGCGAAGAGCCGGGTCTTGTCGTGGGCGATCATCAACGCGTGGAGCGCCGCCTCCTTGACCTCGCGCTCGGCCGCCGCCGCGTAGACCTCGGCAATCAGCGCCCGCGACTCCTCGCCGCCGGCAATGCCCAGCGCGTGCAGCGCCTCGGCGCGCAGTCCCGGCTGGCCCGAGCCCTTCGCGATCCGCGCCAGCGCGGCCCGCGACTCCGCGGTGCCCGACATCGCCAGGCCGTGCAGCGCCGCCCGCTTGAGCTGGGCCTGCTCGTCGCCCGCGTCGGCGTGGCGGCGATCCATCTCCGCGCGGGTGCGTGCGCGCTCGCTCTTCTCCCGGGCCCGCTCGCCGGCCCGCTGCGCGCGCTCCACTTGCGCCGCTTCCGGCGTCGCCTGCGCCAGGGCACCACCGCCCGCCTGCAACACCAGCACCGCCACCGCCACGACGCCCGCTCTCCGCATGTCCATCTCCTTGAAGCGCCGCCGAAGCAGCGGCTGTCACAGGAGACGGTGGCAGCGCACGACGGTTAGCGGGCCGACTTCACCTCGGTCCACAGTCGGTCGTACAGCACGGTCGCGTCGCCGACGTCCTCGAGCAGCTCGACCCGGTTCATCACGTCCGGCGGCGGGAAGATCGCCGGGTGGTCGCGGATCGCGGCCGGCAGCAGCGCGCGGGCCGCGCGGTTGGGCGTCGAGTAGCGCATCGTCATGCAGATCTCGGCGGCGATCTCCGGCTCCATCACGAAGTCGAGGAAAGCGTGCCCCAGCGCCGGGTTCGGCGCGCCACGCGGGATCGCGAGTGAGTCGAGGAAGAAGCTCGAGCCCTCCTTCGGCACGACGTACTCGATGTCCGGGTCTTCGTCCATCGCCCTGGCGAACTGGCCGCTCCAGCCCTGGGCCAGCCACACGTCGCCGGCCAGCAGCACCTGGTCGAAGTCCGCCGAGTTATAGGTGCGCACCAGCGGCTTCTGGACGAGCAACAGTTCCTTCGCCTGGCGCAATGCCCGCTCGTCCGTCTCGTTGACGCCGTGCCCGTCGCGCGACAGCAACAGGGCGATGCCGAGCGTCTCGCGGGCGTCGTCGAGCATCAGGATGCGGCCCTTGAAGCGCGGCTCCCACAGCGCGGCCCAGGAGTCGATCGGCCCCGTCCGGCTCTTGCGGTACGCGATCCCGGTCGTGCCCCAGAAGTACGGGATCGACAGCCGGTTGCCCGGGTCGTGCGGGCGGTCCAGGAAGGCCGGGTCGACGTGGGCGAGGTTCGGCAGCGCCGTCAGGTCGAGCGGGTGCAGCAGCTCCTGGCGGGCCAGGATCGCGACCGCGTAGTTCGACGGACACACCACGTCGTAGTTGGCGTTGCCCGCCTGCAGCTTGGCGAGCAGCGCCTCGTTCGAGTCGTACAGGTCGACGTTGACCTTGACGCCGTGCCGGGCCTCGAACTTCGCAAGCGTCTCGGGCGCGATGTAGTTCGACCAGATGTAGAGGTTCAGCACTTTTTCGCCGGCGGCCGCCGCCGGACCGCCGATCAGGAACGGGCCCGCGAGCAGCGCCAGGCCCAGGCCCGCAGGCGCCGCGCACAGCCGCGCCGGCTTGCCGCGCTCGAGCAGGTGCGCCGCCAGCAGCAGCAGGCTGGTGGCCAGCAGCAGCAGCGTGGAGACCGCGTTGATCTCGGGCGAGACGCCGCTGCGCACCATCGAGTAGATCTGCAGCGGCAGCGTGGTGGAGCCGACGCCGGCGACGAACGAGGTGATCACGTAGTCGTCGATCGACAGCGCGAAGGCGAGCAGGGCGCCGGCCAGGATCGCGGGCGCGCACAAGGGCAGCGTGACCGTCCACAGCGTGCGCCACGGCCCCGCGCCGAGGTCCATCGCCGCCTCCTCGAGCGTGCGGTCGAAGCCGGCGAGCCGCGCCCGCACGACGACCACCACGTACGAGATCGAGAACGCGACGTGGGCGAGCACGACCGTCAACAGGCCGAGCCGCAGCGAGAGGGCCGCGAACAGGAGCACCATCGAGGACGCGATCACGATCTCCGGCACCACGATCGGCAGCGCGAACAGCGCCTCGATCGCGGCCCCGCGGCGGAAGCGGTGGCGGTGGAAGGCGAGTGCCGCCGCGGTGCCGAGCACGGTCGAGAAGACCGTGGAGACGAAGGCCACGATCAGGCTGGTGCGCAGCGCCTGCATCACCTGCGCGTTCTGCAGCAGCTTCAGGTACCAGGCGAACGTGAAGCCCTCCCACAGCGCGGAGCTGCGGCTCTCGTTGAACGACAGCGCGGCGAGGACGAGGATCGGGGCGTAGAGGAAGAGGTAGACGAGCAGCGCGAACAGGCCGAGCCCGGAGCCGCGGCGGTTCACAGGCCGCGGGCCGCGGCCAGCGGCCGCCGAGCGGCGGCCACGGCGACGAAGACGAGCAGCGCCAGCACGAACGAGAGCGCCGCGCCGAACGGGGCGTCGCGGGCGACCGCGAACTGGGACTGCACCAGGTTGCCGACGTACACGCCCTTGGCGCCGCCCAGCAGGTCGGGGGCGAGATACGCGCCCAGTGACGGGATGAAGACGAGCACGGCACCCGCGGCGATGCCGGGCAGCGTCAGCGGCAGCGCGATCTCGCGCAGCCGGCGCAGCGGCGAGGCGCCGAGGTCGGCGGCGGCCTCGAGCAGGCGGCGGTCGAGCTTCTCCATCGAGGCGTACAGCGGCAGCGCCATGAACGGCAGCTCGCCGTAGACCTGGCCGATCAGCACCGCGAGGTCGTTGTAGAGCAGGTCGAACGCGGGCAGGCCGAACGCGACGCCGACGGCGTTGACCACGCCCTCGGTGCGCAGCAGCACGATCCAGGCGTACATGCGGACCAGGAACGAGGTCCAGAACGGCAGCACCAGCAGCACCAGCAGCGCGCTCTTGTGGCGCTGCGGCACCCGGAACGCGATCCACCACGCGACCGGCCAGGCGAGCGCGAGGCACAAGCCGGTGGTCAGCGCGGCGAGGCCGACGCTGCGCGCGAAGATGCCGAGATAGAGCGGCTCCAGCGCCCGCGCGTAGTTGGCGAAGCTCCACTCGTGGACGATCCCGCCGTAGGCCGAGCGGCGGCCGAGCGAGGCCTCGAACATCAGCGCCTGCGGCAGCACGAACAGCACGAACAGGGTCAGCGCCGCCGGCACCAGCAACAGCAGCGCCTGCCGCCGTGCGGTCATCGCCGGGTCACACCCCGTCCCCGTCCGCGAGCCGCAGCACGGCCTCGGGCGGCAGCAGCAGCCGCACCCGCTCGCCGCGACCGCGCGGCTGCGCCCCGCGCGCCGACTCGGCGACGACGAGCGCGTGGCCCGCGGCCCGCACCACCCAGTCGGTGCGGTCGCCGAGGTAGATCTCGTCCTCGACGACGCCGTCTTCGGCCCCCGCCTCGGAAGCGCCTTCGGCCAGCAGGCGGACGCGCTCGGGCCGCACGCCGACCCAGGTCTCGGCGCCCGCGCGATAGCCGCCGTCGTCGCGGGCCGCGAAGCGCAGCCGGCCGGCCTCGAGCTGGGCGAGGCCCTCGTCGATCCGAAGCACGCGCACGTGCAGCAGGTTGCGCACGCCGAGGAAGTCGGCGACGAAGCGGGTCCGCGGCCGGTCGTACAGCGCGTCCGGCGCGCCCTCCTGCTCGACCCGGCCGGCGTTCATCACCGCCACCCGGTCGCTCATGATCAGCGCCTCGTCGCGGTCGTGGGTGACGAACACGAACGTCATCTGCAGTCGCTCCTGCAGGTTCTTGAGCTCGACCTGCATCTGCGCGCGGAGCTTGGCGTCGAGTGCCGCCAGCGGCTCGTCGAGCAGCAGCACCTCGGGCTCCAGCACCAGCGCCCGGGCCAGCGCCACCCGCTGCTTCTGGCCGCCGGAGAGTTCGTCGACGCGGCGCGCCTCGTAGCCGGCGAGCTGGACGAGGTCGAGCGCGCGGGCCACCTTGTCGCGGATCTCCGCGGCGGGCCGTTTCTGCATGCGCAGGCCGAAGGCGACGTTGCCGGCGACGTCCTGGTGCGGGAACAGCGCGTAGTGCTGGAACACGGTGTTGACGGGCCGGCGGTGCGGCGGCAGCCCGGCGACGTCGCGACCCGAGATCAGCACCTGGCCCGCGTCCGGCGTCTCGAACCCGGCCAGCAGCCGCAGCAGCGTGGTCTTGCCACAGCCGGACGGCCCGAGCAGGGTGACGAACTCCCCCGGCGCCACGTCGAGCGAAACCTCGCGCACGGCCTCGGTGCCGCCGAAGCTCTTGCCGACCCCGACCAGCCGAATCGCCCCGCGCATGGTGTGCCCGGATTCCACCACAACCGGGCCCGGGGATCGTGGGCTACGCGGTCAGCTCGCGCAGGGTGTCGTCCAGCTTCTCCAGCACCTCGTCGACCAACACGCGCGGGATCGCCAGCGCCGGCTCGATCCGTAGCGTGCGGGCGGAGAGCAGCGTGCCCGCGACCAGCACGCCGCGCTTGAACAGCCCGGCGGCGACCGCGTAGCCGAACTCGGTGTCGACGAACTCCATGCCGATCAGCAGGCCCAGGCCCCGCACCTCCCGCAGGTGGTCGGAGTAGCGCCCCTGCAAGCCGCGCAGCTCGTCCAGGAAGTAGGCGCCGGTGGCTGCGGCCTGCCCGGGCAGGTCCTCCTCGAGCGTGACGTTGACGGCCGCGATGCCCGCGGCGCACGCCAGCGGGTTGCCGCCGAAGGTGGAGGAGTGGATGAACGGGTTCTCCTCCAGCTTCTTCCAGATCGCCGGCGTCGACAGGAACGCGGACAGCGGCATCACGCCGCCGCCGAGCGCCTTGCCCAGGCACAGGATGTCGGGCGCCACGTCCCAGTGGTCGACTGCGAACATCTTCCCGGTGCGGCCCATCCCGGTCTGCACCTCGTCGGCGATCAGCAGCACGCCGTGACGGGTGCAGATCTCGCGCACCGCGGGCCAGTAGTCGTCGTCGGGCACGATCGCGCCGGCCTCGCCCTGCACCGGCTCCAGGATCACGGCCGCGATCTCCTGGCCCACGGCCGCCGCCTTGCCGAGCTCGGCGTCGATCGCCGCGGCGGCGCCGAACGGCACGAAGTAGACGTCCTGCAGCATCGGCTCGAACGGCAGCCGGTACTCGGCCTTGCCCATCAGCGACAGCGAGCCGTACGACTTGCCGTGGAAGCCGCTGACGGACGAGATGAAGCCGGCCTTGCCCGTGTAGAGCCGGGCCAGCTTCATGGCGCCTTCGACCGCGTCGGTGCCGTTGGAGATGAAGAAGCAGTTCTGCAGGTCGCCCGGCGCCAGCTCGCCGAGCAGCTCGGCCAGCGCGCCGCGCAGCGGGTCGAGCAGCTCCTGCGACGAAAGCGGCATGCGCTCGAGCTGGCTCTTGACGGCGCGGACGATCTTCGGGTGGTTGATGCCGGCCGAGTAGATGCCGTAGCCGCCCAGGCAGTCGATGAAGCGGCGGCCGATCACGTCCTCGAACACCGAGCCGCGGCCACTCCACTCGATCGCCGCGAACTCGCCGCCCTCGGTCACCGACTTGCGGTACTCGAGGTAGCCCTTGTTGTAGTAGCTGCGGAAGTTCTCGAGCGTGTCGCTGACGACCTTGCGCTTCTTGTACTCGTTCAGCTTGTGGGCGTTGATGATGCCGAGCCAGCGCCGGCTCTCCTCGATCAACTGCTTCGTGCTCATCCGGCCGCGCGCGGCGGGGGCCGAAGACGTGTGGGGGGAGGGACGGCGGGATCGGGCCACGGGTGTCCTCCTGCTCTTCACAAGGTACGCCCATCGTCCGCCCTCGTGCGACCCGGCCGGCGGGAGTAGAGTCTTGCCATGGCTACCCTGACCTTCCTCGGCGCGGCCCGCACCGTCACCGGCTCGCAGTACCTGGTCGAGACGGGCTCCTCGAAAGTGCTGATCGACAGCGGCATGTTCCAGGGCGAGAAGGCGCTGCGCCTGCGCAACTGGGAAGACCCACACTTCGCGCCGGGCCAGGTCCAGGCGATCGTGCTCACCCACACCCACCTCGACCACATCGGCCGCGTGCCGCGGCTCGTCAAGCTCGGCTTCAAGGGTGTCGTGTACTGCACGCCGCCCACTCTCGAGCTGGCGGAGATCCTGCTGAAGGACGCGGCCCACCTGCAGGAAGAAGACGCCGAGTACCTGAACCGCAAGGGCCTCTCCAAGCACAAGCCGGCGCTGCCGCTGTTCGACAACGCCGACGTCGACGCGGCGCTCAAGCTGTTCCAGGCGGTACCGCTGGGCGAGGAGCGCGAGGCGGCGCCCGGCATCCGCTTCCGCTACCGCGAGGCGGGCCACCTGCTGGGCGCGGCTTCGGCCGAGGTGACGGTGGCCGAGGGCGGCAAGCAGACCCGGATCGTGTTCAGCGGCGACGTGGGCCGCTACGCGGCGGTGCTGGCCAAGGACCCGGCGCCGGCGCCCGAGGCCGACTACCTGGTCGTCGAATCGACCTACGGCAACCGTGCCCACGGCCAGGTCTCGGTACTCGACCAGCTCGAGGGCGTGCTGAAGCGCACGTTCGCGCGGGGCGGCGTGCTGCTGGTGCCGGCGTTCGCGGTCGGCCGCGCGCAGCAGATGATCTACCTGTTCGACCAGCTGGTGACCGAGGGCCGGATGCGCGCGTTCCCCGTCCACCTCGACAGCCCGATGGCGGTCGACGCCACCCGCATCTACGCCCGCCATCCCGACGCCCACAACGTCAACCTCGACGGCATCGGCGGCCGCAGCCTGCTCTACGGCAAGTGGATCTTCCACCACCGCACCCGCGAAGAGTCGATGAAGCTCAACGAGCTGAAGGGCCCGGCGGTGATCATCTCGTCGTCCGGGATGCTCTCCGGCGGCCGCATCCTCCACCACTCCCGGGTGCGGCTGCCGCACGCGGAGAACACGCTGCTGATCACCGGCTACCAGGCGGCCACGACGCTCGGCCGCGCGCTGCTCGACGGCAGGCGGATCGTGCGCATCCACAAGGGCGACGTGCCGGTGCTGGCCGAGATCGCCAACCTGAAGGGGCTCTCCGGACACGCCGACGCGGGCGAGCTGATGCGCTGGCTGGCCGAGGTCAAGACGCCGAAGGAGGTGTTCCTGACCCACGGAGAAGAAGACGCGGCCTTCGCGCTCGCCTCGCGGATTTCCGGCCAGCGCGGCTTCCGCACCCGGGTCCCGAAGATGGACGAACGGGTCGGGCTGTAGGACTCCGTCGATGGGCGTCGGAGCACGACGGGCCATCGTGGCGACGATCGCGGTGGCGCTGGCCGCCGCGCTTCTCGTGCTGCTGCCACGGCGCACGCCGCAGCCGGCACCGCACGCCACGCCCACCGTCCACCAGGTCACCCGCCACCCCGGCCTGGAGCTGTACCCGAGCCTCTCGCCGGATGGCGCCTCCGTCGCCTACGCCCTGGAGCGCGACGGGCGCTTCGAGATCGAGGTGCTCGGGCCCGACGGGATCGAACGCGCGCTGACCAGCGACGGAGCCCACAACGTGCAGCCGGCGTGGTCACCGGATGGGACGCGGATCGCCTACTTCTCGCGCGAGGGCGGTGGCATCTGGGTGGTGCCGGCCGCGGGCGGCACACCCGTGCGGCTCACGACGTTCGGCGCGCGCCCGGCGTGGTCTCCCGACGGGACCCAGGTCGCGTTCCAGTCCGAGCCGCAGATCGACGCGTCGTACACGTCCGTGGTGCCGCTGCCCCCTTGCACCATCTGGGTGACAGCGGCCGCGGGGGGAGAGCCGCGACAGGTCACCCACACCGGGCAGCCGGCCGGCGGCCACGGGATGCCCACCTGGACGCCGGACGGATCCGAGATCGTCTTCGTCGCGTACGACCGGCTGAGCGCCGCGCTGTGGCGGGCGAAACCGGATGGCGGCGGACTGCGCCAGGTGCCGCTACCGCGCGATCAGCCTCAGGTGAGTGACCCCGCTTCGTGCGCCGGCTGCGACGCGATCTACTACGTGTCCTACTCGGAACGTGGCAGCTCGGGCATCTGGAAGCTGCGCTTCGGCGCGGAACAGCGCGGGCCGGAGTGGGTGAGGGCGCCACTCCTCGGCTCCGGCCTTCAACGCGTGCGCCATCTCACCCTCTCGCGCGACGGTCGGCGGCTGGCGTTCGCTGCCGTTTCCGCAGTCGCGCAGCTCGCCTCGCTGCCGCTCGACCCCGCCACCAGCCTGCCGCGGGGTGAGCCTCGGCTGCTGACCACGGGCGAGGGCCGCCACTCGCGCCCGCTGTTCTCGCCGGACGGCCAGCGCCTCGCGTTCAGCCTGGTCAAGCCCGAGCAGCGATCGGACGTGTGGATTGCCGACGCCGACGGCGGCAACGCGACGGCGCTGACCTCCGATCCCGCCAACGACACGATGCCGTCGTGGTTTCCCGACAGCCAGCGGGTCGCGTTCGTGTCCGACCGTGGCGGCCACGCGGCGCTGTGGGTGGCCGACAGCCGCACCCGGATCGCCTCGCCGCTGCGGGACCTCGGCAAGCCCATCGACGCGCCGCGCTTGTCGCCCGACGGGACGCTCGTGGCGTTCAACTGGGCGCCCGACGGTGGGCCTCTCAACACCTGGCTGGTGCCGGTGGCGGGCGGCGCGCCACGGCGGCTGACCCGCGACCCGGAGATGCTGGGCTTCCCCGCGTGGGCGCCCGACGGGCGCACGCTCTCGCTGCAGATGAAGCGCGGCGACCAGACCCACATCGCGCTGCTG
The DNA here is from genome assembly GCA_023701125.1 of Vicinamibacteria bacterium. GTDB lineage: Bacteria > Acidobacteriota > Vicinamibacteria > Fen-336 > Fen-336 > WYBL01. Next base: position 65,759 of record JAMPXO010000006.1, on the reverse strand, counting down.
GATCTGGAAGAGGGTGGCCAGGCCGCAGCCGGCGAGGCGCGGGTGCTCACCGGCGGTGAGGGGCTCGACTGGGGCCACTCCTGGTCTCCCGACGGCGACAAGGTGGCGTTCGTCGCACTGCGGCACTCGGCGTGGAACGTGCGCTGGGTCTCTCGCACCGGCCAGCAACAGGAGCTGACCTCGTATCGCTCGCCGGGTTCCTACGTCCGCTATCCCACCTGGTCGCCGCGAGGCGATCAGATGGTCTACGAGTACGCGGAGACGCGCGCGGACGTCTGGACCGTCGACCTGCCCGACTAGTCGTGCCGCTACAATGGAGGCTGAAGAAGCTGGAGGAATCGAAAGAGTGGCACTGAAGGACCGCGTGACGTACCTGAAGACCCCCGAAGAAGTCGACACCTTCCTCGCGCAGAACCCCAACTCGGCGCTGTTCAAGGTCGGGATGTGCCACAAGACGCAGGAGACGTTCACCCACGTCCAGGCCCACCTGGAGCGCCGCGACGACGTCCCGCTCGGCATCATCCGGGTGATCGAGTGGCGACCGGCCAGCAACCACGTGGCGGCGCTGACCGGCATCGAGCACCAGTCGCCGCAGTTGATCGTGTTCCGCGACGGCAAGGCCGTGTTCGACCGCGACAACTGGGACATCACCGACGCGGCCGTGGCCGAGGGCCTGGCCGCACTGCCGGTCGCCGTCCGCAGCTAGCCGCAGGCACCGGAGAGGCAGGCCGATGGACACGCCGTTTCCCGAGCCGGTCGAGGTCCGCCACGAGAAGGCCGCACGCCGGCTGGTGGTGACCTGGGACGACTCCCACGTCTCCACCTACCCGCTCGACTACCTGCGCTCGTGGTGCCCGTGCGCGATGTGCCAGGGCCACTCCGCGGTCTCGCGCTACCTCGACCTGGCCGGCAACGAGCTGCAGAGCCTCGACGGCATCGGCAACTACGCGCTGGGCCTGACCTGGCAGGATGGCCACTCGACGGGCATCTACTCGTTCCGCCTGCTGCGCGGCCTGTGCCCGTGCGAGGACTGCGGGGGCGAGAAGCGCTAGCCGCGGGCGGGTGCCTCCGACTCCTCGAGGCCCAGCGCGCGAGCGATTCGGAGCCAGTCGATGCCGCTGCGCGGTGATCCGGGTGCGTCGCGCAACGCAGCCACCGGCGCCGACAGGATGCGTTCGGTCATCGCGATCGCCGCGGCCTCCAGTACGCCCAGCTGTTCGTCAGTGAACGGTCGCCGCCGGCACGCGCGGCCAAGCTCAGCGTTGACGATCTGCCGCGCGCGGCGCCGGGCGGCCTGCTCGACGACGCCCGCCAGGTCGAGGTCGGGGTCACGGAGCACATCGGCGTCGATCGTGAGGATCAGCATCCTTCCTCCTGGGGTCGGCGGGGCGTCAGGCTGGCCGCGAAACGAAAAACGAAATCCATCTGCGCGCGATTCTGGATGTAGCCGCTGCGATGGCGACGCACTTCCTCCACGGCCCGCTCGGGGGGCCAGCCCATCCAGACCAGCACGCAGGCAAGGGTGAGCCCGGTACGCCCCAGCCCCGCGTGACAATGGACGACGACGGGCAGGCCCGCGCGGACCGATCTTTCGACGCCTCGACACAGCGTCGCCATGCTCCCCAACGCCGGCACGCCCATGTCGGGGATCGGGCAGTGACGGCCCTCGATTCCGTACGGGCGCAGCGCTTCCGGCCGCAGCGGCTCGGCGGTCAGGTTGACCAGCAGGCCGACCCCCGCATGAGCCAGTGCCTCGAGGTCCAGTTGCTGGTCGCCCAGCAACCCCGGCCGTCCCATGCCGCCCAACTGCCCGGGCAGCACCCAGCGGAAGTGAGTGGGCAAAGCGGGAGCGGGTGGCGGCGGCCAACAGTTACCCTGCTGCACGAAGCGGGCGACGAGCGGATCTGCGGGAGAGTCGAAGAAGCCGCTGACCGTGGTCGCGACGTGGAGCTGGCCCGCGCAGAGCATCAGCACGCGGTCGCTGACCGCGCGCGCAAAGCCGAGATCGTGGGTGACCAGCACGGTGGAGAGTCCTTGCCCGGCCCGGCCGCGGAGCGCTGCCGACAGCGGCGCGTGCAGCTCGCCCCCTTCGCGGGTGCCCGGCTCGTCGAGCAGCAACACGTCCGCCCGGGTCTCGGCCTCGCCGAGCGTGGTGGCTGCGCCCGCCCGCCGCTCCCGGGGACGTTGCGCGACGAAGACCACGCCTGCTGCCGGCGAAGTCAGCGGGAGGCCGCGAAAACGCCAGCCGCCGAGGCGCGAGCAGCTCGCAGGCAGCTCCCCGGCCAGCGCCCGCAGCAGCAGGCTCTTGCCTGTGCCTGCGGGGCCGAGCACTGCGGTGACGGTCCCCGCCGCCAGCTCGAAGCTGAGACCGCGCAGGGCGAACCCTTCCGGGCCGTGTAACGCTCCCCCGTGGACCGTGAAGGTCGCGGACACTCACTCCTCCCCGGCCGACGCGGCGAGCCCCGCGCGGTCATCGAGGTGCGCCACGAGCCGCGCGCGGACCCGCCGCGCGAGTGCCGTGGCGGGCTGCGCCGAGGCCAGCGAATCACGCAGCTCCTGGCGAGCCCGCGGCTCGGCGATCAGGCCGAGCGACGCGAAGGCGCCGTCGAGGACGCCGACGTATCGCCGGGCGGCCTGCGGAAAGGCCGCGTACTGGTCCAGCGCGCGCAGCACCGCCGGGCCCGGCCCGGGAAGCGGTCCTTCGGCGTCGCGGCCCTCGTGCAGGCAGACCACGCGCTGGCCATCGAGCCCGAAACTTGACGGGCTCACCTCCACGCCGGGCGCACCGCGCCAGGCATGGTCCACCGACTGGAAGACCGCGTCGCCGAAGGCGGCCAGCGCGCGCGCCAGCTCCGCCTCGTCGCCGGCAACTGCGGCGCTCTCCATCCAGGAGCCGAGCGTCGGGAGCTGGGGGCGGACCGTCCACAGCCAGGCGCCTCCGGCGGGGTCCGGCTGGGCGCACAACACGGTCCCCGACGGCAACAGCGGGCCGAGCGCCGCCTTGCGCCGGGCGAGATCGTGCAGCGCGAGCCGGGCCGTCGCGAGCGACGGGTGGTGGCGCCGGTGCGAGGTCTCGAGATGCAGGTCGCCGACCTGATAGGTGAACGTTCCGGGCGGGCCGTCGACCGGCGACCAGGGCAGCTTCTGCGCAAGCCGCAGCGCGCCACGCCCGGACTCGGGCCACACGCAGCCGGGCGGGGCCGCCGCGGTTGGCAGCGCGGGCCGGCGCGTGGCCGCGGGCGCCGACAAACCGAGCGCGCGGGCGACCTGTTCGGCCACGGAGGACGGCGCCTCGTCGCGCTCGGCCGCCTGCATCCTCGCGTGCAAGCGCTCCGGCGTCATCACGTCCCGGTCGAAACCCGCGAGGCCCGATTGGCGCAGGGCGTCGAGCGCGGTGTCCGTCGCCGCCCGGATCGCGAGCACGAGCGTCTCCTTCACGCCCTGGCCCCGATCGGCGCGGGCCGGTATCACGCGCACACCCGGCTCGAGGCCGAGGGCTGAGGCGAGTTGCTCCGGGGAGAGCGCGCCCGGCAGGTCCTGCTTGTTGGCCTGGATCACCAGCGGGCAGCGCGCGCCCTCGAGCAGCGACGTCAGCATGCGCCGCGCGATGTCGACGCCCGACTCACGGCTATCGCACACGAACACGACCGCGTCGGCCAGGCGCAGGACGTGCTGCCGGCGTCGCGCCAGCACCGCCTGACCGGGCACGCTCAACAACTGGCAGCGCAGCGGCAGACCGTCGACGAGGCCGCCCTCGATCTGCAGCCAGTCGAAGAACAACGTGCGACCGGCGCGCTCTCCCTGCGAGCGCAACTCCCCGCGGCGACGGGGCGTGACGATCCCGCAGAGCTGGGCGAGGTTGGTCGTCTTGCCGGCCGTGGCGGGGCCGTCGTAAACGATGCGCACGACCAGTCGCTGCTGCTGCTCGTCGAAGGCCGGCAAGTTGGCGACTCGGATGCGGGGTGGCGGCGAGCGACTGCCCGCCGCGCACCCCGGCGCTCCCGCTCTAGGCCGCGGCCTCGACCGCCGGCAGGCCCGCCCGCGACTTCGCGAGCACCATGCCGAGGTTCGCGGAGGAGCGACAGACCGTGACCATCACCATGTCCTCGTTGCGCTTGGTGCGCTGGAAGACGTGGATCAGGTTGTCGGACAGGATGATGATCTCCTGGAAGTAGTGGTGGCCGTCGTCCTTGACGCCGCGCGAGGCCTTGAACATCTTCTCGATCGCGGAGACGTTCTGGCCCTGGAAGATGTCGCCGGTCGCGGCGGCCACCAGGTCCAGCACCTCCTGCGGGTGGCTGTCGACGGTGCGCACGCCGAGCAGCATGCCGCTCCTCATGTCCACGAAGCCCACGGCGACGCACTCCGGGACCTGCTTCTGCACGCTGGCCAGCTCGTTGTCGAGGCTCATCTCTCTCACTCTCCTTGGGTCTTGTCGCGTGGGTCGGTCGGCCTCAGGACAGCAGCGGCTCGACCACGGGGATCGCCGACTTGAGCTGCGCCCAGCCCATGCCGATGTTTGTGGTCTTGCGGGTGACCAGCATGATCACGGCGCGGGCACCACACAGGGTCTTGGCGAAGTGGAAGTTGTGCCGCGAGGTGATCTGGATTTCCTGGAAGTAGCGGTCGCCGGTCTCGGGCACGCCGCGATGGGCGCGGACCATCTGCTCGATGCGCGCCACGTTGGGGCCACGGAACAGGTCCATGGTCGCGGCGGCCACGACCTCGTTCAGCGTCTGCGGGTAGTTCGACGCGTTGTGGATGCCGAGCAGTATCCCGTTCTCGAGGTCGACGACGCCGCAGGCCACGGCGCCCTCCACCCGCTCGACGACCTGCCGGCACGCTTCCTCGATGGTCACGCCCTCTCCTCCCGGTTGTGGTTCACGATGGCCCCTCGTCTCCTCGAGACAGCACGTCCTCGCGCAGGCGCAGGACGGCTGCGCGGAAGCGTGAGCCGTCGGTCCGACTGGCCAGCGGCTCGGCGATGCCGAGGCAGCGCTCGCCGTCGGCGTCCCACAGGGCGCACAGTCCCATCGCTTCCGTGGCCACTTCCAGGCAGACGGCCCCGCCGCCCGCGATGCGCTGCGCGACGTCGATCAGCTCCAGCACCTGCGCGCCCAGTTCCTCGGGCACGGCCCAGCCGCTGACGGGGATCGCCCGCCCGCCGACGCGGAAGACCTGGAACGCGCCGCCCTCGCGGACGGCGGTCGTCAGGGCCTGCGCGTGTCGCGGGTCGAGCTCCGCCGCCGGGTCGCACAGCGCCGCCAGCGCGTCCTCGCTCGCGCGGTCGCGACCGGCCTCGTCGAGGCGGCGGCAGCCCTCGACCAGCAGTTCCTGCCAGTGGGCACTGATCGTCGCCTGGACAGCGGCGGCTCCGACCTCCATGTTGAAGACGCCGCCCTCCCAGGCGAGCAGCTCGTAGACGGCCTCGTCGCCGCGGATTTCCCCGCAGCTCGCGTCGACGATCGCGCCACGCTCGAACCAGATCGCCCCGGCGCGGCCGGCGCGAGTGATGCGAAGGGCGCCGGTGGCCATCGACAGCGCGTAGATCTGGATCAGGTCCGGCAGCATCGGCAGCGAGATCGAGCCCGAGAAGCCGGTGGCCGAGGCCAGCGCGCGGTCGATGGCGGCCACCAGCGACGGGAAGGCGAACGGCTTCTCGATGTACTCGACCGCCGGGTTGCGCCGCACGTCCTCGCGGACCTGGGCACTGCCGTAGGCGGTGACCACGATCACCGGCAGGCTGGCCACCACCTCGCGCGCCGCCAGCAACAGCTCGATCCCGCTGATGTGCGGCATGCGGACGTCCGTGATCAGCAGGTCGGGCGGCACGGCCCGGATGCGGGTCAGCGCCTCGCGCGGGTCGGACAGACCCTCGAAAGCGATATCGGGGCGCTCGCGGGCCATCTGCCGCGCGGTCGACCACACGAGGTCCTCCTCGTCGTCGACCATCAGGATCCGGTGCGTCACTCGGGGGCCTCCGGCAGCAGGAGACTGAACACCGTCTCGAGACCCGGCGTGGAGCGCACCAGCAGCCGCCCGCCGTTCTCCCGGACCAGGGTTTGCGCGAGGGCCAGGCCCAGACCCGTGCCCTTGGGCTTGGTCGTGAAGAAGGGGTCGAAGATCCGCGACAGGTCGCCGGGCGCTATGCCGGGACCCTGGTCGCAGACGTCGAAGCGCACCATCCGCGGCTCTGGCCCCGGCAGGCCCTCCGCCGTCGACAGCCGGACCTGGACGCGGCTGGCGTCGCCGGCCGCGTCGAGCGCGTTCTCGATCAGTGCCAGCAGGCACTCGCCGACCTGGTCGCCGTCGACGAGCACCGCGGGTGCGTCGGCGCAGGACGTCGCCGGCGGCCTGCCGCGCCGTCCCCAGCGCGGGGTCAGGACACCGAGCACGCGCTCCAGGATCTGATGCGGGTCCTGGCGTCGGCGGTCGGGGGGTTGCGGCTCGCCGAACTGGAGGGCTTCCTTGACGAAGCGCTCGACGCGGGACAGGAGCGCGAGGATGCGGGTGCCGTACTCGCGGCGCGGGTCGCCGGTCTCGGACTCCGCGAGCAGCGCCTCGGCCAGCGCCTGGATGCCCGCCAGCGGGTTCCGCAGCTCGTGCGCGAAGCCCGCCACCATCGAGCCGATGGCCGAGAGCCGCTCCACCCGGCGCAACTCGCGGTCGAACTGGCGCTGCGCGCCGAGATCGCGGAAGAGCGCGACGAAGGCCATGTCGGCGGGTGCGCCCTCGCGGGAGCGGATCAACGTCATGCCGAGCTCCGCGCGGCGGCCGTCCGCCCGCGGGTGCACCAGGTCGACTCGCTCCTCGCCACCCTTCGCCAGCGCTGCGACGCCCCGACGCAGGGCCGGCACGTCACCGAACATCTCGACAAGATCCCGGCCCAGGCAGTTCGCCGCTTCCAGGCCCAGGGTCTCCGTCGCCATCCGGTTCGCGAACGTCACCCGCGCCCCCAGGTCGGCGGTGACGACGCCAGCCGTCAGTTGGTCGAGCAGGGTCTCCGTGAAGCGGCGACGCTGCTCGTTTTCGTCGCGCATCTGGTGGCCGGCGTTCGGACTCGCCGGGCCCGCGGGGGAAAGCGCGAGCAACCACCCGCTCGGCCGCACGCCGCCGGGCGCGAACGGCCGCAACTGGGCGGGCACGGCGCTACCCTGCCCCGGTCCGGCATTCAGCACCAGCCGGTGCGGGTCGGGCAGGCCGTCGAACCAGAGCCCGGCCGCCGCGCCGACCGGCGGAAGGCGCTCGCCGATCAGCGCCGCGAACGCCGCGTTGGCCCACGCCACGCGGTAGTCCGGCGCGGACGCGAGCGCGGCCAGCGGCGTCGGGGCGGTCGCGGCGAGCGCCTCGAAGAACGCCGCCCGGCGCCGGGCGACGGCGGCGTCATACAACAGCCGCAGCCACTCCTCACGAGCGGGTTCCGGGCTGGCCCACGCGCACCGCGACTCGAGCCAGGCCGGCGCCGGGCCCGCCTCGCCGACCAGGCCCGCCAGACGCGGCGTGCCCTGGGGCCGCGCTGCCGCGAGCGCCTCGACCGCGCCTAGCAGTGCCGGCTCCGCGCGCCGCAAGTCCAGCAGCAGCAGGTCGGGCCGCAGCGCGCCCACCGCCGTCGCCAGCAGGTCGCGCCGCTCCACCTCGGCCGCCTGGAAGCCCACCGCCCCGAGCGTCACCCGCAGGTCCTGGCGGACCTCGGCGTCGGCCGAGTACCACAGCACCCGCGGCGCGGGGCACAGCTCACGCGGGCCGATCGCACTCACCGGCCGGGCGCCGGGCTCAACAGGGCGGAACAATCGGTAGCGGGCAGCGGGGCAGAGAGCAAGAAGCCCTGGAGCAGGTCCACGCCCAGCAACCGCACGGCCGTCAGCTCGGCGCGCGACTCGATGCCCTCGGCGACCACGCGCGCCCCGAACTTGCGGGCCAGAACGACGAGCGAATCGATGATCGCCTGTCGTCCCGTGTCCGTCGGACAGCCTTGAACGACGTAGCGGTCGATCTTGAAGTAGTCCGGGCGACAGTCGAGGATCATCCGGTAGTTGGACTGGCCGAGCCCGATGTCGTCGAGGGCGATCCGCATGCCGCCGTCGCGCAACTGGCCCAGGGCACGCAGGAAACCGCGACCGCTCCAGTCCGGAGCGTGCTCGACGATCTCGATCGTGAGCCGCGACGGTTCGAGCCCGTGTGTGTGCGCGCGCTCGAGCACGTGGGCCGCGAAGCCGGCGTCACGCTGCAGGGTCGACGCGTGCACGTTGAACGAGCAGCGGACCCGGCCGGGCAACAACGTCATGGCGCGCAGCAGGTTCTCGAGGCAGATCCGGTCCAGCGTGGCCTCGTGGCCCTTGCGCCGCGCGTACTCGAACAGCACGTTGGGCGCAAAGGCGTTGGTGCCGACGGGCCCCCGGGTCAGCGCCTCGAAGGAGTGCACCGCATGGCCGCCACCGTCGTCGGCGGCCTCGAACACCGGCTGGAACACCAGGCTCAGCGCCTCCGGCTCGAGCAGCCGCGCGAGCAGGCTCACTCCGCCTCTTCCACCAGGCTCAGCACCAGTTGCGCGAGGTCGGGCAGCGCCTGCGGCTTGCGCAGCACCGCGTCGACGCCGCGCGCCTTGGCCTCGGCCTCGAGTTCGGGCGAGCCGTAGGCAGTGAGCAGCACCGTGCGGGTGGCCGGGCAGCGCTGGCGGATGTGGTCGATGATGTCGAGGCCCTCGGCACCGTGCACGCCCGTCAGGCGCAGGTCGACGATCACGGCCGCGTACTGGTAGTTGACCAGCAGCGCCTGCGCCTCTTCCATCTCGCGAGCGGCGTCGACGGCGAACCCGCGCGCCTTGAAGTAGCGCGTCATCGCGAACACGATCGACTCCTCGTCGTCGACGATCAGCAGGCGGTGCATGCCAATCCTCTCGCAAGGCATGTGCCAGACGCTGGTCACTCGCGAGCGGGCGAGATCGTTGGCCTCGCGCGGGACGACAGGCTCCCGTTCCCGCTTGCGGGAGCGACAGTCGCATTTCTGGGCGAGAGGGTCAGGCCCTCTGGGTCGGGGGCAGGATGCCGTGCTTGGCCAGCCGACGGTAGAAGGCGCTCTTGGTCAGCCCAAGAACCCGGGCTGCGGCGACGGCGTCACCGCCGGCCTGGACCAGGACCGCACGGATGTGCTCTCGCTCCGCCTCGACCAGGGTGCGCGGCACCGGGGCCGAGGGCGGGCCCGGGACCTCCACCCGTGGCGGGAACAGGTCCTCGGCCCGCAGCGTCGGGGACTCGGCGAACAACGCCGCGCGCTCCAGGCAGTTGCGAAGCTCGCGCACGTTGCCCGGCCAGCGATGGGAGCGAATCGCGACGACGGCGGCGGACGAGATCGACAGGCCCGGACGGCCGACCTCGCCAGCGATCCGGGTGAGCAGGTCACGGGCGAGGGCGACGACGTCGTCGCCGCGCTCGCGCAAGGGAGGCACCCGCAGTGGCAGCGTGTTGACTCGGTAGAGAAGGTCGGCCCGGAAACGCCCGTCGGCGATCAGGCCTTCGAGGTCGCGATGGGTGGCCGCGATCAGCCGCACGTCCACCATCCGATCGCGGACGTCCCCGAGACGCCGGAAGCGCCGCTCCTCGAGGACCTTGAGCAGCTTGGGCTGGACCTCGGCGGGCAGGTCCCCGATCTCGTCCAGGAACACGCTGCCGCGGTGGGCGATCTCGAGCAGTCCCTGCTTGTTGGCGACGGCGCCGGTGAACGCGCCCTTCTCGTGCCCGAAGAGTTCCGTCTCGAGGAAATCGCGGCTGAGCCCGGCACAGTTGAGGTCGACGAACGGTTCGTCGGCTCGGGGGCCGTTCTGGTGCAGCCAACGCGCCAGCACCCCCTTGCCGGTCCCGGTCTCGCCGAGGATCAGCACGGGGCTCTGGGAGACCGCGACGCGGCGGGCGCGCGACGCCAGGTCGCGGATCGCCGCACTGTCGCCGACGAAGGGGTCCACGCCCTCGCGCGCCTCGCGGCTCTTGCCCGCCACCTTCGAGCGCTGCGCGCGGCGGCTCTCGATCAACCGTTCGACCACCAGCAGCAGCGCCGGCAGCTCGACCGGCTTGGTGAAGAACTGCTCTGCCCCCTCCTTGATCGCGCTCACCGCGAGGTCGATCGTGCCGTGGCCGGTCAGCATCACGATCGGGACCGTGGCGTCGAGCCCGCGCAGCGTGCGCAGGAGCGAGAGCCCCTCCGAGTCCGGGAAGTGGTAGTCGAGGATCACGCAGTCCGGGCGCGACGAGCGGAAGCTGTCGAACGCCTCGGCCGGGCCAGTGGCCTCCGTCACCGTGTAGCCCTTGTTGGAGAAGAAGCGATTGAGCGAGAAGCGGATCGGCTCCTCGTCTTCCACCAGCAACAACTGCTGGCGTCCGGCGTTCTCGGTCGAAGCCGTCATCGGCTCTCCGCGAGCGGCAGGTGCAACCGCACCAGGCCGCCACCATCGGGGGCGTTCTCCAGCGTGACGCGGCCGCCGTGCTGTTCGACGATGCGCTGGACGATCGAGAGCCCGAGCCCGGTGCCCCCGCGACGACGCGTGAAGAAGGGCTCGAACAACCGTGACACGTCCCCCCCGAAGCCCGGGCCACGATCGTGCACCTCGACCTCGACGTTGTCGTCGCGGCGCGCGACCTGCACGCAGACGTGGCTCCCGCCGGGCGCATGCTGGACCGCGTTCTCGATCACGTTCTGGAAGACCTGGACGAGGCGGCCGAAGTCCATGTCCAGCTCGATCGCCGCCTCGGGTGCCCGACGCCGGATCTCGACGCCGCGGCGGGTCGCCTCGCGGGAACAGGCCCGGACTGCCCGGTCGATCACTGGCTGAAGCGGCCGGCGCTGCTTCGCGGCATGGGTCGGGCGCCCGAACTCGAGCAGGTCGCGCATCAGCTCGCTGAGGCGATCCACCTCCTGGCGCAGCACCCGGCTGTAGCCCTGCATCGGCTCGGCACCGAACTCGGCCTCGAAGGCGTCGAGGGCGGCCGAGATCGCGAACAACGGATTGCGGACCTCGTGGGCCACGCCGGCCACGAGTCGCCCCATCACCGACACCGTCTCCAGGCGGTGCACCGACTCCTGCAATCCCAGCATTTCGGATACGTCGCGCGCCGTCAGCACCACCGACGACGCGGCCGCGAAAGCCTCCACCTCCCACGTGCGCCCCGCCTCGTCGCGAACCTGGACAGGCCCGCTGTCCGGCGCCAGCCCCACGAGCGTCCGCCACGGCTCCCCGGGGAGCGCGTCGAGCCGGACTGCGGCGGACGAATCCGAATCCCAGCCCAGTTGCTCGCGGGCCGGGCGGTTGACGCTCTGCGCGTACCCGCTGGCGTCGACCACCAGCATCGGAAAGCCCACGGCGTCGAACGTGCGGGCCCAGTCCTCGGCCGAGCGGCGGATCTGGCGGGTGAACTCCTCCTGGGCCCGCTCCAGCATCAGCTTCTCGGTCACGTCGCGCCCGGTCGACACGAAGTGGGTGATCCGCCCGTCGGCGTCCCGCATCGGCGTGATCGCCTTCTCCTCGAAGTAGATGCGCCCGTCCCGGGCCCGGTTCTCGAAGGTGGCCTGAAAGACGTCGCCGCGGCGCAGGCACTCCCACATGTGCTGGTAGAAGTCGGGCGAGTGGCGGTCGGATTTCAGCACGCGCGGCGTGCAGTCCCGCAGTTCCTCGAGGCGCCAGCCCGACAGCTTCTCGAAGGCCGGGTTGGCGAACAGGAAGCGGCCCTGGTCGTCGGTGATGAAGACGTGCTCGGCCGTCTGCGCCACGGCTCGCGAGAGCAGCCGCAGGGTCTCCTCGGCGCGCTGGGCCTCGGTGATGTCCTGGACCGTGCCCAGCATGCGCTCGGGGTGCCCCTGGCCATCGAAGACGACCTCTCCGCGCTCCTCGACCACGCGCGTCGTGCCGCCCGGCTGGACGACACGGTGGACGATCGAGTACGGCTGTCCCGACGCGTGGGACTGGTTGACGGCCGCGGCCACCTGCGTGCGGTCGTGCGGGTGGACGGCGGCGAGGAACCTCTCGTAGGACATGCCCTCGCCGGCGGCCATCCCGAAGATGCGATAGACCTCCTCCGACCACCACAGGCGGTTGGTGGCGATGTCCCAGTCCCAGTTTCCAATCCGCGCGATGCGTTGCGCGTCCTCGAGGCTGCGGCGGATACGGGCGACGCTGAACTCCACCTCGCGCGCCGCGGTCACGTCCTCGGCGAGGCCGGCGACGCGGCAGGTCCGGCCCACGCTGTCGCGGATCGGGAACACCCGCACGTTGACCCAGCGCACGTCTCCGCCCGGCCGCAGCAGCCGGTGCACGTACTCGTGCTCGTGGGGGCTCTGCGCGGTCGTCGCCAGCACCGCCGCGCGGTCGTCGGGGTGGACGGCATCGGCCCAGACCTGCGGGTCGGCATACGCCTCCGCGCGGCTGCGACCCCAGACGTCTTCGAAAGCGCGGTTCACGAAAAAGATCTCCGAGAAGTCCGGGGCTGCGATCCAGAGCACCGCGTTCACGTGCTCCGCGATCTCGCGCAGCCGATCCTCGCTCTCGCGCTGGGCCTGCTCCGCCTCCTTCTGAGCGGTGATATCGATCACGAAGCCCGAGATCTCCGCGCACTCGCCCGCGCTGCCGCGATCGAGGATGGCGTGGTCACGCAGCCAGCGCCAGGACCCGTCTGCCTGGATCAGCCGGTACTCGAGCGTGACGCTCCCCTCCCGCTCGAGCCGGGAGCGGACGGCGGCCGGGGGCTCTCTGTCGTCGGGGTGGATCGCCGCCAGCCACGACGGGAAATCGACGCCCTGTCGCCCGAGCAACTCGTCGAAGCGCGCATTCGTAAACGTGATCCGCGGTGGAACCGTCGCCGTGCACACGTAGATTCCCGCAGGCGAGTCACGCAGGATCTCCGTCAGGCGTTTGGTGGTCGCCCTCAGCTCGGCCTCGCTGCGACGCAGCGCCGCCTCGGCATCCGCTCGAGCCCGCTCCAGCCGGATGCGCTGGAGGGCGGTGGCCAGGGTGGCCTCGAGCATGCGCGGCGAGAAGGGCTTGACGAGATAGCCGTAGGGCTCGGCCGCACCCGCCCGGATCACCGTGTCACGGTCACTGAAAGCGGTGAGGAACACCACCGGGACGTCGCGCTCCCTCAGCTCGACTCCGAGCGCTATCCCGTCCTCGTCGCCCTCCAGCCGAATGTCGAGCAGGACGAGGTCGACGACCTGCCCGTGCAGGACCTCGCGCGCCGCAGCCGCCGAGCGGCAGACGGCGACGACTTCGTGGCCCAGGTCCTCGAGCCGCAGGCGGAGTTCCAGGCCCACGATCGCCTCGTCCTCGACGACCAGCAGGCGGGGCTTCACCGCGGAACCGGGGTGTTTGAAGGCGTTGTCGACCAACTTGCGGATAACGATGCCACAAGCGGGGACCGGTGTGACTCGAGGATCAGGCGCGGGCGACGCCGGGCCCTGGTCGTCACCGGGTCTCGTTTCGATCGCGGAAGCGAAGCACGGCGAGGGCGCCGCCGGCGACGGGGTTGGAGAGGTCGAGCGAGCCACCCAGGTGCTCGGCGATCTGCAGCGCCTGGGTCAAACCCAGGCCGACGGCAGCGCGACGAGTCGTGTAGAAGGGACGTGGTCCCCGCTCGAGCAGCCGCGGCGAGAAGCCGGGCCCCTGGTCGTGCACGCCGATGCTCCAGCGCCCGCCACCCTCCGCAGCGTCCAGCCGGGCGAGCACCTCGACCTGTCCACCCGGCGCGGAGTGCTGGCAGGCGTTGCGGACGAGTGCCGCGACCGCGGTCTCCAGCGCGTGGGCCTCGACGACCAGCCCGCAGGTCGCATCGGGCGGTTCGAAACGCACTTCGAAGGAGATCTCCGGGAACGAGCGTCGCAGGCCCTCGAGACAGTCGGCGACGAGATGCCGCAGGTCGACCTCGAGTTCCGCGCCCGGGCGGACATCCGCCTGCTGGAGCAGGCGCTCGATCAGCGCAGACAGCCGCGCGGTCTCCAGTCGCAGGTGCTCCCACGCCGGGCCCGGCTGTTCGGCCGCCAGCGCATCGGTAATGGCCGAGATCGCGAACAACGGGTTGCGCAACTCGTGGGCGAGGCCCGCGAGCAGCTCGGCGGCCAGCTCGTCCATCGCGCGGCGGCGCAGTGCCGACTCCAGGGCGGCTTCAGCACTCACGTCGCGGGCCACCACGACGGCCTGTGCGGGCTGCGCGCCGATGACCGGTGTCGCCAGCAGGCTCCAGGCACGGCCGGGCCCCGGCACCCAGCGACGCCCAACGGCGTCTGCGCACCGGAGGGCCTCGACGGCCAGGTCGTGCACCCGCCCCCAGAGTTCCACGGGCCGCAGGCTGGAGAGCGGCTGTCCGAGGGCGGCGGTGAGCGGCAGGGCGGCGAGGTCGGCGGCGGCCTGATTGAGCTTGAGCAGGCGGCCGTCGGCGTCGACGGAGACCAGGACGTCGGGCACGGCGTCGAAGATCTTCCGCCACTGGCGCGAACTCGCGCGCAGCGTCTCGGCGAGGCTCCGCGTCAGCTCGACGCCCCGCATCAGGTCCGAGATGTCGGTCACCGTGCCGACGTACTGGAGCACCTGTCCATCCCGGTCGCGATCGGGGACGGCCGAAACGGTCACCCACGCCGGGCCGGACGACCGTGGTCGGGCGAGCCGGCACTCGGCGCGGAAGGACCGGCCGTCCTGGGCGGCCCGCCCCCAGTTCGTCGCCACCAGCTCCTGGTCCTCGCGGGCGAGCGCAGCGAGCCAGCCGTCGCCAAGGCTCTGCTCGGCGGTCACCCCGGTCAACTCGGTCCAGCGGGTGCTCGCCCAGGTCCAGCGCCCGCCGGCATCGGCGCGGATGATGGCGGCTGGCGCGCCGGCCGCCAGTGACGCAAACAGGTTCCTGCTGCTCTCCAGCTCGGCGGTGCGTTCCCGCACGGTGCGCTCGAGATCTTCGTTCGCGCGACTCAGGCGGGCCTGCAGGGTGTGGAGCGAGGTCACGTCCGTGAGCACGCTCAGCACCGCTTCCCGGCCCTGATAGCGGATCAGCGAGGCGTTGATCACCAGCCGCCGCTCCTGGCCGTCCTCGCCGCGGTGGCGGCACTCGACGTCCTGGGCATAGCCCTTGGCCCGCAGGTCGACCATCAGCGACAGCTCCGGACCGACCAGGAATCGAGCGGTGTCGAGGCCGACGAGACTGGCGGCCGAGTCACCGCAGAGTTCCGCTGCGCGGGCGTTCGCCGCCAGGACGAGGCCGGTCTCGGCGTCGCTGATCACGATCGCGTCGCGGGCCGACTCGAAGACCGAGCGGTACAACTCCTCGCTCGCCGCGGCTCGCTCCGTCGCCTCGTGCAGGTCGCGCCGGGAACGCACCCCGGCCGCGCTGCCCGCGGCCTGCAGGTCGGACAGCTCCGCCCCGAGCACGAGTGCCAGCAGGCTGGCGACGGCCATCACCGCGAGCGGCACCAGCGCGAGCCGGGCCTGACCGAAGACGACGGCCGAGCCGACGAACGAACCGACCAGGACCAGCAGAAAGGCTCGGGCCCGCTCCAGCGGCCACACCGCCACGGCGGTCGCGCAGGCCAGAACGGCCCAGTTCACCGGCAGCCACGGCGCGCGCTCCGCTCCGCTCACGAGCCAGGTCAGCGGCACGGGCAGGCAACTGGCGACGGCGGCCAGCGCCGCGTAGGAGTGGCGCCCGGCCCGTCGAGCCACCAGGCCGCTGGCGGCCAGAATCCCGGTCCACACCAGGGCGGGCACGTCGGCGTGGTCGCCGAAGTGGACCAGGAACAGGGCGAAGCCGAGGGTGGCGAAGAGCGCAACCCCGGCGGACCGCTCCCTCCCAAAAGCGAGACTCCAGGTCCCGCTCGTGGAACAGGCCGGGGCTGCGGACACCATGGACGCTTCCGGTATCAAGAAGTGGACCAGGGCATGGGCCTTGCTGAGACCACGGCATGGCGACCGCAGTCATCCACGGCCTGAGCCACGTCGACCTGCCGGTGCGCGACCTCGACCGGGCATTGGCGATCTACGAGCGCGTCCTCGGCTTCACGACCCGGGCGCGGGGTGCGGAGCACGTCGACCTCGATGCCGGCACCGTGACCCTGCGGCTGGTTCTCGCCCCCGAGGCCGAGCGGCAGGTGACGCTGCGGGTCCAGGCCGGCACGGTGGAAGCCGCCTTCGACGCGCTGCTGCGGGCGGGCTGCACGGCCGTCCACGCCGCAGAGCGCTCCCCGGAGCGCGAGTGCCTGGCCAGCCTGCGCGACCCCGACGGCCACACCCTGCTGGTCTGGCGGCCGCTGACGGAAGACGAGTACGAAGTGGTACCCGCACTGCCCAAGGAGCTGCAGTGGACGGAGGACGCCGAGCACCTGCTCCAGTCGCTGCTGAAAAGCGTGCCCGCGCTGTTCCGCGGGCTGGCGCGACGCAAGGTGGTGCGCGTCGCCGAGGAGCTGGCCGGGTCGCGACGAGTCGTGACCCGCGAGGAGGTAATCCGCGGCTTGATCCTGGCCAGCCCGCGGATCACCCGCGGCCGGAACCGCAAGCCGCTGGTCGAGCACGGCATCGACACCGGGCGCTACCAGGCGGACTGGGACGCCGACTAGGCCCGCTCGAGGCCGCGCGGCTCGGCCCCATCGCAGCAGGTGAGCCCGTACGTCTGGCCGGTGCGGAGGTGGTAACGGGCGGCCGAGCCATCGTCCAGGGCCTGCCCGCAGCCATCGCACAGCGTGCCGCCCGCGATCACGACGTCGCCGAAGCCCGTCAGCGGGATCGCCTCCCCGCGGAGCTTCTTGGGCTTCGGCTCGGACTTGACAATCTGCTTGCGGAACACCTCGTCGATGCGCCGGAAGCGGGCCACTTGCGCCTCGTCGAGGCCGTGGCGGCGCAGGCAATCGGCCATCAACTGCTCTCGATGGTCGAACAGTTCGTCCGAGATCACCATCCAGTGGTGCGCGTTGTAGGGGCGATCGCCGAAATAGCACTCCTCGCCGGTCAGGAGTTCCTTGAGGAAGGCGAACTGTTTGTCGATGGCCCGCTCGCGAGTCGCAAAGCGGAAGAACGGGCCGAGCCGCGGGTCCGCGTAGACCCGCGTGTAGAAGTCGTCGAGGACCTCGCGCAGGCCGTCGCCATGGCGCAACGCCGCCCACAACTCCGGGTCGGGAGCCAGATCACCACCTCGACGCCGCAATCGAACTGCCATGCGAGATCCTCCTGCTGGCTCGTTAGCAAGCTGCGGGCCAGGTGTCTCGGCTCGTCCTCGACGATCAGGCCGCGAGCCGGCTCACGCGCTCGGCCTCGGCGACCGCGGGATGAACAGACGGGCCCGGGTGCCAGCCCCGAAGTCGAAGCTGGCGCGCCCGCCCAGTTGCTCCGCGAGCGCATGCACCATGCGCAGGCCGAAGCCCGCGGTCGAGCGCGCGTCGTCGCTGGCGCCAACCCCGTCGTCGATCACGCTCGCCTCGAGCTCGTCGTCCGAGGCGCTGAAGCGGACCGCGACGGTGCCCGCTCGATCGCCCGGAAATGCGTACTTCAACGCGTTGACCAGCAGCTCGTTGAGCGCGAGCCCCAGCGGCAGGGCCCGCTCCAGCGGCAGCGACCACGGGCCCGACGCGGCGTCGACGGTGACCTGCACCCGGCGGGCCACCGAGCCGTGGACGCCCACGACCTGCTCGGCCATCGACCGCGCGTAGGCGACGAAGTCCACCGCGGCCAGGTCCGCCGCCTCGTACAGCGAGGCGTGGACGAGCGACATCGCCTCCAGTCGCGCCTGCACGTCGCGCAGGACGGCCTGCGCTGCGTCGCCCTCCATTTTTCGAGAATGGAAATAGAGCAGGCTGCCGACGATCTGGAGGTTGTTCTTGACGCGGTGGTGGATCTCGCGGAGCAGGATCTCCTTCTCCTGCAGCGAGGACCGCAACGCGGCCTCCGTTCGCACGCGCTCACTGACGTCGACCGCGAAGCCGATCACACCGGTGATCGCGCCCTGGTCGTCGCGGAGCGGGCCGTACGACTGGTCGACGCTGGCCAGGCGCTCACCGAACTGGGCCGTGGCCTCGAAGCGCACGGTTTCGCCGGCCGCGGCCCGCCGCAGGACGTCCTTCAGTCGCTCCCTCTCCGACGCCGAGTGGCGCCACCACGGCGCCTCCCAGAAGGGCCGGCCCAGCACGTCCTCGGGTGCCAGGCTCGCAGCAGCGAGCGGGGCCTGGTTGCAGTAGAGCAGCTTGCCGTCGCGGTCGAACAGGCCGACGAAACCGAACAGCGCGTCGAGGATCTGGCTCAGGCGCCGCTTGCTGGCGGCGAGCCGCGCGGTCACCCGCACACGATCGGTGATGTCGCGGGCCGTCCACAGCACGTGGCTGCAAGCCTGAGCGCCGTCCTCGACCACGGGCACGATCGACACTTCGAGCACACGCTGGCCACAGGGCCCGGGCACGTCGATGGTGTAGTCAGCCCGCTCGCGGGTACGGATCACCCGCTCGAAGTGGGGCCGTTCGCGCTCGATCTCCTCGGGGCGGACGCCGATCGCGGTCAGCGCGTCGGTCCGGTCACGGCCCACGACATCCACGTCGTCGACGCCGAAGGCCTGCAGCAGCAGGGCGTGGAAGGCGCGGTTGGCCATCTCCACCACCAGCCGGCCGCCGGGCTCGACCCGGATCAAGACCTGCAGATCGGAAGTGTTGTCGAAGATCAGGTCGAGCCGGTGCTGGCTCTGGCGAAGCTCGCGGTCGGCGCGGCGGCGGGCGCTGATGTCGCGCACGATGGCCAGGACCCGGCCGTCCTCCAGCATGCGGGTGGACAGCTCGGTGGCGACGAGCGACCCGTCCTTCCTTTTGAGTTCGTACTCGAAGAAGAGCGCCCGACCACGCGCCATCTGCTCGAACTGGTCCGCGATCCCGGCAGCCAGATCCGCGGGAACCAGTTCGGGGACGGACATCCGCAGCAGTTCCTCTCGGCTGTACCCGACCAGTTCGCAGGCACGGGAGTTGACCTCGATGTAGCGCCCCCCTCGGTCGGCGACGAAGATGCCGTCCGAGGCGTACTCCACGAGCGCTCGATACTGCGCTTCGCCTTGCTCGAGGCGGCGCCGGGCCGCGGCCAGCGCCTCGCTCGTCGCCCGGCTCTCGGTGATGTCGCGGATCAGGGCGACGACCGTGCGGCGGCGACCACGGGTGACGCGGCTGAGGCGGCCCGAGAACCAGCGCCGCCCCTCGCGGACCTCCAGCGGGTACTGCATTTCTTCGGCCTGTCCACTGGCCAGGACCCGGGAGAACGCCTCCACGAACGGCTTCGCGGCCGCCTCCCCGAGCACTTCGTCGAGCGTGCGGCCGATCAGGGATCGCCGCGGCCGAGAGAGCTTCTGCGCGTTGCGGGCCCAGGCCTGGAGGAACGTGCCCCGAGCGTCGAACTCGAACACGATGTCGTCGAGCGCCGCAAGCAGTGGCGCCAGATCGGGCCGTGGCGCGCGCGCGCCCGACTGCCGTTTCATGCCGGGGGACGCTAGGGCGCTACCGCCCCGAAAGTCAATCCACAGCCGGAGCCCTACTCCCCGGGCTCCAGGTGCACCACCACGTCGACGACGGCCGGGAAGGCCGCGTGGACGGCCTGCTCGATGCGGTCGGCGACGTCGTGGGCCGCGCGCATCGTCATCCCGCCGTCGACCAGTGCGGTCAGGTCGACGTAGACCGCGTCGCCGCCGCGGGTGCGGACCTCGCCGCAGCGCTTCACGCCCGCGACCTTCGCCACGACCGCGGCAATCGCCACCGGCTCGATCGCGGCGCGGTCGGTCAGCACGTGGAACGAGCGGACGATGATGCCGACCGCCAGGTAGGCGATGAAGGCGGCGATGCCGATCGCGATCAGCGGGTCGAGCCAGGCGATGCCGGCGCGAGCGCCGGCGAAGCTGGCCACCACGCCCAGCGTCACGTACACGTCGGAGCGGGTGTGGGCCGCGTCGGCCGTCAGGTACTCGCTCTGCAGCCGCCGGCCCTCGCGCGCCTCGTAGGTCGCGACGAACAGGTTGACCACCAGCGTGCCGAACATCACGAACCACGACAGCGCCGTGATCTCGGGCAGGCTCGGCTTCTGGAACGAGGCGAGCGCGCCCTCGAAGACGTTGTAGGCGAGGCTCAGCAGGCCGAGCCCCAGCAGCAGCGACGCCGAGGTCTCGAACTTGCGATGCCCGTAAGGGTGATCGGGGTCGGGCGGGGCGTACGCGAAGCGCGTCACCACCAGCCCGATCACGTTGTTGGAGCCGTCGAGCAGCGAGTGGTAGCCGTCGGCGATCATCGCCAGGCTGCCGATCATCGTGCCGACGACGATCTTGGCGCCGCTGACGATGACGTTCAGCACCAGCGTGGCGAGCAGCACCCGCTGCACGCCACGCTTGCGGGCTTCCTGGGTCACGGCACCACCCCCCTACTTCATGCGCGCGCCCTGCTCCTCGACCGCGAAGACCCAGCCCACCACCTTGCCCGGCTGGATGACCCCGGCTTCGCCCCAGAACTGGCGGTCGCGCAGGAAGCGCGAAGAGGTGTCGCCGGCCGGGATCGCCGCGATCTCCTTCTCGATCGCCACGAAGCGCTCGCGCCAGGCGGCCATGTTGGCGACCCGCAGGTCGACCCAGCCGCCGCGGGTCCACTTCTCGATGGCCTCCGGCGTCAGCGTCAGCGCGTCGCCGGGCGCCGCCACCGGCGGGATCTTGCACTCGGGACCGCGCAACAGACGGCCGTCGGGCAGCAGGATCGGGATGCCGATCGAGACGATCTCGGTGCGGTGGGCGGCGTCCTTCGCGATGTCCGCGGCCAGCCGCTGCGACATCTCCTCCGGCGTGGCGGCCCGCACCGCGCCCATCGTCTCGAACGAGCGGCGCAGCAGGTCGGCCTCGTGCAGCAGCTTGGAGAGCCGGGGCGGGCCCAGGTTCTCGAACGCGATCGAGCGCACGCCGTGCTGCAGCTCCAGATTGCGCAGCTTCTCGAGCGCCCAGTGGCGCATCAGGCCGGCGCGGTAGGTCGGGCCCATCACCGCGTTGTCGAGGGCGTTGATCACGTCGTGGCCGGTGTTGCCGCCGGACAGCTCCTGGGCCACCACCTCGGCGATCTCCTCCGGGGTGACGAACTCCATCTGCTCGCCGGTGGTGATCGCGGCGAACTCCTCGAGCGAGAAGATGCCGTTCTCGCCGGTGTCGATGAAGACGTTCTTCATCGTCTCGCCGGTGGCCTTGCCGCGGGTCTTGTCGTGGGGCGCGAACGTCTGGCCCGGCACCAGCGTCTCGGCCGCCTCCAGTGGCGCGTCGAACAGCGGCACCGGCCGGCCGCCGCGCACGACCTCGCCGTAGCCGACCCGCTTCCAGGCGATCGCCGCCGCCGGCTTGATCTCCTTGGTGATCGGGCCGCCCGGCGTGCGCGCCATCAGGAACAGCAGCAGGGTGTGGGCGCCGGCCAAGGCACTCTTGCTGAGCAGCACCCGCGACGGCTTCTCCTCGGAGTGGGTGTAAGGGATGTTGAGCCCCATGCCACCGGTGCCGGAGGTGCCGATCTTGACGTAGGCCTTGGTGCCCGCCTGGACCATCGCCTGGTACAGCACCTGGACGTGGCGGATCAGCTGCGGCACGTAGTCGGTGACCAGCAGCATCTCCAGGCTGCCGCGCAGGTCGCTGCCGTCCTTCAGCGCCTGGGCGGCCTGGCGGCTGGTCTTGTAGATGTCCTGGTACGCGATCCCGGTCGCGGTGTTGACCGCGTCGATGATCACGTCGGGCCGCTCGCGGGTCACCAGTTGCGCGAGGTAGTACTCGGCGGCGGCGGCCTCGGACAGCGGCTCGGTCAGGCTGTCGATCAGCCGCGCGCGGAAATTCGGGTCCGCGTAGTTCTGCGGCCGCGGCGTGTCCTTGACGTCGGCGAACGTGAACACGTCGCCCCACGCCGGGGCGAGTTCCACGCCGTCCGCCTCCGGCAGGATCGCGGCGACGGCCGACTCGGCCTCCTCGCGCTTGAGCGAGAGCAGCACCAGCCGCCGCGGCCGCTCCGGCAGCAGCCGCCGCGCGATGGCCTGGCCGACCAGCCCGTAACCGCCGAGGATCAGGACGCTCTTGCCGCGGATGTCCATGGTGACGACCTCCCGTGTCCGCCCCGAAGCCTACCGGAGGCTCACGCCTCCTGCTCGCGCAGCCCCGGGAAGTCGAGGTTCTGCAGCAGCGACATCAGGGCCGTGTAGCCGTAGCCCGACATGAAGATGAGGATGAACGGCAGCGTGCCCCAGATCGCGTGGGTCAGCGCGTACCAGGCCATCGCCGCGAAGTAGAACGCGAGCGTCAGCTCCAGAAACGGCGCGAAGTTGAGGGCACCCCGATAGCGCTTGTTCTTCCACGCGTCGCCCGCGCCTTCGACCTTGTACTTGGGCGTGCGCACGAACTCGCCGCCGTGGCCCAAGAGCGCCTCCATCACCGCCTTGGCGTTGTTGATCGAGAGCCCGATCCCGGTCGCCAGCACCGCCGGCAGGTACTTCATCCGGCCCCGCCAGCCGGCGCCGGCGGTCTCCCGCTGTGACACCGAGTAGAACGAGCACACGCTCATCGTCGCGCCCAGGAACAGCGGCACGTCGACGATCAGCATCTCGTAGAAGCCCATGTCGTAGCGGATCACCATCGCCGGGAACATCAGCAGCGACAGCAGCACCATCAGCGGGTAGGCGAAGTTGGCGGTGAGGTGGAAAGCCGCCTCGACCTTGACCGGCAACGGCACGGCCGAGGCCAGGATCCGCGGCAGCAGCTTGAGGCAGGTCTGGATCGAGCCCTTGGCCCAGCGGTGCTGCTGGCCCTTGAACGAGTTCATCTCGACCGGCACCTCGGCGGGGCACACCAGGTCCTGGACGAACACGAAGCGCCAGCCGCGGAGCTGCGCGCGGTAGGACAGGTCGAGGTCCTCGGTCAGCGTGTCGTGCTGCCAGCCGCCGGCGTCCGTGATCGCGTCCTTGCGCCACACCCCCGCGGTGCCGTTGAAGTTGAAGAAGCGCCCGCCGCGGTTGCGGCCGCCGTGCTCGAGGATGAAGTGGCCGTCGAGCAGGATCGACTGGATCTGGGTCAGCAGCGAGTGGTCGCGGTTGATGTGGCCCCAGCGCGCCTGGACGAGGGCCACCTTCGGGTCCTCGAAGTGGCCGGCCAGCTTCTCCAGGAAGTCGAGCGGGACGACGAAGTCGGCGTCGAAGATGGCGACCAGCGTGCCCTTGGCCGTGCGCAGGCCGTTGTCGAGGGCGCCGGCCTTGAAGCCGGTGCGGTCGGCGCGGTGGATGTAGTGGGCGTCGATCCCCTGCTCCCGCAGCCGCGCGACCGCGGCCGCCGCGATCTTGCGCGTCTCGTCCGTCGAGTCGTCGAGCACCTGCACGTCGAGCAGCTCGCGCGGGTAGCGCAGCTCCGCCACCGAGGCGAGCAGGCGGTCGACGACGTACATCTCGTTGTAGAGCGGGAGCTGCACCGTGACCCGCGGCAGCGTCTCCGGCAGCGGCTCCGGGAGCGCGCGGCGGTCCGCGTGGCGGTAGTACAGGTAGACCATCACGTAGCGGTGCAGGCCGAAGATGGCGAGGATGACGAGGACCAGGAAATAAAGGCCCAGGACGCCGATTTCGAACGGGCTCATGGCAGCTTTGCGACGTTCCTCGAAAAGCCGGACTGCGCAAGACACCGGGCCCGGACGCGGCTTCGCCGGGCGGCGGCGCTCCCTTTAGCCTCATGACGACCTGGGAGTCGGTCCGGCGAGGGCGTCGGGTTGCCTCCCGACCGCCGGGCCACTATCGCTTCACTGTTCGGGTGCGCGAGCGCGCGCCCGTTGCGGGCTGCGTAGAGTCTCCCGCCCCCCGACGCGAACTGTCAAACACTGCCCGGTCACCGGTCCCATGGGGCTACGTCGCAAACGGACGCTCCTCCGCCCCAAACCCCCGGCGGGTTCCGGCGGGTGCCGGTGCGGAGCGGAGTCCGCCTTGCCAAGCCCTGCGCGGCAGGCTAATCAGGGGCATGGACCCGAACCGACTGCGCGAACTGCTGACGGAAGTCCGCTCCCGCCGCCTGACCCCGGAGGCGGCGCTCGAGCAACTCGCGCGGCTGCCGTTCGAGGACCTGGGCTTCGCCCAGGTCGACCACCACCGCGCGGTGCGCACCGGCTTCCCCGAGGCGGTGTTCGGCGCCGGCAAGACGCCCGGGCAGTGCGTGGCGATCGTCGAGCGGATCGCCGCGCGCGGCCAGGCGGCGCTGGTGACGCGGGCCGCGGACCCGACCCGGGCCGCGCTGGTCGCGCGCTTCCCGAGGGCCACCGAGCACACGCTCGCCCGCTGCGTGAGCCTGCCCGGCCGGCGCCGCACGCGCGCACTGCGCGGCCAGGTGGCCGTGATCTGTGCCGGCACCTCGGACCTGCCGGTGGCGGAGGAGGCCGCGCTGACCGCGGAGCTCTACGGCGCTCGCGTCGAGCGCATCAGCGACGTCGGCGTCGCCGGCCTGCACCGCCTGCTGGGCCGGGTCGAGGCACTGCGCGCGGCCGACGTGCTGATCGTGGCCGCCGGCATGGAAGGCGCGCTGCCGTCGGTGGTGGCCGGCCTGGTCGACGCGCCGGTGATCGCGGTGCCGACCAGCATCGGCTACGGCGCCTCGTTCCAGGGCCTGGCCGCGCTGCTGGCGATGCTCAACTCCTGCGCCTCGGGCGTCGCCACGGTCAACATCGACAACGGCTTCGGCGCCGGCGTGCTGGCGGCGACGATGCTGCGTCGCCTGCGCGGACGCCCGGCGCGAGCCTAGCTCGGACCTCGGAGACTCCCGCGCCCCACGCGCCGGCCCCTCAGGGAGCCGGCTCCGCCGCCGCCCGGTACTCCACGAAGAACTGCTCGGTCAGGAACTCGTGGACAGCCGCGGGCCGCAGGCCGGCCGCCGCCATCGCGGCATCGACCTCCGCGCGCGGCATCTCCTGCTCGGGTGGCGGCCCCCAGGGGCGCTCTCCGATCGGCTTGGGGAGGAAGTCGATGACCACCACCCGTCCGCCCGGCGCGAGCGCCGCAGCGAGCTTCCGCGCATAGGCGGGACGGTCCGCGACGTAGTGCAACGTGTCGACCATCAGGATCGTGTCGACACTCCCCGGCGGCAGCTTCGGGTCGTCGCGCTCGACCTTCGCCACCTTGACGTTCGCGAGCCCCGCCTTGGCCACGCGGTCGGCCAGCAGCTCGAGCAGCGTGTCGTTGATATCGAGCGCCCAGACTCGCCCCTCGGGTCCCACCGCACGCGCCACACGCAGCGCGAAGTAGCCCGAGCCGGCGCCGATGTCGGCGACTCGCTCGCCCGGGCGGAAGTCGAGCGTCCGCATCACCTGCTCCGGCATCTGGTAGGCGTCGCGCTCGGGCCGCTCGAGCAGCCAGAGATAGCCCTTGAGCCAGATCGCGCGCGTCAGCTCGCGAAAGCGTTCCTGCTCGCGCAGCGCCGCGAACGCCTCGTCGCCGCGCACCTCCTGGACGCTCAGCAGCCCCGCCGCCGCCGCCCGCCCGAGCCAGGCGAAAGCCTCGTCCGGATGGCCGAGGAGGCCGTGGAGACGCGCGACCGTGTAGAGCGCGTGGACGTGCTGTCGCTCGGTCTCCTCGCTGCGCCGCAGCGCGAGCTCGAGCGCGCGCGTGGACTCTCCGGCGGCGATCGCCGCGGCGACCTCGACCTCGGTCGGAGGCGGGACCGCGGGAGCCTGTGCCTGGAGCGTCGTGACCGGGCCCGCGAGCAGGGCTCCGAGGCCGAGAACGACGACCGGCCAGGTGCGAAAGCACGGCGGCGCGATCCTGGCGCCGCTGTCGGCGTGCGTCGGTTTCGAGGCGAACAGCCAATCGAGGATGCCCATCTTCAGCCTCCGATTCAGATGAAGGCGGTGGTCGTCGGTTCCTGCTCGACTTCCTCAGCGCCTGCGAGGGCTGCTGAGGCGGGCGCGAACGGGTCGCTACTTCGTGGTCGACGGGCTGGCGGCCGGGGGCGGCTCGGCCACGCTTTTCGCCCCGATCTGGCGCGGCACCTCGGCCTTCGCGAACTCGACCCAGCCGGACGAGCCCACGCGCAGGAACAAGGTGGCGATCACGTCCCGGAACTCCTTGTGCTCGAACATCGACTCCGGGCGGCCTGTGGAGAAGTAGCGGGTGTCGGACTTCAGCCAATAGACGAGCGTCGCGCCCGGCGCCAGCGCCGGCTTGTCGGGCGGCGTGATCCGCTCGAAGGCCGTGCCCCAGTCGACGTGCTCGAAGCCCTTGCGCTTGAAGGTCGCTGTCCCCAGCACGTAGTCGAGCGGCTCCGTGCCGACGTTCTTGATCTCGAAACGGATCGTGGCCGCGAGGTAGAGCTCCTCACCGACCTGCTTGTCGATGGCGTAGTAGGTCTCGACGTTCGAGACCACGAGCGTCGCTTTCGGGTCGGGGCTGGTGCAGCCGACGAGCAGCACGGCGGCGGTGGACGCGATCAGGGTGCGGCGCATCAGGCGCTCCTCGGGGCTTCGGGCGGCGGGTGCAGCGGCAGCGAGATCCGGAAGCGGGCGCCGGGCCCTTCCGGCAGCAGCTCGACCTGGCCGCCGTGGTCCTCCACGAAGCGCTTGGACACCGCCAGGCCGAGGCCCGTTCCCTGCTTCTTGCCCTTGGTCACGAACGGCTCGAACACGCGGTCGCGGATCTCGGGCGGCACGCCCGGGCCGTCGTCGAAGACCAGCAGCGCGAGCCACGGCGCGCCGTCGCGCAGGGCCACCCGGGCCTGCAGCGTCAGCGTGCCCTTGCCACCCAGTGCGTCGCGGGCGTTGGCCGCCATGTTCGACAGCACGCGGCGCAGCTTGTCGACGTCGACGGCGATCGTCTCGGTGCCGACCGCGTGGTCGCTGACGATCTGCATGCCCGGGACCTCGTCGACCAGGCCGCTGGCGAAGTCCTCGAGCAGCAGCCGCAGCGGCAGCGTGCGCCGCGCCAGCTTGCCGCCGCCGCGGGCGAAGTCGAGGGTCTCGGTCGTCATCCGCTCCAGGCGGTCGACCGCATTCATGATCAGCGTGGCCCGGGCCTGCAGGTCGGCGGGCGAGATCAGGCCGTCGACCAGCGTCTCCGCGTAGCCGCGGATGATCGTCATCGGCCCGCGGAAATCGTGGGCCAGCATGCCGGCCATGGTGCCGAGCGCCGCCATGCGCTCGGAGGAGACGACCTCGCGCTGGTACAGGTGGTTCTCCAGCGCCAGCGCGGCGCGGGCCGCCAGCGCGGAGACCAGCACGGCGTCGCGTTTGCCCAGCGGCGGGCGGCGGCGGCGGCTCCCCGCGGCGGGCTCGCCCAGCACCAGCATGCCGACGACGCCGCTGCGCGCCATCAGCGGCACCATCACCACGTCGTGGCGGCCCTGCGGGCCCTCGATCAGGTGGCCCTCGGCCAGCAGCCACTTGCCGGTGTTGGCGTCGCCGGCTCCCAGTCCCGCGGCGTCCGGGGCGCCCGGCCGACCGGGCTGGGCCTGCGTCTCACCGGTCGTCAGGGACTCGAAGGCCTCGAGCTTGCGGTCCCACAGCAGGAGGGAGGTGCGAGCGAGGCCGAGCGCCCGCGGCAGGTCGCGGGTCAGCAGGCTGGACAGGCCAGACAGGTCCGGGGTTTCCAGCACGCGCTCGGCCAGTTGGCGCAGGTCCCGGGCGCGCGTCGCGCTTCGCGGCGTGGCGGTCCTCCTCGTTGACAGCTCGGACGGGCGGTCCGCAATATACTCATGTTTCCCGCACCGGGGCCACCGCGCGAGCGGCGGCCTCGAGGGCCAGAGGTCATGGCCCCGCGGCGCCAGGCCCTGCCGGCGCCGCCGGCGGGACCAGGCAGAGCGCACTGGCCCGTGCCTCGCCACCCGGCAGCCCCGGCTGCAAGGCGGCGGGACACGGGCGCAACAGACGGGAGCCTTGATGATCGAGGTCGTCAACCTGACCAAGCGGTACGGCCGCCACACGGCGGTCGACGGCGTGTCCTTCAGCGTGCAGAAGGGCGAGATCCTCGGCTTCCTCGGCCCCAACGGCGCCGGGAAGACCACGACGATGCGGATCCTGACCTGCTACCTGCCGGCCACCGAGGGCACGGCGCGGGTCGCGGGCTTCGACGTGTTCGACCAGCCGCTCGAGGTCAAGCGGCGGATCGGCTACATCCCGGAGACGCCGCCCCTGTACCCCGACATGGAGGTCGCCGACTTCCTCGGCTTCTGCGCCAAGATCAAGGGCGTCCCCGGCAAGGATCGCCCGCGCCGGATCGACGAGGCGATCGAGAAGACGCGGCTCGGCGACGTGCGCCACAAGCACATCGGCAAGCTGTCGAAGGGCTACCGCCAGCGCGTCGGCCTGGCCCAGGCGATCCTGGCCAGCCCGGACGTGCTGATCCTCGACGAGCCCACGGCCGGCCTCGACCCCAAGCAGATCCTGGAGACTCGCGAGCTGATCAAGTCGCTCGGCGGCGAGCACACGATCATCCTCTCCACCCACATCCTGCCGGAGGTCGAGGTGACCTGCGGCCGGGTCGTGATCATCAACCGCGGCAAGGTGGTCGCCGAGGACACGCCCGCCAACCTGACCGCGCGGCTGCGCGGCAGCGGCGGGCTGCGGGTCGAAGCCCGCGGCGACACGGGCCCGCTGTTCGACCTGCTGCGGGCGGTGCCGGGCGTGGTCGCGCTGCGGCCGAAGGCCGACGGCGGCGACGGCATCTCGGCCTTCGAGGTCGACGCCGAGGCCGGCCGCGACCTGCGCGGCGACCTGTCGCGGGTGGTCGTCGGCGCCGGCTTCGACCTGGTCGGCCTGTCCCGGCTCGGCATGAGCCTCGAGGAGATCTTCCTGCAGATCACCACCACCGACAGCACGAACGGCGAGGCGCCCGAGGCGCCTGCCCCGGCCGCGACAGTCGACACGACGGAGGCCTCGTAACCCGATGACCTCGCTTCGCAACGTCAGCGCCATCGTCGAGAAGGAGTGGCGCCACTACTTCGGCAGCCCGATCGCCTACGTGCTGCTGTTCGTCTGGACCTTCCTGTTCGGCCGCTTCTTCCAGGTCGCGTTCGAGTACTTCCTGCTGGCCTCGGCCCGCCAGGGCGGCATGGAGATGGGCATGGCGCCCAAGATGTCGCTCAACGAGTGGGTGCTGCGGCCGCTGTTCCAGAACATGGCCGTGGTCGCGCTGTTCGTGATCCCGATGCTGACCATGCGGCTGTTCGCCGAGGAGAAGCGCCAGGGCACGATCGAGCTGCTGGCGACCAACCCGCTGACCGACTGGCAGATCGTGCTCGGCAAGTTCTTCGCCGCGACCGGCCTGTTCGGCTTCATGATCCTCGTCTCGCTGGTCAACTTCGTGCCGCTGTGGGTGTACGCCCAGAACCCGCCGGAGTGGAAGCCGGTGGCGACCGGGGTGCTGGCGCTGCTGCTCTACGGCGCCTCGCTGATCGCGATCGGCACCTTCATCTCGACCCTGACCCGCAACCAGATCGTGGCCGGCATCCTCTCCTTCTGCGCGTTCCTCGCGCTGCTGACGCTCGGCTGGGCCGACGACCCGGCGGCCGGCCCGGTGCAGCAGGTGATCGCCTACCTGTCGGTCACGGCCCACATGGAGGACATGGCCAAGGGCGTGCTCGACCTCAAGGACATCGTGTTCTACCTGACCTTCACCGGCTTCGGGCTGTTCCTCGCCCAGCAGTCGGTCGAGTCGCAGCGGTGGAGGGCGTAACGCGATGAAGCCCTTCGACCTGCTGACCCCCGTCGCCGCCATCCTCGCCATCGGCACCCAGTGGTGGCAGCGCTCCGGGCGCGAGCTGCCCGGCCAGCCCGAGTGGTACCTGTACGCCGCCGCCGGCCTGGTCGTGCTGCACGCGCTGATGCGCGGCCGCGAACTGCTCGCGCTGTTCTCGCGCCGCAACTTCAAGTACGGCACCAACACGCTGGTCACCTCGGTCGCGGTGCTCGCCATCCTCGGCATCACCAACTGGATGGTCGCCCGCAACAACAAGCGCTGGGACCTGACCAAGGGCCGCCAGTGGAGCCTGTCCGACCAGACCCAGAAGGTGCTGGGTGCCCTGGAGGGCGAGGCGAAGCTGACCTACTTCAATCGCGACACGGGCGCCGGCGACCCCGGCCGCGACCGTTTGCGCGAGTACGAGGCGGCCTCGCACCAGTTGAAGGTCGTCTACGTCGACCCCACCCAGAAGCCGGGGCTGACCCGCGAGTACGACATCACCGCGGTGCCGACGCTGGTCGTCGAGTACCAGGGCAAGCGCGAGAAGGTCACCAGCGTGACCGAGCAGGACGTCACCAACGCGCTGATCGCGGTCACCCGCAAGGGCCTGAAGACGGTCTGCTTCGCCGAAGGCGAAGGCCAGCGCTCGATCGACGAGATGGGCGAGGCCGGCTTCTCGGCGGCCAAGAGCGCGCTGGAGAAGGCGTCCTACAAGACGAAGAAGATCGCCCTGCTGCGCGAGCCGAAGGTGCCCGCCGAGTGCACGGTGGTGGTGCTGGGCG
Organism: Vicinamibacteria bacterium; assembly: GCA_023701125.1. Classification (GTDB taxonomy): domain Bacteria; phylum Acidobacteriota; class Vicinamibacteria; order Fen-336; family Fen-336; genus WYBL01. Next base: position 35,309 of record JAMPXO010000006.1, on the reverse strand, counting down.
GGCCCGAGAAGGACCTGATGCAGCCGGCGATCGACGCCCTGCGCACGTACGTCGCGGGCGGCGGCAAGCTGCTGGCGATGGTGGAACCGGAACTGCGCGGTGGGGTGCCCGCGCTGGTGGCGCTGCTCGCCGAGTGGAACCTCGAGGCCGGCAAGGACCTGGTGCTCGACGTCTCCGGCGTGGGCCAGGTGTTCGGCCTGGGGCCGGCGGCTCCGGTCGCCGACTCCTACCCCTACCACGAGATCACCCGCGACTTCCGGGTGGCCACCGTGTTCGCGACCGCGCGTAGCGTGAGCGCGGGTACCGCCTCGAAGCCCGGCGTGTTCGCCCAGAACCTGGTCCAGACCTCCTCCCGCTCGTGGGCGGAGACCAACCTCAAGGACCTGCAGGAGCCGATGCCGCAGCCGGAGGAGAAGAAGGGCCCGATCTCGCTGGCCGCGGTGGCCACGATCAAGGCCCCCGGCGCCGAGCCGGCACCCGGCGCGGCTCCCACGCCGACGCCGGAGGGCGAAGCGAGCGCGCCGGAGGGCCGGGTGGTGGCGTTCGGTGACTCCGACTTCGCGACCAACCAGTTCCTGCAGATCTCGGGCAACGCCGACTTCTTCCTGAACTGCGTGGCGTGGCTGGCGCGCGACACCGACCTGATCGCGATCCGGCCCAAGGAGCCCGAGGACCAGAAGCTGTTCCTGAGCCCCGACCAGCAGCGGCGCGTGTCGTGGCTCGCGCTGTTCGTGCTGCCCGGCCTGTGGGTCGTGCTCGGCATCATGAACTGGTGGCAGAGAAGGTAGGTCGCAGCCGATGAAGGGCACGTTCGTCCGGACGACCGTGGTGCTCGCCGTGCTGGCGGGGCTCGGCGGCTACGCGTGGTTCGTGGAGCGCGAGAAGCCGGCCCGCAGTGGCGACGAAGAACCCGAGGCGAAGAAGGACAAGGTCCTCGCGGGCCTGGTCCGCCAGCGGATCGAGGGGCTGCGCCTCCAGCCCCGCGGCGGCGAGGTCGTGCGGCTCGCGAAGCGCGACAACACGTGGCGGTTGCTGGAGCCGATCGACGCGGCAGCGGACATGGCCGAGGTCGAGACCCTGCTCGGCAACCTGGAGAACATGGAGTCGGCCTCGGTCGCCGCCGAGGCGCCCGCGGATCTGGCCGAGTTCGGCCTCGCCCCCGCCCAGGCCCGGATCGAGGTGGAGGTCGCCGGCGAGAAGGCGCCGCGAGTGCTGCTGATCGGCGACAAGGTGCCGGCCTCGGCCGACGTGTTCGCCCAGACCAACGCCCGCAACAGCGTGATCACGATCCCCGGCTACGCCGCGGCGGCGTTCGAGAAGAAGCCGTTCGAGCTGCGCGACCGCAACCTGCTGAAGATCCAGCGCGACGCCGTGCGCGGGGTGGAAGTCAGCGGGCCCGAGGGCGGCTACGCGCTCGCGCGCGAAGGCGCCGAGTGGGGGGTCACCGCCCCGGTCAAGACCCGGGCCGGGCGCTACACGGTCGACGGCTTCGTCGGCCTGCTCGAGAGCCTGCGCTTCGACGCGGTTGCGGCCGAGGACGCCCGCGAGCTCAAGCCGTTCGGCCTCGACAAGCCGGCGCGCAAGGTGGCGCTGAAGCTGGCCGACGGCTCCACGAAGACGCTCGAGATCGGCTCTGGTGCCGCCGACAACAAGTTCCACGCAAGAGTCAGCGGCGGGTCGCTGGTGGCGGTGATCCCCGGCGCGATCGTCGACGACCTGGCCAAGGGCCTCGACCACTGGCGCGCGAAGCGCCTGCTCGAGCTGGCCACGTACCAGGTCACGGCGATCGAGATCCACGAGGCGGGCAAGGTGCGCAAGCTGGCTCGCAGCACGGTCAAGGGCGCCGAGGGTTTCGACGAGCAGAAGTGGAAGCGCACGGCGCCGGACGCGAAGGACGTCGAGACGAAGCTCGTGGAGGAGGCGCTGTTCAAGCTCGGCGGCACCGAGGCGGCGAGCTTCGTCGACGCGCCCAGGCCACTGGCCGCCTATGGCCTCGACAAGCCCCGCTTCAAGGTCGTGCTGACGCTGGAGAAGGGCGAGCGCGCGTGGCTGGAGCTGGGCGAGGCCGGCGGCGCGTGGCACGCGCGGCGGCCGGACGACGACGCGCTGCTGGCGCTCGACCCGGCCAAGGCCGACGAGCTGCTGAAGGCGTTCGGGAGCTTGTGACCTCTGGCCGCGGGGGCGCGGTCTAGATCACGCCCTCGCGCGCCAGCCGGTCGAGTTCGGCGTCGTCGAGGCCCAACTCGGCGCGCAGCACCGCGTGGGTGTGGGCCCCGCGTTCGGGACCGGCCCACTCGGTGCGGCCCGGCGTCGTGCCGAGCTTCGGGGCCATCGCCGGCAGGGCCAGCGGGCGGCCGTTCACGTCGACCCGCTCGAACATCCCGCGCGCCGCGTAGTGCGGGTCCTCCGCGATGTCGCGCGCGCTGTACGGCCGCCCCACCGGCACCTCGGCCGCCTCCAGCCGCGCCGTCACCTCGCGCGCGGGCAGCGTCGCCGTCCACGCCGAGAGCGCCGCGTCGATCTCGGGCTCGTGGGCGACGCGGCCGGCGTTGGTCGAAAGCCGCGGGTCGTCGGCCAGGTCGGAGCGGCCCGCGGCCCGCATCAGGCGCTTGAAGATCGAGTCGCCATTGCCGCCGATCACCACGTGCTGGCCATCCGCGCAGGCGTAGGCGTTGCTCGGCACGACGCCGTCGAGGCGGCCGCCGGTGCGCTCGCGCACCACGCCCGCGCGATCGTACTCGGGCAGCACCGCCTCCATCATGTTGAAGACCGCCTCGTAGATCGCGGTGTCCACCACCTGGCCCTGGCGCGACCCGCCCGGACGATCGCGGTGATACAGGGCGAGCACCGTGCCGAGCGCGGCGTGCAGGCCAGCGAGGCTGTCGCCCATCGAGAGGTTGGGACGGGTCGGCGCCCGGTCGGGAAAGCCGTCGACGTGGCGCAGGCCGCCGATCGCCTCGCAGATCGAGGCGAAGCCCGGGCGCGACGCGTACGGCCCGTCCTGGCCGAAGCCCGAGATGCGACACAGGACGAGGCCGGGGTTGCGCTCGCGTAGCCGCTCGGGGCCGAGGCCCCAGCGCTCGAGCGTGCCGGGTCGGAAGTTCTCGACCACCACGTCGACCCGGCAGGCGAGGTCGAAAGCGAGGGCGCGGCCCTGCTCGCGGCGCAGGTCGAGGGTGATGCACTCCTTGTTGCGGCCGAGCGAGCGCCACCACATCGAGGAGCCGTCCTCGACCACGCGCCAGTCGCGGACGGGATCGCCGCCGGGCGGCTCGACCTTGATCACGCGGGCGCCGAACCAGGCGAGTACCGCGCCGGCGAACGGGCCGGAGACGAGTTGACCCAGCTCCAGCACCGTGACGCCGTCGAGCGGGCGGAGGCCGGGCGGCGCGTCCGGCGGGAGCGCCGCCGTCAGGGCTTCGGGCTGGCCGCCGGAGTCGCGGCCTTGGCCGCCGGCAGCTCGCGGGCGCGGGTGATCAGGATCGGCGTGCGCGGCACGTTCTGGTGCATGCCCTTGGTGGTGGTCGGCACGGCCATGATCTTGTCCACGACGTCCATGCCCTCGAGCACCTCGCCGAACACGGTGTAGCCGGCGCCGCCGATGCCGAAGTCGAGCCGGTGGTTGTCCTTCACGTTGATGAAGAACTGGGCCTGCGCCGAGTTGGGCTCGTTGGTGCGGGCCATCGCGACGGTGCCCCGCGAGTTGCGCAGGCCGGCGCCGGCGCTCAGCCGCGCCTCGTTGACGACCGGCGGCATCAGCGTCTCCGCGCGCTCGGTCATGTCGGGCAGGAAGCCGCCGCCCTGGGCCATGAAGCCCGGGATCACGCGGTGGAAGACCGTGCCGTCGTAGTGCCCGATCCGCACGTAGGACAGGAAGTTCTTGACCGTGCGCGGCGTCTTGTCCTGGTGCAGGCCGATCTTGATCGTGCCCATCGACGTCTCGAGTACCACCACCGGGCCGGCCGGCAGCGAGCGCGGGGTCGGTTCGGGCGTGGCCGCGGCCGGCGCGGGGGTCGGCGCCTGGGCCAGCAGGAACAGCAGGGCGTAGCTCAGCAACATGTCTTTTTCGGCCTCGTTCGTTTGCTTGCCCTTCTCGGGCGTGCCTAGAATGCCCGCGGTCATGGTCCTCTTCAACTACTCGACGAAAGAGTTGACCGCCAAGGTCGTCTACTACGGTCCTGGCCTGTGCGGGAAGACGACCAACCTGCAGTGGGTCCACGAGCAGCTCCCGATCAAGAACAAGGGGAAGATGCTCTCGCTGGCCACCGAGGCCGACCGCACGCTGTTCTTCGACTTCCTGCCGATCGAGCTCGGCACGATCCGCGGGATGAAGACCCGCATCCAGCTCTACACGGTCCCCGGCCAGGTCTTCTACAACGCGACGCGGCGAATGGTGCTGAAGGGCGCCGACTGCGTGGTGTTCGTGGTCGACAGCCAGGAGCCGATGCTCGACGCCAACCTCGACGCCTTCGCCAACCTGCGCGAGAACCTCGAGGTCAACGAGATCGACCCGGACGAGATCCCGATCGTCCTGCAGTACAACAAGCGCGACCTGCCCAACGCGATGCCGATCGCGGACCTGGAAGCGAAGCTCAACCCGCAGGGCAAGTTCGTCACCTGCGAGGCCTCGGCCAAGTCCGGGGTCGGCGTCGAGGAGACGCTGAAGGCCGCCACCGGCCTCGTGTTCCGCACCCTGGCCGGCAAGTACGGCGGCGGCGAGGCGACGTCGAGCCTGGCCCGGCCCGCTGCCCGCCCGCAGGCCCCGGCGCCGGCCGTCGCACCGGCGAAGCCGGCGGTGCCTCCGCCCGCGCCGGCACCGCCGCGCCCCAGCGCGCCGCCACCGCCACCGCCACCACCGCCGCCGCCGCCACCACCCGCCCCGGCGCCCACTTCGACCGACGACCTGCTGAACTCGCTCGACTCGACAGAGCCGGCGGTGCCGATCGGCGACGTGGCCGAGCTGGGGCTGGGCGAAGTGACGGCGCCGGTCGCGCCGATGGACGAGCTGACGCTGACGCCCGAGCCCGAGCTGGCGTTCGAGCCGATGGCCCCGGAGCCGCCCGCGCCTGTCGGCGGTCTGGGGGCGGAAGAGGAACTGGCGTTCACGCCGGAGCCCGCGGCGCCCGGGCCGGAGCCGGAACTCTCGTTCGAACCCGAACCCGAACCCGAGCCGGAGCTGCCGATCGAGGCGCCACCGCCCGTCCGCGAGCCCGAGCCGGCCGAGTTCGCGCTCGACGCGCTCGGCATGGAAGAGGCGCCCGAGCCCCCCGCGCGCGCGCCGGAGCCCGCGGAGCTCTCGCTCGATGCCCTCGGCATGGAGGAGGCGGCCGCGCCTCCCGAGCCAGAGCCGGAGCCCGCCCCGGCGCCTCTGCCGCCTCCGGCACCGGCGCCTCGCGTGCAGGCCGCGGCGACCGCGCCGTTCCCCGCGCCGGAGGAGAGCGCACCGACCGTGCGCGAGGTGCCGGTGACCGTGGACGTCACCCCCGGCGCAGCCGCGGTCTCGATCCCGCTCGAGATCACGATCGAGCCGGGCACGACCCGGGTCCAGCTCCACCTGCGACTGACGCTGAACCTGAAGCGCTCGTAGCGGCTCACTTCCAGGGGCGCAGGGCTGCCTCATGAGCGAGTACCTCCCGGCGCTGATCGTGATGATCCTGGTCCCGATCCTCGTCGCCCTCTTCAGGCGGCAGGTCGCCGCGTTCGACGAGAAGTGGAGGCCCCTGGAGGGACTGGTCGCCGGGCGCCGGCCGGCATCCGACGAGTTGAGGGGTACCTGGAAGAACCAGGCGGTGGTGGCGACCCTTCATCTCCGCGAACGACGTCCGTCCCACTGGGTCGTCAGCCTGCGCCGTCCTTCGGCGGCGGTCGGTTGGCGGGCGTCCACCTTGAACCCGAACCGCCGCAACGCGGAATGGACGCTGGAGGCCTCGCCAGCACCGTGGAAGGAAGCCCTCGACCGCGCTGGCGTGCTCGAGGTGGTGCGAACGGTGCCGGCATTGATGAGCGTGCAGTCCTTCGCCAGCTCGCGCGCCGAGCTGGAGGCCGTGTTCGAAGACGGGCTCCCGACGGCCGAGGCGTTCCGCCTCCAACTGGACCTGCTGACGCGGCTGGCGGAGCTGAGCCTGGGCGCAGGCCGCTGAACCTGAAGCTGCGTTCGTAGCCGCCGCTACTTCTTCGCGTCCTTCGCGGCCGGCCCGTCGTCCCAGCCCACTCGGCGGCTGCGCGGGCTCTTGAGCAGGCTGGCGCGGGTCACTGCGTCGCGGCCGAAGCGGGCGGCGAGCGCATCGCGGACGCGTTCCGCGGCACTGGCCTCGGCGGCCGCGGGTGCGAACAGCCCCAGTTGCGAGACGGCGCCGAAGTGCGACAGCGTCACCCCCAGCAGGCGCACCCGCTTGCGGCCGTGGACCTTCTGGAACAGCCGCCAGGCGACCGCGAAGATGACGTCGCCGGAGTCCGTCGGCTGCGGCGCGGTCTCGGCCCGGGTCAGCGTCTCGAAGTCCTCGTCGCGGTACTTGAGGGTCACCGTGCGGCCCTGCAAGCCGTGGCGGCGCAGGCGGCGGGCGACGTGATCGGCGATGTCGAGCAGGGTGCGGCGCAGGGTGTCGGCGTCGTTCACGTCCGCGTCGAAGGTGTGCTCGGCGCCGAGGCTCTTCGCCTCGCCGCGGTCGGGCACCACCGGGCGGTCGTCTTCGCCGCGGGCCAGCTTCTGCAGGTCGAAGCCGTGAGTGCCGAGCTTGCGCTCGAGGCGGGCGGGGTCGGCGCGGGCCAGGTCGCCGATCGTGTGCAGGCCGAGCGGGATCAGCCGCTCCTCCATCTTCGGCCCCACGCCCCACAGCCGCCGTACCGGCAGCGGGGCGAGGAACGCGGCCTCCTGGCCCGCCGGCACGATCACCAGGCCGTCGGGCTTGCGCATGTCCGAGGCCACCTTGGCGACCAGCTTGCAGCTCGCCACGCCGACCGAGGCGGTCAGTTGCAGCCGCTCACAGACGCGGTCCTTGAGGGCGCGGGCCAGCGCCTCGGCGCTGCCGCCGAAGGGCCGCAGCGAGCCGCCGACGTCGAGGAACGCCTCGTCGATCGAGACCGGCTCGACCAGGTCGGTGACGGTGCCGAGGATCTCCATCACCTGCTCCGACACCGCGGCATAACGCTTCATGTCGGGCTGCACGTAGATCCCCTGCGGGCACAGCCGCCAGGCCTCGGAGATCGACTGCGCAGAGCGCACGCCGAAGCGGCGCGCCTCGTAGGAGCAGGTGGAGACGACGCCGCGCCCGGCGCCGCCTTTCGGGTCGGAGCCGATGATCACCGGCTTGCCGCGCAGCTCGGGCCGGTCGCGCTGCTCGACGGCCGCGTAGAACGCGTCCATGTCGAGGTGGAAGATCGTGCGACTCACGGGGATCGAGGATCGCACGCCGACGCGCCGGCGGGGGTCCGCGCACGTTTCTTGCTGCGAACGGGCAAAACCCCGAAGCGAGGCAAACCATGCCCCAGGACGCGCCAGAAACGCGCGACGTGGTCGTCGACCTGGCCCGCGAGGTGGCTGACTTGCGCGCGCGCGTCTGCGCCCTCGAGCGGGCCGTCAACCCTGCGGCGCCGGCGTCCGCCTCCGACCAGCTCGCCGCAACGGTCGCCGCCGTGCCGGCCCCCACGCCTGCCGTGGCGCCGGCCCTCGCGAGTGGTCGGCCCGCGGCCAGCAACCTGTCGGCGGCCGTGGGCAGGACCCTGGTCGCGCTCGGCGGCGCCTTCTTCCTGCGCTCGCTGACGGACTCGGGCACGCTGCCACCGCTGTTCGGGATCGCGGGCGGGCTCCTCTACGGCGCTGCTTGGCTGGCGCTCGCGGATCGTGCGGCCCGCCAGGGCCGTCGGCTGGCGGCGAGCCTGCACCTGCTGGTCTCGCTGTTGATCGTGGGCCCGCTGCTGGCGGAGACGACGGTGCGGTTGAAGCTCCTGGCTCCGGCGGCAGCCGCAGTGCTGCTGGCCCTGCTGGGGCTGGCTCAGACCCACGTGGCCGTGCGCCACGGCTTCCGCTGGTTCGCCGCCCTGGCGGCAACGCTCACGGCTGCCCTGCTGGCGGTGCTGCCGGTCGCCAGCGGCGACCTGCTGCCGTTCGTGCTGGCCTTGCTCGCCGCCAACGCGTGGCTGGAGACCGCGCCGTGGGGTGAGCGCGGCTTGTCGCTGCGTTGGCCGTTCGCGCTGGCCGCGGACCTCGCGCTGGGAATCGTGTTCCTGCTCGCGCTGCGGCCCGCGGGCATGCCCGAGGGCTACGTGCCGCTGGCGCGCGGCACCGCGGCGCTGCTGGGGCTGACGCTGGCGGCGCTGCACCTGGCGTCCGCGGCGGCCCGCAGCCTGCGCGGGCACCACCTGCTGGGCGGCTTCGAGGTCGTGCAGGGCACGCTGGCGCTGGCGATCGGTTGGACGGGCGCGCTGCGGGCGACGGACGAGATCGGCGCGGCGTTGGTGGGCCTGGCGGGGTTGGGGCTGGCCGCGGCGAACTACTTCATCGCCTTCGCCGTCGTCGAACGCCACGCGGGCCACGACCGGAACTTCTATGCGTACGCCACGTTCGGCGCCGTGCTGGCGCTGGCGGGCAGCCACGTGCTGCTCTCGGGCGCCGCTCAAACCGCGGCCCTGGCAGCGTTCGCCTGCGCCTCGGCCGCGCTCGGCGTGCGCTTCGACCGCAGCACGCTGCGCGCTCACGCCGCCTTGTTCTTCGCCGCCACGGCGGCGGCTTCGGGTCTGCCGCGGGCGGTCGCTGCCGGGCTGACGGGCCGGCCCGACGAACCGCTCCAGCTCGGCGTGGCGCTGGCCCTGGCCGCCGGGGCACTCTGCGCCTACGCCCTGGCCCGGGACGGCGCGGTGGACGGGGTCCGGCGCATGCCGCTGGCGGTGACCGAGGCGCTGTTGGCGATCGCCGGAACGGGCCTGGTGGCGCGCGCCCTGGCGAGCCTGGCGCCGGGCGACCCGGGGCTCGGCGCGGCGGCGGCCACGGCGGCGATCGCGCTCTGCGCGCTGCTGCTGGCGGCGGCGGCCGGCCGGAGCGGGCGGCCCGAGTTGCGGGGGCTGGCGATCGCCTGGCTGGTGGCCGGCGGGGTCAAGCTGCTCGTCCAGGATCTGCCCCGCGGCCGCCCGCTCACCCTGTTCGTCGCCTTCGCCTGCTTCGGCGGCGCGCTGATCGTGCTGCCGCGGCTGCTGTCCGACGGCGGCGGTCAGGCGGAGACCGACGGCGCCTCCTGAGGCTTGGCCTCTTCCCACTCGCGCGGCCACGGCGGCAGCAGCCGGACCAGCACCCACAGGATGGCGAACGGCAGGATCATCAGCAGGATCGCGGGCAGCAGGCCCTCGCGGGTGGCGAAGCCCATCTTGTAGGTGGTGTAGCCGAGGAAGCTCTTCGAGAACAACTGGCCGCCGATCACCACGTTCCAGCGCATCGCGAAGATGCCGATCAGCGTCAGCAGCCCGGCGCTCGCGTACAGCCCGCGGCGGGCCGCGTCCGACAGCCGGATCACCTGGACCATCGCCAGCAGTCCGATCGGCAGCAGCGTGCCGAGCACGATCTGGATCAGGATGTGCGAGGTGTAGAGCTTGGTGTGGACCATGAAGTCGAGGCTGGCGAACGACTCGTCGGCCTCGTAGATGCGGTGCAGCAGGTCCAGCATCTCCAGCGAGAAGTCGATCACGAACGCGTACAGCAGGTAGCGGCCGATGGTGTCGACGCATTCCATGTCGATCGGCTGCTCGCGCAGCCAGGCGAAGCCCATGTACATCAGCATCACCAGCGCGATGCCGGAGACGATCGCCGAGAACAGGAACACGATCGGCATCAGCGGCGTCGACCACCACGGATTGGCCTTGATCGAGCCGAAGATGAAGCCGACGTAGCCGTGGAGCAGGAAGGCCGAGGGGATGCCGAGCAGGGTGACGAACCAGCCCACCTTGTCGTCGGTGTGGAGCGCTCGCGGCGAGATGTCGTCGGAGCCGAGCGTCAGCGCGCGGTAGACGAGCCGTAGCGGGCCGGTCGTTCGCTGCGAGAGCAGCACGATGTCCTTGCGATAGTCGAGCCAGATCTCCAGCAGCAGCACGACCATCAGGTACCAGAGGTAGACGAAGCCGAACATCGCCATCGCCGACGAGGTGTGCGGCGTCAGGTACATCTCGAACGAGCGCTCGGGGTGGCCGAGGTGGAGCTGCAGCGGCAGCGGCGCGACGAGCAGGAAGGCGAGCGCCGTCAGCAGCGCCAGGCGGTAGGTCGGGCGCACGGCCTCGACCCGGAAGATCCGCTCCAGCGAGGCCAGGATGAAGGCGCCGGCGACCAGCCCGGTGATGAACGGGTAGAGCACGATCAGCACGCTCCACTGCAGCTCGACCTCGTTCGGGTACATGAACCCTTCGACGGCGTGCAGCACGCTGTCCATGGCCGCCTCCTATCGCACCGAGCCGTCGAGGCCGTTGTAGTAGACCTTGGCCCCGGTCGCCATCTGCGGTTTCAGGACGTTGATCGTGTGGGTGCGCAGGAACTCGTGGATCGGGTCCTTCGGGTCCTTCAGGTCGGCGAGCTGGCGGGCGCCCGTGGGGCACACCTCGCAGCAGGCCGTGGTCAGCCCCTGGGTGATGCGGTGGTAGCACAGCGTGCACTTGTCGACGACTTGCTGCTCGGGGTCGATGTAGCGACAGCCGTAGGGGCAGGCCTGGACGCAGTAGCGGCAGCCCAGGCAGTAGCTCTTGTCGACCAGCACGACGCCGTCCGGGCTCTCGAAGGTGGCGCCCACCGGACAGACCTGGACGCAGGGCGAGTGCTCGCAGTGGTTGCAGAGCTTGGGCACGAAGAAGGCCTTGGCCCCGTCGCCCTGGCGGTAGATCTCGGGGAACCCGTCGTGGCCGCCGTTGGGCGAGTCGACCCGCGGGTGCTCCGCGTCGAGCGGATCGACGTGGTAGCGCTCGACCCAGGTGCGGAAGTAGAAGGGCTCGTGGGACACGCCGTTCTCGTCCTTGCACGCGCGCACGCAGCCGCCGCAGCCGATGCACTGCTCGATGTCGACCAGCATCGCCCACCAATGACGCGTTGCGTCGTAGTTGGGGGCCTTCTCGGGTTCGCCCGCGAGCACGTGGTCGAAGGCGATGCCGGCCGCGCCGGTCAGCAACAGGAAACGGCCCGACTCGATCAGGAACCGGCGCCGGTCCTCCTGCATCACTTCACCTCCGGGGCGGTGCCGGGCTGATGCGGTACGTGACAGGCGATGCACGCCGTGTCGTCACCCGGGTGCTCCGCGACGTCGACCTGCGGGTGCTTCGCGGGCCGCGCCACGTTGGCCGCGTGGCAGTTGACGCAGGTGGTGCGCCCGTTGGGCCGCTCGGGCTTCGCCTCGTCGGGCGCTTTCGCGTGGCGGACCTGGGCCCCGTGACAGCTCTCGCAGCCGATGCGCGCGTGACGCCCCTTCGCGCGCAGCTCGGCAATGTCCGTGTGGCACTCCGCGCAGGTGGCCTGTCCGGCGTGGACCACCGGCAGCTTGCGGGCGTCGTCGAGGGCGCCCGCGCGGTAGTGGCCGTACACGCCGAAGTCGGCGGGCACGAGCAGGGCGCGGATCACCACGAACACCACGAGCCCGGCCGCGAACAATCCCGCGACACGAACCAGATGGGCCCGGCCTTCGAGCAGCCTCATGGGGCCTCCGAGCCGACTGCGACCGCAACGTCTGCGTCCCAGAAAGGGCTGGTCGCATGCGTAGCAAGTCCCATTCCCGGTGGTGCGCGCGGGCGGGGCACGAGGCGGCGGGGTGGTTGCGGGGTGCGGCCTGGACGGCGGGAGGGGGACGGCTAGTAGCCGTGCGACTTGCAGGTGCCGTGGCCGACGCAGGGGCTGCCCGGCTCGAGCACACAGCGCTCGCCCATCGCCGGCGGCAGGCCGTACTGGTGGCCGGCGGCACCGTGATCGTGCGGATGGGCGTGGACCATCGGCAGCGCCAGGCGTGGCACGGGCGCCATTGCCAGTGCCGGTGCGATGGGCGCCACCACCGCGAGGGCCGCTTCCAGGCGCCGCACGCGGGCCTCGAGCGCGGCGATGCGGTCGTCGGACGAGCCTCCGATCGCGCCGCCGTCGTCGCGGCCGGACCGCGCCAGTTCCAGCGTCTCCGCGGCCAGTTGCCGCAGCCGTTCGTCCGAGAGGGTCACGCCTCACCTCCTGGCAGGTCCACCGCGTCGACGACGCCGATGACCGCGGCGTCCACCCCCGCGAGGCCCTTGCCCAGCGTCTGCATCGCGGCCTTGCCGTCCTGCACCAGCAGCACGCGGTCGCCGATGCCAGCGTCGACGCCGTCGATCGCCATCACGGTGCCGCCGCGGTCCTGGCCGGCCAGGTCGAGCGGCTGGACCAGCAGCAGCTTGGCCCCGACCAGCTTCTCGTTCTTCTGGGTGGCGACCGCCATGCCGACGACGCGTGCCAGCAGCATCGCTACTCCGCGTACCACTGGTCGACGATGCCGACGATCGCGGCGTCGGTCGGCACGTCGCCGGGCAGGAACGGGTGGGCCGCCTCGCGGCCCTTCAGGTAGATGACGTGCTCTCCCGCGCCGGCGCCGACCGAGTCGATCGCCACCAGCGGCTTGCCGATCGGCGCGCTCCTGGCGTCGATCGGCTGCACCAGCAGCAGCTTGCTGCCGACCAGCGCCGGGTCCTTGCGGGTCGCGACGACGGTGCCGAGCACGCGCGCGAGCAGCATGGAGGCTAGGCTCGACCGTCTCTGAGTCCCGGCGTCGCCTTACGGGCGCCGCCGGGCTCCACGGGGGCTACGTCGGACCGCGAACCCTCCTCCGCCCCTGCACCCCCGACTACGTCTACGGCATCGACGACGCCGCAGATCGCCGCGTCGACCGGGACGTCCTTGAGGCCGCTGGCCATCCGCGCCGAGGAGCCGGAGACGACCAGCACGCGGTCGCCGACGCCGGCGTTGACCGTGTCGACGGCGATCACGTAGCCGGCCTCGTCCTTGCCACGCGGGTCCGTGGCGCGCACCACGAGCAGCTTGGAGCCCGACAGCTTCTCGTCCTTGCGAGTCGAGACGACGGTCCCGATCACGCGGCCCAGGATCATGGGCGGCGGCTTACTTCGACGTGGACTTGCCGATCGGCAGCACGTCCTCGAGGTTGCCGTGCGGCCGCGGGATCACGTGGACCGAGACCAGCTCGCCCACGCGGCGGGCAGCCGCCGCGCCGGCGTCGGTCGCGGCCTTCACGGCGGCGACGTCGCCGCGCACGATCGCGGTCACGTAGCCCGAGCCGATCTTCTCGTAGCCGATCAACTGGACCTTGGCCGCCTTCACCATCGCGTCGCTGGCTTCGATCATCGCCACCAGCCCACGCGTCTCGATCAATCCGAGCGCTTCGCCCATGTCGTCCCTCTCGCCTGAAGGGCTGAATCTGACTCGCCCTCGCCCGCGAGTCAAGCCGTGGCCGTGGGCTGCTGGCGCCGGGAGTGAATCCCGGCGCTCCGCCCCCGTACCCACAGTCCTCATTCGTACGACGCGCCGCCCGGCTTCTTCAACGGCGGCCCGTAGGCGCCCCGGGCGCGCAGCTCGGCGAGGCGTTCCACCTCGTCGTCCGGCAGCCGGCGCGCGCCGCCCAGCGTCCGCGCGTGGAGGCTGACCTTCGCGAACTGCTCGAGCATCTCCATCCGCTGCCACGCCCGCTCCAGGCCGTCGCCCAGGGTCAGCGCGCCGTGGTTCTCGAGCAGCAGCGTCTGGGCGTCGGCCGCGGCGTCGCCGACGCGGGCGGCCAGCTCCTCGGTGCCCGGGGTCGCGTAGGCGACGATCGGGATCGGCCCCAGCGCCACCACGGCCTCGGGCAGCACCGCCACCTCGAGCGGCATGCGCGCGGCCGCGAACGCGGTGGCCACCGGCGGGTGGGCGTGGACGATGGCGCCGACATCGGCGCGGCGCGCGTAGACGACCGCGTGCATCCGCACCTCGGACGAAACCCGCCACGGCCCCGCGCGCAGCGCTCGCCCGAACAGGTCGGTCTCGACCAGCATGTCGGCGGCCAGGAAGCCCTTGCTGACGCCACCGGGCGTGACCAGCAGGCGGTCGGCGGCGATCCGGATCGAGAGGTTGCCCTCGCTGCCGCCGATCAGGCCCCGGTCGTAGAGCCGGCGGCCGTACTCGACGAGGGCGGCGCGGGGGTCCACGGCCGCGGGATCAGGAGGCGCGCGCGCCGGCGCGGTCGCGGCACGCGGCCGAGCAGAAGTACTCCTCGTGGCCGGCGACCACCGCGCGCAGCGCGCGGCTCTTGGGCACGAACGTGTTGCACACGCGGTCGCGGACCAGCACCTCGGCCGTGGCCTGCGGCGGGGCCTCGGCCGGGCGCCGGGCGGGCGACGACGAGGCGCGGCGCACGGCGTAGGCGATCGCGCGCCCGACGAAGCGCAAGACCACCAGCACCAGCAGGAAACGCAACAGCCCCATCAGCAGGCTCATGTCCAGCAGGCAGTATCGCCCCCGCCTCCGCGAGGGGTCAATCGGAAGCGCTTTACCTGCCCCCCGCGACGGCACCAGAATGGTCTCGAGGAACAGCAAAAGGAGGGCCGCCATGATCCGACTGCAGCGACTCCTCGTGCCCACCGACTTCTCGGACACCGCCCGGCTGGCCCTGCGCTACGCGTCGTCGTTCGCCAGGGAGTACGACGCCGAGCTCGTGCTCGTCCACGTGGTCGAGAACGTGGCCGTCGGTTACGCCAACGACCTGTTCCCGGTGCCGATGGCCGAGGTGGTGCAGGAGCTGACGAGCTACGCGAAGGCCGAGCTCGACACGCTGGCGAAGGAGGTCGAGGCCCAGGGCATCCAGGTGCGGGTGGTGCTGGCCCAGGGCAAGCCCTCGGCCGAGATCCTGCGCCTGGCTGGCGCCGAGAAGGCCGACATGATCATCCTCGGCACCCACGGCAAGGGCATGCTCGACCAGGCCATCTTCGGCTCGACGACCGAGCGGGTGGTGCGCAAGGCCCCCTGCCCCGTGCTGTCCGTCCGCGAGAGCGAGCACGACTTCGTGGATTAACGGGTGGCTGCGCCGGGAGTGAATCCCGGCGCAGACCCGCGGGGCCCGGCTTCAGCCCCAGTTCACGCCGCTCCACTTGAGGAGCACGCCGCCGACCGTGAAGCCGGCGCCGACGCTGGCCAGCACCAGCGTGTCGCCCGCCTTCAGCCGGCCCTCGTCGAGGGCGGTGCCGAGCGCCAGCGGGATGGTGCCCGCGGTGGTGTTGCCGTAGCGGTCGATGTTCTTGATCACCTTGTCGTCGGGCAAGCCCAGCCGCTGCTGTGCGGCGTCGATGATCCGGATGTTGGCCTGGTGGGCGACGAACAGGTCGACGTCGGCGCCCGTCAGGCCGTTCTTCTCGAGCACCTTCAGGCTGACCTCGGCCATCTTGCGGACCGCGAACTTGAAGACCTGACCGCCCTCCTGGTGCACGTAGTGGAGGCGCTTGTCGATCGTCTCGTGGCTGGCGGGCCGCCGCGAACCACCGGCCTCCATGTACAGGAACTGGGCGCCGGTACCGTCGACCTCGTGACTGAAGTCGAGCACGCCGGTGCCGTCGTTGCCCGGCTCGAGCAGCACCGCACCGCCGCCGTCGCCGAACAGCACGCAGGTGGCGCGGTCCTGGAAGTCGAGGATCGAGGTCATCACGTCGGCGCCGACCACCAGCACCTTCTTGTGGACGCCGTTTTCGATGAACTGGGCGCCGGTCGTCAGCGCGTACAGGAAACCCGAGCAGGCGGCCGAGACGTCGAAGCCCCACGCCTTCGAGGCGCCGAGCTTCTCCTGCAGCAGGCAGGCGGTGGCCGGGAACGTCATGTCGGGGGTGACGGTGGCGACGATGATCAGGTCGATCTCGTCGGCGCCGAGGCCCCGCTTCGCCAGCGCGTCGCGGCAGGCGTGGAGGGCGATCTCGCTGGTCGGCGTGCCGGGCTCGGCGTAGTGGCGCTGGCGGATGCCCGTGCGGGTGCGGATCCACTCGTCGTTGGTGTTGACCAGCTTCTCGAGCTCCGCGTTGGTCACCACCCGCGGCGGCACGTACCGGCCCAGCGAAGTGATCCGCGCCCGTGTCTTCGACATGCCCTCTCGGCTCCCGTTGCGAAAGCTCGTATTGTCGCCGAAAGCGGGCGCTCAGCCCTGCGCCGGGGCGGCCGCCGCCCCGCTGCGGCCGGCGCGGTACAGCAGCCCGCACACGGCCAGCAACACGACCACGCCGAGCGCGGCGCCGGCAGCCCCGCCGAGGTGGGCGAAGCCGCGGTCGGCGAAGTGCACGCTGGCGAGCCAGGCGTCGAGGCCGGCGAACTGCGACTTGGCGGCGACCAGGAACGCGATCGCGACGCCGGCCAGGCCTTCGCCAGCGATCAGCCCCGAGGCCATCAGCACGCCGGGGTCGCCGTCCTTCGCCGGCCCGCCGCGACGGGCATCGACCAGCCGCCGCACGCAGCCACCGACGAAGATCGGGGTCAGGCTGGCCAGCGGCAGGTAGATGCCGACGGCGAACGGCAGCCCGGGCAGGCCGCCCAGCAGCCCGCACAGCGTGAACGCGCCGCCGACGCCGACCAGGCCCCACGGCAAGGCCCCCGACAGCACGCCCTCGATCACCGTCTTCATCAGCGTCGCCTGCGGCGCGGGCAGCTCGGCGCTGCCGAAGCCGAAGGCCTGGCCCAGCAGCAGCACGGTGCCGGCTACCGCCCAGCACGCGAACGCGGCGCCGATCAACTGGCCGACCTGCTGTTTCGCGGGCGTCGCGCCGACCAGTTGGCCCGTCTTGAGATCCTGCGAGATGTCGCCCGCCTTGGAGGCGGCGATGCAGACGACCGTGCCGACGGTCAGGATCGCCGCCCGCGCCGAGTCGTCCGACCAGCCGAGCGCCACGAAGATCAGGGCCGTGCCGAGCAGCGTCACCAGCGTCATGCCCGACGTCGGGTTCGAGGACACGCCGATCAGGCCGACGATGCGCGAGCTGACGACGACGAAGGCGACGCCGAACACCGCGACGCCGATCGCCGCCACCAGCCGCTGCACGAAGTTCATGTCGCCGGCGAACAGCCCCGGCACCAGGGCCAGCGTCGCGATCACGATCGCGGGGCCGGCGATCACCACCCAGCCCGGCACGTCGCGGTCGGTGCGGGTGCCGTCGCCAGCCGCCTCGCCACCCCCGCGCATGCCGCCCAGCACCGCGGCCAGCGAGCGGTACATCGTCGGCAGCGAGCGAATCACGGTCACGATCCCGGCCGCGGCCACGGCCCCCGCGCCGATGTAGCGCACGTAACGCGACCAGATCTGGCCGGTCGTCATGTCGTGGATCGTCTTCGTCGCCTCGGGGAACAGCGGGGCGGTCAACTGGTCGCCGACGAGAGCGATCAGCGGGATCAGCACCAGCGCCGAGATCAGCGAGCCGGCGACCATCACCGCCGACTGCGTGTAGCCGAGGATGTAGCCGACCGCCAGCAGCGCGGGTGCGATCTCCAGCGTCAGCTCCGCCTTGGGCAGGAAGCCGACGTGCATGCCGAGCTCGGAGGAGAGCAGCGAGAAGCCGCCGATCAGCAGCTTGATGGCCGCGCCCAGCGCCAGCCCCTCGAAGATGAAGCGGCCGCCGGGCGCGCTGACCGCGGTCGCCTTCAGCACCTCGGCGCAGGCCGTGCCCTCGGGGTAGGGCAGCTCCGCGGCGCTGCGCACGATCAGCAGCCGCCGCAGCGGCACCATCGCGCAGATGCCGAGGATGCCGCCGAGCCAGGCCAGGATCGCCACCTGGTGCAGCGGCGGCACGATCCCCCACAGGAACAGCGCGGGGATCGTGAAGATCGTGCCCGCCGCCAACGACGAGCTGGCCGAGCCGATCGTCTGCGACATGTTGGCCTCGAGGATCACCCCGCCTTTGGCCGACAGCGCGCGGAACAGCGCCACCGTCAGCACGGCGATCGGAATCGAGGTCGACACGGTGAGGCCGACGCGCAGGCCGAGGTAGGCGTTGGCCGCGCCGAAGATCACGCCGAACGTGATGCCGGCCACGATCGCACGCAGCGTGAACTCGGGCAGGCCGTCGACCTCCGGGTGGTGGGAATCGGGGCGAATCGCGGTGGCCATCTTGGGCTGCCTCCTTCCTCGCGGACGGCGAGGGCGCGGCATGATAGCCGTGCGCGGAGCGCCGCACCCCTGCTAGGCTTTCCCGCTCTCGTGCGCCTGCTCCTCACCCTCGCGGCCCGCAACCTGATACGCCGTCGCCGCCGCACCCTGCTGACGGCCTCGGCGCTGGGCTTCGGCGTCGCCATCCTGTGCCTGTCGCGGGCGTGGACCGCGGCGATGGCGACGGCCGTCGTCGAGCCAGCCAAGGACGGCACCATCGGCCACCTGCAGGTCTACCGCACCGACGCCGCGGACGACGAAGGCGGCGAGATCTCGTTCGTCCAGCCTCACAACGGCTACCGGCTGATCGCGGGGCCGCGGGCGCTGGTCGCGCGCCTGCTGGCGGACGAACCGCGGCTCGCGGCCGGGCTGGCCCGCTTGTCGATCGGCGCCCTGCTCTCGGCCGGCGACGAGTCGATGGAAGTGCTGCTGCTCGGCGTCGACCCCGCCACCCGCGCCGCCGTGTACCCGGCGGTCGGCGTGATCGAGGGCCGCCACTTCGCACCCGGCGAGAACGGCCTGCTGGTCAACCGCGGCGTCGCCCGCCGGCTCGGCCTGAAGCCCGGCGACGACGTGGTCGCCCTCGCCAACGCCGTCGACGGGCGGCTGACCGGGGCCAAGCTGAAGGTGACCGGGACCTGGACCGTGCGCGGCCTGGAGGCCTACGAGTGGGGCGCCTGCTTCGTCGACCTGGCCGCGGTCCAGGAGCTGCTGGACGCGCCCGACCAGGCCAGCGTGCTGATCCTGCGCCAGCGCGACGCGCGCGCCGACGCGGCCCCGGTCGCGCGGGCGCTCAACGACCGCTTCCGCCGCGAGGGCTCGAAGCTGCGCGCCTTCACCTGGGAGGAGATGGGCGGCCCGTTCATCGGCGGCATGCTGGTGACCCGCTTCATCTCCGGCATCCTCGACCTGGTGATGGTCGTGATCGTCGCCGCCGGCGTCACCAACACCGCTCTCATGTCGGTCTTCGAGCGCACCCGCGAGATCGGCACCGTGCGCGCGATGGGCGCGCGCCGCGGTCGGGTGCTGGCGCTGTTCCTGGTCGAGGCGCTGCTGCTGTCGCTGCTCGGCGCGGCGATCGGCACGGGCCTCGGCGCCGGGTTGATCGCGACATTCGGCCGGGTCGGCATCCCCGCCTTCTCCGAGGCCCAGCGCTACTCCTACGGCGGCGACGCGCTCTATCCCGTGCTCGACCTGCCCGGCCTCTTCTCCGTGGCGGGCCTGATGATCGTCATCTGTGTGCTGGCCGCGCTGGGACCCGCGCTGATGGCCGCCCGGCTGCGCCCCGCCGAAGCGCTGAGGCACGTGTGACGGCGCTGCTTCGGGTCGCCTTCCTGAACCTGTTGCGGGCGCGCCGGCGCAACGCGCTGGCCGGCGGCACGATGGCGCTCGGCACCGCGGCGCTGGTGCTCGGCTCCGGCCTCGCCGACGGCATCTCGGGCCAGCTCACCCGTAACCTGGTGGCGACCCAGACCGGCCACGTCCAGGTCGCCGCCCGGCCGCTCGACTGGGTGCCGCAGAACAACCCGTTCGACGCCTACGGCCAGGACGTGATGCCGGGCGGCGAGGCGCTCGCGGACCGGCTGCGGCGGGACGCCACCGGGCTGGGCGTGGTCGACGCCACGCCCGTGCTTTACGGCCGCGGCAGTGCCAGTGCCTCCAGCCGCTCCGCGCTGGTCGGCATCGTCGGCGTGAGACCCGAGCGCGAGACGGCGCTGTTCGCGCAGCACGTGCCGCAGGCGGGGCGGGCGCTGCCCGCGGACGACCCGTTGGCCACCTACGTGGCGGCCCCGATCGCCCGCAAGCTCGGGCTCGAGGTCGGCGACACCGTGTCGTTCGTGATCCAGACCGAAGGCGGCGCCTTCAACTCGATCGATGCGGTCGTGTGCGGGATCTTCCGCAAGGCGGCGCCGTGGCACGACAACTTCTTCTACCTGAACCTGGAGACCGCACAGGCGCTGTTCGACGCGGCGGGCGGCGCCACCCAGGTCAAGCTGACGCTGCGCGCTGACTCGACTTCGGCCGCCCACGCCGCCGCCCGCGGCCTGCTGCCGCTGATCGCGGACGAAGTCGCCCCGGAGGGCACGCGGCTCGCGGTCGAGCCCTACGACCGCGCCGGTCGCTTCTCGTTCGCGATCGTGCAGGCCAACCAGGTCGCGCTGCTGGTGGTCTCGTCGTTCCTGTTCGTCGCGGCCGGCGTCGGCATCGTCAACTCGATGCTGATGAGCGTGCACGAGCGCACCCGCGAGATCGGCACCCTGCGCGCGCTGGGCCTGCGCCGCGCCGCGGTCGCCTGGCTGTTCGTGCTGGAGGGCTTCGCGCTGGGCGTGTGCGCGGCCGTCGTGGGCGTGGCCGCGGGCGGCGCGGTCGTGCTCTGGTATGCCGCCCACGGCATCCCGATGAACACCATGACGCTCGCCTGGATGGCCGGCGGCGACGTGCTCTACCCGCGACTGGAAGCGGCCAGCGTGGGCCGCGCGGTGCTGCTGATCGTGGGCCTGTCGACACTCGCCGCCGTCTACCCCGCGCTGCAGGCCGCGCGGCTCTTGCCCCGGGAGGCCTTGCAGCAGCCATGACCCCGACCTTCGCCCTCTGCGCCCTGCTGGCCGCCACCCCGGACGCCACCGAGATCCTGCGCCGCGCCGACACCGCGATCCTGAACGAGCAGGCGATCTACACGCTGCGGATGACCGTCGTCCGCCCCGGCAAGGCCGATCGCCTGGTCGAGATGAAGGGCTGGCGGATGGGCGACCTGCGCGGCCTCGTCCGCTACACGGCTCCGGCCAAGGAGCGCGGCACCGCCTACCTGCGCAACGGCGACAGCACCTACCTGTTCCTGCCGGCGGCGGAGAAGGTCGTCCGGGTCGGACCCAAGCAGAACTTCGGCGGCGGCGACTTCAGCAACGGCGACATTTTCCGGCTGTCGCTGGTCAGCGACTACGTGCCGACCCTGGTCGGCGAAGAGGCGCTGGACGGGCAGCGCGCGTACAAGCTGGAGCTGAAGGCGAAGGACCGCAAGGTCGCCTACGACCGGGTCACCTACTGGGTGCGGGCCGACGGCACGTTCTTCCCGCTGCGCGCCGAGTACTACACGCTGTCGGGCCGCAAGCTGAAGTGGCTGACCGTGCGCGACGTGAAGAAGCTGGGCCGCCGCGAGCGGCCGGTGACGATGGTGATGGAGAACGCGCTGGAGCCGGGCGCCACCACCACGCTCGTGTTCCTGACCATCGAGGACGACCCGAAGCTGGACGAGCGGATGTTCACGCCCGCGGCGCTGGAGCGCGGCGAGTGAAGCTGTCGGTTCCGCTGCTGCTGCTGGCGCTGGCGGCGCCGGCCGGGGCCGGGCCGCCCGAGTTCGAGTTGCGGCTGGAGGACGACTGGAACGCGTACCGCGAGACGGCCCTCAACCGCAAGGACGCGCTCGGCCTCGGCGACGACGAGAACCGGCTGCGCGCCGCGCTGCACGCGAAGCAGGCCTTCGGCAACCTGCGGCTCGCCTTCCGGGGCTACGTCGAGCGGCGGGACGGCAGCGACGGGGGTTTGGGGGCGGAGGAGCTGGAACCCGACGACGAGACCCGGTTCGTGATCCGCCAGGCTTTCGCGCAGTACACGTTCGGCCCCGCGCTGTCGATCCGCGTCGGCAAGCAGCGGCTGGCCTGGGGGTCGGGCCTGGCCTGGAACCCGACCTCGCGGCTGGAGCCGCCGAAGAACGCCGCCGTGCCCGGCCTGGAGTTGCCCGGGGCGTGGGCCGCGCGGATCGACTGGCAGCCGGCCGCGTGGGCCGGCGTGATGGCGGTCGCGGCCCGCGCCGAGACGGTCTCCGACCGCGAGGCCGTCGAGCGGTCCGAAGCCGAAGGCGCCGCGGCCGGCGCGCTGCGCATGCGCTTCCTGGTCCGGGACACCGACCTCGCGCTGGTCGTGTCGGGCGGCGAGGAGCAGCGCACGCTGGTCGGCTTCGACCTCGGCCGTAACCTCGGCGGCTCGGTGGCGCTGCATGCCGAGGGCGCCTTCACCCGCGGCGCGGAGTTGTTCCCCCCGCGCGACGACGAGACCTTCTTCCGCCTCGCGGCCGGCGGGTTGTGGACGCGCGGCGACGACGCGGTCGCGCTCGAGTACTTCTTCAACGGCGAGGGCTACGAAGACGCCGAGGTCGCGACGCTGCTCTCGCGCGCCGACGCCGCACTCGACGCCTGGCACGACCGGTCGCTGCCGCCGCCCGCGCAGGCCGCGGGCCGGCTCGGCTACCTCGCCGCGGCCAGCGTGCCGTTCTCCGGCGGGCTCGGCCTGCGCCGCCACACGCTGCACGCCTCGTGGACCCGCAGCCAGGCCCTGGGCGGCGACGTGACCCTGGTCGCCCGCGCCCTCTTCGGCCTCGACGACGGCGGCGTGGCGCTCGCGCCCGGCTTCACCTGGGCACTGCGCGACGACCTCCGGCTGGCGCTCGACGCCTCCTTCCCTTTCGGGCCCGAGGACGCGTACCTTGGCCTCGTCCCCGTCCGGGCCGCGCTGCAGGCGCGGCTCGAGGTGCTGTTCTGATGAGTTCTGCCCGCCTCGAAGACGTCTCCAAGGACTACGCGCTGGGCCGCACCCAGGTCAGCGCGCTGCGCGGCGTGTCGCTCGCTGTCGAGCCCGGCGAGTTCGTCGCCGTCGCCGGGCCGTCCGGCTCGGGCAAGTCGACGCTGCTCAACCTGGTCGGCTGCCTCGACCACCCGAGCGCGGGACGAGTGGTGGTCGACGGCCGCGACGTCGCGGCCCTCGACGACGACGCGCTGTCCGACCTGCGGGCCCAGAAGATCGGCTTCATCTTCCAGAGCTTCAACCTGATCCCCGTGCTGTCGGCGCTCGAGAACGTCGAGTTCCCGCTGCTGTTCCGCGGCCTGCCGCGCGCCCAGTCGCGGGCCCGCGCGGAGCGCGCGCTCGACGAGGTGGGCCTCGGCGACGTCGCGCGCCACCGGCCCGACGAGCTGTCGGGGGGCCAGCGTCAGCGGGTGGCGATCGCCCGCGCGCTCGTCACCGCGCCGGTGCTGGTGCTGGCCGACGAGCCGACCGCCAACCTCGACTCGAAGACGGGAGAGGCGATCCTCGACCTGATGCTCGACCTCAATCGCAAGCAGGGCACGACCTTCATCTTCTCGACCCACGATCCGAAGGTGCTGGTCCATGCCCAGCGCGTGCTGCGGCTGGCTGACGGGCGCCTGGAGGCGGCGTCGTGACCGGCGCCACCCGCGGGTCGGCGGCGGAGGTGGTGCGGCTGATGGAGGAGTTCTCGCCCTTCAACCGCTGGCTGGGCATCCGCGGCGTCAGCGCCGAGCCCGGGCGGGTGACGATGGCGATCGACCCGCGGCCCGAGCACACGGGCGACCCGGTGCGGCCGGCGCTGCACGGCGGCGTGATCTCCGCGCTGATCGACACCGCGGGTGGCGCCGCCGCCTGGACCGCGCTGCCGCCGGGCGAAAACGTGTCGACCGTCGACCTGCTGGTCGACTACCTCGAGCCGGGCGGCTTCGACGCGCCGCTCGTCGCCGAGGCCGTGCTGCTGCGCCGCGGCAACCGCGTCTGCCACGTGCGGGTCGTGGTCCGCCAGGGCGAGCGCCTGGTCGCCGAAGGCCGCGCCGTGTACAACATCCACCGCCGCCGCAAAGAAAAGGAAGAGAAGGACTAGCGACGACGATGCACATGACCCTGCCGATGGCCCGCTCCGAAGAGAAGCCGCTCGTCCACTGCCTCGACTGCGCCCGCTGCTGCACCTACGTCGCGGTCGGCATCAACGCGCCGACCCGGCCCAAGCACGCGACCGAGATCCTCTGGTTCCTGTACCACGACAAGACGTCGGTCTACGTGGACGGCGACGGCGAGTGGTGCGTGCAGTTCGAGAGCCGCTGCCGCAACCTGCAGGCCGACAACCTGTGCGCCATCTACGGCGTGCGGCCCCACATCTGCCGCACGTTCGACGAGAACACCTGCGAGGTGAACTCGCAGGAGGGCACGGCCCACACCTTCCGCACGCCCGAGGAGTTCCTGGCCTACCTGCAGCAGCACTACCCGAAGGTGTACCGCCAGATCGAGCGCTCGCACACGGTCGCGGAGCACCGGCCCGCGCCGCGCGGGCGTCAGTCGAGCCGGTAGCCGACGAACACGAAAGCACCGCGGGCCTGCGCGGCCGTGACCTTGACCTGGGCCGCCGTGGCCCCGGTCAGGCCATCGCGGAGCACCAGGCTGAAGGTCTGGCCCTCGGAGGTCGCCCACTCGACGACGTAGAGCGCGCCGTTGCGGTCGAGCGGCAGGGCGACGCCGGCGGCCTGGTCGCCGCCGAGGTCCAACTCGGCGAGCGTGGCGCTGCGCTGGGCTTCGACCCGACGCAGGCGCAGGGTCACCAGGTCGTGGCGGCGCGGCTGGTCCGACACGATCCGCGGCTCGAACACGACCGCGCGGGCGACGCCGGCCGAATCCGAGGCGGCGGGCGCGCCGGCCAGGAAGGCCAGCGCCGGGTCGGCGGCGGTGGCCTCGGGAGTGGCCCGATCGGCCAGCAGGCGGCGCTGGTCCTCGAGCGCCGCGGCCAACGCGGTGAGCAGCTCTCCCTGGCGGGCGACGGTCGCGTGGAGGCCGGCGACCTCGCCGCGCAGGCCGCGCAGGTGCTCGGCCACGGCCGCGGACGACGGGTCCGTGGCCTGGGCCAGCCACAGCGGCATCAGCAGCACTGTCAACATTCGTATTTCTCCCTCCCGGAGGCTACGCCGGGCGGTCGGCTCATGCTAGTTTTCCCGGCTCTATGCGTTTGTTCAGTCGCTGTACGGCCCTGCTCGCCTTCGTCTTCCTCGCCGCCTGCGGTGGCGGGGGAGGGTCCGCCGGCCCGACCACGCCGACCAGCCCGACGCCCACACCCACGCCCAGCGTGCGCACGGTCAGCGTCCAGGGCGTCGTGTTCTACGACGAGGACGGAGGCGGCCAGCTCGACGGCATCGAATCCGTGCGGATGCCGAACCTGACCGTCTCCATCGGCGGCCGCACGACGGTGACGACGGACGGCGGCCGGTTCAGCTTCGACGCCCCGGAAGGCGCGCAGCAGGCGACGATCGTCGAGTCGAGC
Source organism: Vicinamibacteria bacterium (assembly GCA_023701125.1). Classification (GTDB taxonomy): domain Bacteria; phylum Acidobacteriota; class Vicinamibacteria; order Fen-336; family Fen-336; genus WYBL01. The sequence goes on along the minus strand of JAMPXO010000006.1, from coordinate 10,088 downwards.
CTGCCGATCGGGTGGCAGGTCACCGCCCGCAGCGTGACGCTGCCGGTCAACGGCGAATTGCTGCTGCCGGTGACGGTGCCGATCGGCCGCAACAAGCCGAACGTCTACATGGCCTTCGGCGACAGCATCACCGCCGGTGACGGTTCGCGCGGCGGCGACGGCTACCTCGGTTGGACCCAGGACCTGCTGCGCGGCTACTGGGGCCGGGCCTCGCTCGTCAACGAGGGCGTCGCGGCCACCCGCTCCGACCGGGGCAACGAGCGACTGGGCGCGAGCCTGGCCACCGTGCGGCCCGCTTACGTGCTGATCCTGTACGGCACCAACGACTGGAACTCGAGTTCCTGCCGCGACAGCTTCCCCTGCTACACGATCGACGCACTCCGCTCGATGATCGGGCAGGTCAAGGCCTTCGGCAGCGTGCCGGTGGTCGCCACCATTCCGCCCGTCAACCCCCTGCTGCTCGACCGCGACGCCGAGAACCGCAACGCATGGGTCAAGCGAATGAACGACCTGATCCGGCCGATGGTGAAGCAGGAGGGGGCTGCGCTCGCGGACATCCACGCGGCGATGCTCAAGGAGCCTGACCTCTCCGAACTGTTCTTCGACTTCCTGCACCCCAACGACTCCGGCTACGAGATCATCGGCCGCGAGTTCGCGCGGGCCATCACGGCGCCGCGCGGGACCACTTCCACGTCGGGAGGACTGTGATGAAGACCCGGCTCGCCGCGCTGGCCCTCGTCGCCGCGCTGCCGGCACTCGCCCAGGCCCCGGCGCCAGCCGCTTCACCCGCGGCCTCGCCCGAGACCTTCGTCGCGCCCACGGGGCAGACGATGCGCCGTTACGTGTTCGGCCTGCTCTCGCGCGGCGACCAGTGGACGCCCGAGCGCACGCCGGAGACCGAGAAGCTGCAGGCCGGCCACATGGCCAACATCGGGCGCATGGCCGCGGCGAAGAAGCTGGTCGCGGCGGGGCCGATGGCCGACCCGCAGAGCAGCCTGCGCGGCATCTTCGTGTTCGCGACCTCGGTGGCGGATGCGCAGGCCGAGGCGGCCCAGGACCCGGCCATCGCGGCCGGGCGGCTGAAGCTCGACCTGCTCGAGTGGTGGGGCCCGGTCGGCGTCGGCGACCAGTACTGGAAGGACCAGGCCGAGGGCAAGAAGACGGAGATGGGCGTGCACGCGCTCGGCTTCCTGGTCAGCGGCACGCTGCCGGTGCCGCCGGCAGACGCCCAGAAGATCCAGGCCGGCCACATGGACCACATCGTGGCGCTGATGAAGTCCGGCAAGCTGCTGGCGGCGGGCCCGTTCGTCGAGCCAGGCCAGAAGCGCGGCATCTTCGTCTTCGCGCCCGAGGTCCCGCTCGACGAAGCGAAGGCGCTGGCGGCGCAGGACCCGGCCGTGGCCGCGGGCCACATGGCCCTCGAGTTCCACCCCTGGTACCACGCCAGGGGCACGTTCCCGAAGCTGCCGTAGCGATTATCGGGTTCCGGCGCCGGGATGAACCCGGCGCCGGTCCCATGGGGGCTCCGTCGGGTTCCGATCAACACCGAGAGCGCCCGGCCGCGCACCGCGCGCCAGGCTTTACTTCAGCATCAGCTCGCGGAAGTGGGGCGGGTGCGGCGTCGGCTCGTTGGAGAGCGCCTTCTCGACCGCGAACTCCGCCATCTTCTCGACGACCCACGGGAAGTGGGCGTCCTTGAGGCTCTTGTAGTCCATGTCCGGCGTGTAGTTGGTCAGGTCGATGCCGTAGTACTTGCCGTCCTTGACCGCCAGCTCGATCGCGTTCATGTCGTAGCCGAGCGCGATGTTGAGCTTGAGCGACAGCTCCTCGCAGGTGTCGCGCATCTCGCGCCCCCAGGACCCGAGTTCCTTCTCGAGCACGTCGTAGTCCTGGTTGTAGCCACCGAGGCCCATCGGCGCGGGGTCGTAGCGGATCGCGCGGGCGTGGCGGCGGCCGATCGTGGGGATGCGGATGTAGGTGTCCCACTTGATGAACTCCTGCAGCATCATCGTCTTGCTGCCGGAGGAGTTGTAGAAGTGGATCAGCTCCTCGAGCGAGTGGATCTTGTTGACGTCCTTCCACCCGCCGCCGAACGCCGGCTTCATGATGCAGGGCGTGCCGACGTAGTCGAGGTACATCGAGAAGTCGGTCGGCCACAGGTTGCGCAGGCTCTCCGCGGTCACGTCGTCGACGTACTCGCGGTTGGGCAGCACCACCGTCTTGGGCTCGGAGATGCCCAGCTTCTCGGCGATCGCGTAGCCGAAGAACTTGTCGTCGCACGAGCGCCAGAACGTGTTGTTGATGCAGTAGGTGCCCTGCAGCGCCGCCATCTTCAGGTAGACGGAGTAGTACGGCACCTCGTGGCTCATGCGGTCGAGCACGACCCGGTACGGCACCGGCTCGTTGAGCTTGGTGCCGCCGAGCTGCACGTACTCGGCCGCCACGCCTCGGCCCATGGAGTTGACCTTCGCGATGAAGGCGTCGGGGAACGAGTTCTCGCGACCGCGCAGCACGCCGATGCGCATGATTGGAATCCTCCTCGTGGATCGCTGCGGATTCTAGCAGCCCGCGCCGATCAATCGAGCCTGCCTATCAAACGACACAAAAGAAAGAATGAGACTCTAGCGCGGCGGGGACGTACATTGTTTTCGAGGCTGCCCCGGGAAGCGGTCCCATTCCCCGCTCCCCAGCCGCTCCCGGGGCAGTCTCGACGGGCCGCTCTCTAGCCGCGGCGGCGAACGAGCGGCGACTGACGCAGCGAGGGCTCGGTCAGGATCAGGGCGCCCAGCGCCAGCAGCGCCAGCCCGCTGATCACGGCGCCGGCGCCGAACAGCGCGGTCAGGCCGAAGGGCCCGGGGCCGGTCACCAGGCCCCACTGGTTGACCACGGCCTTCAGCATTCCCGCCCCGAAGCCCAGCGCGAGCACCAGCGAGTAGAACGCGTAGGCGAAGCCGCGGATCATCGCGGCGGGCGCGCGCTGGGCCGCCCACAGGCCGACCGTCCCCGCGAACGTGAGCAGCGCCAGCGGCCACGGGATCTCCCCCGCGCCGGGCGGCTGGAAGATCGCGAAGGAGACGAACGGCAGCGGCAGCCCGCTCAGCCAGAACCACAGGTTGCGCCGGGGCAACAGTTGCTCCAGCAGCGGGTCGTGACTCATGGCGCGAAGATTTCCTCGCGGGCGGCCTGCGAGATGCGCACGACCGCGGGATGGCGCAGCCGCCGCTCGACGGTGATCGCGTAGTAGCGCTCGCGCAGGCCAGGCAGCTTGCCGATGCAGCGGACCTGGAACTGTTGCTCCACCTCGCGCGCGATTGCAGTCGGCGCGGTGAACACGCCGAGCCCGGTCTGGCCGAATGTCTTGAGCAGGGCCGGGTCGTCGAACTCCCCCACCACCCGCGGCCGCAGGCCCTCGCGCTCGAACCAGGCGTCGAGGCCACGGCGCGCACTGGAGTGCTGGGTCGGCATCAGCAACGAGGCCCCGTCGAGGGAGCCGGGGAACCCGGGCTGCAGTCGCGCTGCCCACTCCGCGTTCCCGAACACCGCGACGCCGCACTCGCCGAGCAGGTGGCTGAAGGCCTTGACCCGCACCGACGGCGGCACCGGTGCGTCGGAGATGACGACGTCGAGGCCGTGGGTGGCGAGCTCGGACAGCAGCCGCTCGCCGCTGCCCTCCGCGCACGAGAGCACGACCGCCTCGGGGCCGCTCAGCGCCGGCAGCAGCAGGCGGTGGGCGATCAGCTTGGGCACCGCGTCGGCGACGCCGACCGCGAGCCGTGACGGACGCCCAGTCGGCCGCTTGCGCACGGTGTCGACCAGCTCCTGGCCGATGGCGAAGATCTCGTCCGCGTAGCGGTGCACGACGCGACCCATCTCGGTCAGCTCGAGGGTCCGTCCGCGGCGCTCGAACAGTGGCTCGCCCAGCGCCTCCTCCAGCTCGCGCAACTGGGCCGACACCGTCGGCTGCGACACGTTGAGCTTCTCGGACGCGCGAGTCACCCCGCCCTCCCGGACCACGGCCCAGAAGTAGCGCAGGTGGTGGTAGTTCAGCCACTCCATCTGAGCCCGATTATTCATCGTGAACGACTATTGATCAAGGCGAGGCAGTTTTGCGAACTATGGACGACGGCGCTCAGGGACGAGCGCCGAGCAGCTCCCGCAGGCGCTCCGCGAGCGCCTCGGGCGCCTCGAAGCAGGGCAGGTGGCCACTGCCGGGCAGCAGCACCAGCCGGGCGCCGGGGATCGCGTCCGCCATCCGCCGCGCGTCCGCCGGCGGCGTCAGCACGTCCTCCTCGCCGGCGAGGCACAACGTCGGGACCCGGATCTCGCGCAGGAAACCGGTCTGATCGGCGCGCGCCGCGAGCCCCGCCAGCGCGTCGGCGACGGCGTTCGGCGCGGAGCGCTCCATCGCCGCGCGGGTACGGGCCACGACCGCCGGACGCTCGCGGTGGGTGGTCGCGCCGAGGAGCTTCGGCAGCATCGCCTCGACGACCGGCGCGACGCCCTTCGCGCGGACCGCGGCGGCCAGCGCCGATCGACTGCTGCGCGCCTCCGGGCTGTCGGCCTCGGCCCGGGTGTCGCAGAGCGCCAGCCCGGTCACCCGCATCGCGTGGGCGCGGGCCATCGCCAGCGCCGCGTAGCCGCCCATCGACAGCCCGCAAACCAGCGCGCGCGACACGCCCAGGTGGTCCATCAGCGCCACCGCGTCGGCGGCGATGCCCTCCATCGACAGCAGCGCTCCGGCCGGCGACGAGGCGCCGAAGCCGCGGGCCGAGAAGCGCAGGCAGCGGGCCTGGGGCGAGAGCGCCACCACGACGTCGTCCCACATCGAGAGGTCGAACGGGAAGGCATGCAGCAGCAGCACGTCGGGCCCGTCGCCGCGCACCTCGTAATCGAGCGTGCCACCGCCGCGAGTGAAACGGCGGCTCATGCGGGTGGCCTCGCGCGCCGGGCTTCGCGAGCGGCCCGCAGCCGCTCGTGGGCGATGCGGTCGGCGATCACGTGCGGCGGCAGGTCGTCGTCGGCGGCGCTCTCCAGGATCTCGCGCACCCGCGGCCCGATCGCGCGCACGCGCTCGTGGATGCCGTCCTCGTCGACCTCGCCGCGCTCGTGGAGCAGGCTGAGCAGGCCGCCGGCGTTGGCGACGTAGTCGGGCGCCCACACGATCCCGCGCTCGTGCAGGCGGTCGCCGTCCTCGGGCGTCGACAGTTGTTCGTTGGCCGCGCCGACGACCGCCTTCGCGCGCAGCCGCGGGATCGTCTCGCTGTTGAGCACGGCCCCCGCGGCGTTGGGTGAGAACACGTCGCAGTCGGCATCGTAGATGTTCTCGTGGCCGACGACCTCGGCGCCGCACTCGTCCGCGACGCGGCCGGCGCGGGCCTCTTCGCGGTCGCAGACGGTCAGCTTCGCGCCGGCCGCGTGCAACCGCTTCGCCAGCCGGTAGCCGACCTGGCCGACGCCCTGCAGCGCCACCCGCAGGTCGCGCAGCTCGGTGCCGAGGAACAGCGCCGTGTGGCGGATCGCCTCCAGCACGCCGACCGCGGTCAGGTCGGCGGTGTCGACGCCCGACTGCGGGTTGGCGTGGCTGACGTGCTTCGTGTGGCGCGCCATCACCGCCGCGTCGCGGGCGTCGATGCCCATGTCGGGCCCGGTGTGGAAGCGGCCGCCCATGCGCTCGACGGCCTTCGCGTAGGCGACCAGCCGCTGCCGGGTCTTGTCGCGGGCGGGGTCGCCGAGGATCACCGCCTTGCCGCCGCCGGTCGGCATCTCGGCCAGCGCCGCCTTGTAGGTCATCGCCCGCGACAGCCGCAGCGCGTCGAGCACCGCGTCGTCCATGGTCGGGTACAGCCGCATGCGGGTGCCGCCGGCCGCCGGCCCGAGCGTGGTGTCGTGGATCGCGACCACGGCGCGCAGGCCGGAGGCCTGGTCGTGCAGGACCACGACCTCCTCGTGCCCCATCTCGTGGGCGACGTCGAGGATGCGCACTACTCCTTCGTCCAGCGCTGGAGCCAGCCCAGCACCTCGTCGTACCAGCGCACCGTGTTCTGCGGCTTCAGCACCCAGTGGTTCTCGTCGCGGAAGACGAGCAGGCGCGACGGCACGTCACGCAGTTGCAGGGCCGTGAACATCTGCATGCCCTGGTCGATCGGCACCCGGTAGTCGAGCTCGCCGTGGACGACCAGCGTCGGCGTCTTGAAGTTCTTCGCGTAGGTCGACGGGCTCCACTTCTCGTACTCGGCCGGGACCTCCCACGGCAGGCCGCCCATTTCCCACGTCGGGAACCACAGCTCCTCGGTGGCCAGCGTCATCGAGTTCATGTCGAACAGCCCGTCGTGGCTGACCAGCGCCTTGTAGCGGTCGGTGTGGCCGGCGATCCAGTTGACCATGTAGCCGCCGTAGGAGGCGCCGGCCGCGACCGTGCGGCCCTTCGCGACGTAGGGCAGCGCCTCCGCGAAGTCGGTGCCCTTCATCACGTCCTCGTAGACCTTGCCGCCCCAGTCGCGGTTGATGTCGTCCTCGAACTGCTGGCCCCAGCCGACCGAGCCGCGCGGGTTGGGAGCGAACACGACGAAGCCCGCCGCGGCGAACACCTGCGGGTTCCAGCGATAGCTCCAGCCGTCGTTCCACGCGCCCTGCGGGCCGCCGTGGATCAGCACCAGCAGCGGGTACTTCCTGGCCGGGTCGAAGTCGGCGGGCTTGACGATCCAGGCCTGCACGTCCTTGTCGGCCGCCCCCCTGTAACGCACGCTCTCGCCCGGCTTCAGGCCGAACGTGGCGAGATACGCCTCGTTGACCTTCGTCACGGCCGAGGCCCCGCTGCCGTCGGTGGCCATGCGCCAGATCTCGGCCGGCGCCGTCAGCGAGACCCTCATCGCCACGATCGCCTTGCCGCCGGCCACCGCGCGCAACTCGGAGAAGGTGCCGTCGGCGATCTTCTTGTGGGCGCCGCCCGCCGCGGGGATCGTGAACACCGGGTCGCGGCCGTCGTCGGAGAGCGTGAAGTGCAGCCCGCTGCCGTCCGCGGACCAGGTGAAGTCCTCGACGTGGCGGTCGAGCGTCGGCGTCAGGTCGGCGACCTTGCCACTCGGCCGGTCCAGCACCATCAGCCGCCAGCGGTCGGCCTCGTAGCCCGCGCGCATCTGGGTGCGGAAAGCCAGCTTCTTGCCGTCCGGCGAGAAGCGGCAGGTGCCGTCGTAGCCCGGGTGCGAGGCGACCTTCTTCGGAAGGCCGCCCGCGACAGCGACCACGAACACGTCCGCGTTGGTCGACAGCGCCGGGACGGGATCGTCGTTGCGCGAGAAGCAGACCTCGCGGCCGTCGGCCGACACGCTCCAGTCGCTGCCCCCCAGGCTCCACGGCGGGGTGTCGCGCTCGCCCGGGGTCAGGTCGCGGACGGCGCCGCCCTGCGCCAGCGGGACGTGGAACAGGTGGCCGCGCTTGCCGTCCTCCCACTCGTCCCAGTGCCGGAACAGCAGCGCGTCGTAGGCGAGCGGTCCGCCCGCGGCCGCGTCCTGCTTCGTGTTGCAGGCCCCGTCGGCGCCGCAGGCGGGCCACACGTCGGCGCGCACGACCAGCGCGTCGCCACCGGCCCACGCGAACTCCGAGACGCCGCCCACGAACGAGGTGAGCTTCTGCGGCTCGCCACCCGCGAGGTCGAGGCGGTAGACCTGCATCGCGCCGTCGCGAGCGGAGAGGAAGGCGATCGATCGGCCGTCCGGCGCAAAGCGGGGCGCGGTGTCGGTCTTCGGGTGGAACGTCAGCCGCCGCGAGGCGCCGCCGGCCAGCGGGGCCAGCCACAGGTCGGTGTTGCGGGTGAAGGCCGCGTCGTCGCCGACGTGGGTCTGCGCCCAGGCCACCCAGGCGCCGTCGGGCGACACCTGCGGGTCGGACAGCCGCTCGAGCTTGAGCATCGCCCGCGCGTCGAAGGTCGGGGCGGCCGTGGCCGGCAAGGCCGCGAGGCCGACCAGCATCCACGCGGCGCGACGGGGCAACTGCAACATGAGGAGCGCCTCCTTTTGCGAAGCGGGCAAAAGCATACCTGCGCCGCGGGGGATCTTCTAGAATCGCCCGATGCCGTCCGAGCCACCCACTTCTTATCGCGAGTTCTGGCCGTTCTACGTGTCGCAGCACCTGCACCCCGTCAATCGCATGCTGCACGCGGTGGGGACGACCTGCGTGATCGCGATCGTGGCCGGGGCTGCGCTGACGACGCCGGGCTGGATGGGGGTGGCGCCGGTGGCGGGCTACGGTTTCGCGTGGCTCGGCCACCTGGTCTTCGAGCGCAACCGCCCGGCGACCTTCCGCCACCCGCTGTGGTCGCTGATCGGCGACTTCCACATGTACGCGCTGATGCTGCTCGGCCAGATGAAGCCGGAACTCGAGTACGCGCGCCGCCTGTACCCGGACACCGCGGCCGCCTTCGACAGCCGCGGCGCTTGAGCTAAGTCCCGACGAAGACGCCGGCCGCGTTGTGGTCGTCGACCTGGCGCCGCAGGTCGGTCTCCATCGCCAGCACGTCCGCGTCGTCGGGCGAGCGCTGGGCGCGCGCCTTGGCGAAGGCCAGCTCGATCAGCGCGACCTGCTTGGCCCGCCGCCTGCGGTAACCGGCGAGGCCGTCGCCCCACAGCGCGATGGTGTTCCACAGCGGCAGCAGCATCTTGAAGCGGGTGACGTTCTCGAGCTCCAGCTCGTGCAGGATCACGCCGACCTCGGGCTGCAGCTGTTCGCGCACGATCCGGCGGTCGCGCAGCGCCAGCGCGTAGAGCAGCACGAAGAACAGGATGTCGACCAGCCAGAAGAACAGCAGCTTGATGATCAGGCCGGCGGGCCCGAGGAAGCTGACCAGGCCGTTGTGGATCGCGTGCAGCAGCACCGCCATGCACCAGCCCGCGATCGGCGCGGCGATCCGTATCAGCGGGTTGCGGGCGACCACCGCGATGCCGATGCCGAGCCCCGTCATCGCCGTGAAGCTGGCGTGGCCGAGCCCCGCCAGCACCGTGCGCAGCACCAGCAGCATGAAGCCGCCGGCGACGCCTTGGTCGGCGGTGTACCGGGAGATGTAGAGGATGTCCTCGGTGAAGGTGAAGCCGAGACCGACCACGCCCCCGTAGATGACACCGTCGAGCGGCCCGTCGACCTCGTGCAGCCACAGCAGCGACACGGCGAGCAGGATCAGCAGGCCGAAGCCCTTGGTCGACTCCTCGACCAGCGGCGCGACGATCGACGCCGTCGCCCCCTCGACCAGCGCGTTGCCCTGGCCCAGCGCGGCCGAGAACACCGCGTCGCCGAGGCCGTTGCCGACGATCGCCAGCGCCGTCGAGGCGAACGCGCCCCACAGGAAGGCGGCGGTCAGCAGCCACCACGGCTCCGGCTCGTAGCGGTCGACGCCCTTGATCACCAGCGCGTAGAACAGGACCAGCGGCGTCACGAACGTGAGCCCGATCAGCAGGCCGAGCATCTTGGTGGGCTAGCCCTCGAGGTCGAACGGCGAGCGACGCGTCGCGGTCGCGCCGGTCAAGCGGTCGGTGATGTTGAACTGCAGGTGGTAGCGCCCGCCCGGGGCGTCGGTCGGCAACGTGATCTTGCCGCTGAAGGTGTAGGTCTCGAGCAGCTTCGGCACGACCTCGTCGGCCTGGCCCTGCTGCGAGAGGTCGGGGAAGGGCTGGCCGTCGGGACCGTAGGTGACGAGCTCCGCCTGCAGGTTGATGCGTTGGCCGTTCGGCTCCTGCTGCATGCTGAAGCCGCGGATCACGTAGGAGAACTCGACGACGACCGCGTTGCCCTCGACGGCCGCCTTCAGGTCACCGTCGCCGATGGCGAGCGTCGCGCCGGCCGGCGCCGGCGCGCCGCCGCTGTCGGCCGCGGCCCCGCCGTCAGGCGCGGGAGCGGGCGTCGGCGGGGTCGAGCCCGACTGGCCGCAGGAGCCCGCGGCCAGCATCAGCGCCAGGGCGGCGAAGCCGAACAGGATCAGCAGGCAGCCGCAACCGCCCGCAGCCCAGGCCGCCGCCTTCTTCGCCCCGCCACCGCCGGCCGGCGGCGGGGGCGGGGGCACGGGGCCGCCCGCGCGCGGCGGCGGGGGCGGAACGGGACCT
>JAMPXO010000106.1 GCA_023701125.1 Vicinamibacteria bacterium | reverse complement strand
TCGCGCTGGCGATGACCCTCGGCGGCCTGGTCGCCGCCGCTCGCGTCGCGCGCACGATGGCCTTCGGCATCACTGCCCTCGATGCCGGCACCGGGCTCGGCGCCAACCTGGCCACCGCGGGCCTGGTGCTGGCGGCCTCGCCGCTCGGCCTGCCCGTGTCGACCACCCACGTCGCCTGCGGTGCGCTGATCGGCTCCGGCGCCGCCGGCGGCGACGCCCGCTGGGCCACCATCCGCCGCATCGCGGCCGCCTGGGTGGCGACGCTGCCCGCGGCGGCCCTGCTGGCCGCTGCGGCGGCGCTGATGCTCTGATCTCTCATTCGAGGAAGCAAAGAAGATGACCGTCGACGTCTCGCCCGAACGCGCTCCCTGGCACGTGCCGTCGCACACGGTGCTCGAACGCCGCGGCCTGTCCGTGCTGCTCGACCCCGAGCGGCCGAACTGGATCGCCACCGACGCCCGCGGCGCGCGGATCGCCGCCCTCGCCGACGGCCGCCGCAGCCTGGGCGAGATCGCCCAGCGCTACGGCGAAGAGCAGGGCTTCGACCCGGTCAAGGCCTGGTTCCACGTCGACCGCTTCCTGCGCGACGCGCAGCGCCGTGGCTTCGCCGCTCGGGAGCCGTTCGCCCCGGCGCGATACGCCGGGCGCGCCCGCTACCTCGAGCCGCGGTTGCGGGAGCTGTGGCTGCACGTCACCAACGCCTGCAACCTGGCCTGCGAGCACTGCCTCGTCTCCTCGGGCCCCGACGGCGACCGCGGGATGGCCGCGGAGCGCCTCGCGGCCCTGGTCGACGAGGCCGCGGGGCTCGGCGTCGAGCGCTTCTACCTGACCGGGGGCGAACCGTTCCTGCGACCCGACCTGTTCGACCTGATCGAGCGCATCACCCGCACCCACGGCCGGGAGCTGGTGATCCTGACCAACGGGCTGCTGTTCCAGGGCGCCGTGCTCGAGCGGCTGCGCGGCCTCAGCCCCGAGCGCCTGCGCTTGCAGATCAGCCTCGACGGCGCCACCGCGGCGACCAACGACCCGGTCCGCGGCGCGGGCACATTCGAGCGCATCCTGACCGGCATCCGCAACGCCGTGGCCGCGGGTCACGCGCCGACCGTGTCGACGGTGGTGACTCGCGCCAACGCCTCCGAGCTGGCGGCCTTCCCCGGCCTGGTCAAGAGCCTCGGCGCCGCCTCCTGGCACCTGCTCTGGATTCACCGCAAGGGGCGCTGGGCCGAGCTGAACGGCTCGTTCGTCCCGGCCGCGACGCTGCTCTCACAGTTGCGGCGCGCGCAGGAGGTCGCAGTGGAGGCCGGCGTCAGAATCGACAACATCGCCAGCTTCCGCGACCGCGTCGACGGCGTGCCCGGCTCCCGCGTCGACCTGTCCAACGGCGGCGTCGAGAGCCTGTGCGTCTACGCCGACGGGCGCGTGTACCCGAGCGCGGCCACCGTCCAGTACCCGCTGCTCGAGCTGGGCCGCTGGGACGGCGGCAACCTCGGCGCGCTGCTCGCCGAGTCGGCCGTGTCGAAGTCGCTGCGCAACCTGTCCGTCGCCGACAAGCCGGTGTGCAACGAGTGCCGCTTCCGCTACCTGTGCGGCGGCGGCGACGTCGAGCACGCCTACTCGTTCAGCCTCGGCCGCACGTCCCGCAACGGCCACGGCTCGTTCGACTACATGGACCCCTACTGCGACTTGTACCAGGGGCAGCTCACGGACCGGCTGTTCGAGCTGGCCGAAGAGGGGCGGGCCGCGCACCGGGTCGACACCGGCTTCGGCGCGCCGGTCGTGTACCGGGCGATGGGCGACGACCACCTCGGCTGCGCGCCGGGCGGCGAGCTGGGCGAGCCACCTCCTGTTCGCACCGGACACTCCAACTGCGTGGTGAGCGTGAGCCTCGACCGGCCGCGCGAGTTGGTCCGCGAGTTCTACGGCAACGCCGCCGAGACGCCGCAGCCGGAGCTGTGCTGCCCGGTCAACTACGACGCCGTCGACACCTCGCACATCCCGAAAGAGGTGATCGACCGTTTCTACGGCTGCGGCGGCCCGATGAGCGTCGCCGACGTGAAAGCGGGCGAGACCGTCGTCGACCTCGGCTCCGGCGCGGGCATCGACGTCTTCATCGCCGCGCGCAAGGTCGGCCCGACAGGCAAGGCGATCGGCGTCGACATGACCGACCCGATGCTCGGCGTCGCCGGCCAGCACCGCGCCGCCGTCGCGCACAACCTCGGCTACGACGTGGCCGAGTTCCGCAAGGGCTTCCTCGAGGAGGTGCCGGTCGACGACCGCAGCGTCGACCTGGTCACCTCCAACTGCGTGATCAACCTCTCGCCGGACAAGAAGCGGGTGTTCCGCGAGATGTGGCGGGTGCTGAAGGACCACGGCCGGATCGTGATCTCGGACATCGTCTGCGACCGCGCCGTGCCCGCCTCGCTGCGCGTCAACGCCCACCTGTGGGGCGAGTGCATCTCGGGTGCCTTGTCCGAGGAGGAGTTCCTGGCCGAGTTGGAGAAGGCCGGCTTCTACGGGCTGCAGGTGCTGTCGAGCACGTTCTGGCGCGAGGTCGAGGGCTACCGCTTTTCGTCACTGACCGTGCGCGGCTACAAGTTCCAGAAGCAGGCGGGCTGCGTCTACCTCGGCCACCGCGCGGTCTACCTGGGCCCGCTCGCCGCCGTCACCGACGAAGAGGGCCACTTCTTCCCGCGCGGCCAGGCGATCGAGATCTGCACCGACACCCTGGCCAAGCTCGGCGCCCCGCCCTACGCGGGCGCGTTCCAGGTCCTCGAGCCCGACGGCACCCGCGACACTTTCACCGCGGCTCAGGGCGCTTCTTGCGCCCCGGGCTGCTGCTGAGTGGCCGGCTGCGCGGGTGACGGCGCCGATGCCGGCTGCTATCGTCCGCTCGTGATCCTGACGATGCGCCGCTATCGCTATTCCAGCCGGGGAGCGCCCGGGGTGTAGCGACAGGCATCTACCGTCGCCACCGGGCCCGCTCCTTCGCGAGAAGCAGCGGGCCTTTTCTTTTTCCAGAAGTGAGGCCCGACATGACCGCCGTCCCCGAAACGGCCCCGACCATCGATCCGCACCCGCCGGTCGCCCTCCCGCTCGATCATCCGGGCGCAAGCGATCCCCGGTACCGGGCCCGCCGTGACGCCATCGCCAGGCTCGCCCACGCCGCGCGCGACGGCCGGATGCCGTCGATCGACTACCTCCCCGACGAGCATGCGACCTGGCGCGCGGTGGCCTCGCGCCTGGCCGAGGGCCACGCTCGCCACGCGGCCGCGGCCTACCGCGCCGCACGGCACGACCTGGGCCTCGCGGAGGACCGCATCCCCGACCTGGCGGCGCTGTCGGAGCGCCTCGCGCGCGCCCACGGCATCCGCCTCGCGCCGGTGCCCGGCCTGATCGACTCGCGGTCGTTCCTGACCCGGCTGGGCGCGGGCGTCCTGTCGTGCACCACCTTCATCCGCCACGGCTCGCGGCCCGAGTACACGCCCGAGCCGGACGTCGTCCACGAGGTGCTCGGCCACGCCCCGCTCTTCGCAGACGCGACGTTCGCGCCGCTCTCCCGCGCCTTCGGCCGCGCCGCCGCGGTCGCCACGACGGAGGGGATGCGACGCCTCGAGCGCCTGTACTGGTTCACGCTGGAGTTCGGCCTGATCGAGGAGCCCGCCGGCCTGCGGGCCTACGGTGCCGGCCTGCTCTCCTCGTTCGGCGAGCTGCCCCACGCTTTCGGAGAGGCGGTCGAGCGTCGGCCGTTCGTGCTCGAGGAGGTGCTCGAGACTCCCTACGACTACACCTGCATGCAGCCGCGCCTCTTCGTCGTGCCTTCCTTCGCTTTCCTGGAGCGGCAGGTGCTGCGCTTCCTCGACGCGGGGGCCCGGTGATGGGGTTCAGGCGGATGTTGGGGCCGGAGCTCCATCGGACCGCGGCGCCAGCAGCTCTCGCTCCAGGTTGGCGAGGCAGTTGCGGAACGGTCGCGTCGTGTCCATCCCGCGCGCGAGCACCAGGCTGCCCTGCACCAGCGCGACGGCGCGCTCGGCCCGGAAGCGGGCCGTCTCCGCGTCGAACCCGGCCTCGGAGAGGAGAGCGGCGAGCGCTTCGATCCAGGCCTTCAAGGCGTTCCGGATCAGGCGCGCGAACGGGCCGCGGTCGGCCCGGGGTGACGACAGCATGTTCAGCAGGCAGGCCTGGCGGCCCCCGGAGTAGAAGTCGTCGAGGCCGCGGATCATCGCCCGAATCCGGGCCTCCGGCGGGGCGTCCGACGCCAGCGGCGCGAGGATGTGCTCGCCCAGCCACTGCTCCGCGCCGGTCATCACCTCCAGGGCCATCTGCTCCTTGCCCCCCGGGAAGCGGTGGTACAGGCTCGCCCGCTGCAGCCCGGTCGCCTCCGAGAGCAGGGCGAGCGACGCGCCCTCGTAGCCGACGTCGCGGAAGACGTCGCTCAGCTTCCTGTGCAGGGCCGAGGATTCGATTTTTGCAGGCCGCGCCACGGTGGCTCCCCCTTCGCTGATCCGAGCCTAGCACCATTACCGAACGATCGGTACAAGAAACAGCTTGACGCCCGGAGGCCGCCCTCCTATTATACCGATCGTTCGGTAATCACACCGGACGCCACGAAGGAGACAAAGCCATGTCCAAGACCGCCATCGTCGTCCTGTCCGATCCCGCCGCCGGTTCCGAGGAGGCGCTCGGCCGCCTCTTCAACGCGATGTTCGTCGCCTACGAGCTCAAGGAGAAAGGTCAGCAGGTCGCGCTGATCTTCCAGGGCACCGGCACCCGCTGGGTGAGCGAGATCGTCAAGCCTGGCCACCCGGCGCACGCCCTGTACGGGGCCGTCAAGGACACCGTCGTCGGGGTCTGCGGGGGCTGCGCCGACGTGTTCGGCGCCACCGCCGACGTCAAGGCCACGGGCCTGTCGCTGATTCGGGAGAAGCAGATCCCCGGCACGTCGGGCATCGTCGACCTCTCCCGCTATCTCGACGAGGGCTACCGCCTGCTCACGTTCTGACCCGGGTTCGAAGCGGCGGGAGCTGACGATGCACGACCCATTTCACGCCGGCGAGCGCGCGATCCAGGAGCAGACGGGCGAGCGCGACGTCGCACTGATGAACGGGCAGTTGATCGCCGATCGGGTGCCGCCGGCCGCGAGGCCGTTCGTGACCCAGCAGCAGTACTGCGCTCTCGGCTGGGCTTCGGCCGAGGGCGACCCGTGGGCCGTCTTCGTCGGCGGCCCGCGGGGCTTCGCTCGGACGGACCAGGACGGCGCCACCCTCCACCTCCGCCTCGAAGACGAGCTGGACACGCTCTCCCGCATCCCTCCCTTCCACGGGATGCGGGAGGGCGACCCCGTCGGCGCGCTGTTCATCGAACTCGCGACGCGCAGGCGCCTGCGCGTCAACGGGCGCTGTGCCGCCCGCGGGAACCGAGAGCTCTCGATTGCGGTCGAGCAGGCCCATCCCCTGTGCCCCAAGTACATCCAGCGCCGCCAACTCGAGCGGCGGGAGAGCGGTTCAGCAACGCTGCACGACGTCCGCGAGGGCGACGCGCTGCCGGCCGACCTGATCGCGTGGATCGCGGCCGCCGACACCTTCTTCGTCGCGAGCGCCCAGCGGGCGGGCGCACCGGCCGACGTGTCGCACCGCGGGGGGCGACCCGGGTTCGTCGAGTTGGAAGACGGCACGCTGCGCATCCCCGACTACCCCGGCAACAGCCTGTTCAATACCCTCGGCAACTTCGCGCAGCACCCGCGCGCGGGCCTGGCCTTCCTCGACTTCGCCACCAACCGGCAGCTCCAGCTGACGGGCGACGTGAGGCTCGACCTCGCGGCGGGCACCGGCGAGACCGGCGGCACGGGCCGATGGTGGGAGTTCAGGCCTCGCCGCTTCGTGGTCTCGCCGCTCAACCAGCCCTTCGCCTGGACGCTCGTCGACGCGTCGCCGTTCAACCCGTGAGGAGTGGACCGTGGAACTGATCGTCGTCGCCAGGGCCCTCGCCGCAGCGGACACCGTGCGCCTCACGCTGGCCGCGAGCGACGGCGGTGCCCTGCCCGCATTCGAGCCGGGCGCCCACCTCGAGCTCTCGTTCGCCGGCTTCGAGCGCCGCTACTCGCTGACCTCCTCGTCGCGCGACCTCGGCCGCTACGAGATCTGCGTCCTGCGCGCCACACCGGGCCGCGGCGGCTCGGCCCATCTCCACGACCAGCTTCGCGTCGGCGACCGGCTCTCGGGCAACGGGCCGTTCAACGCCTTTCCGCTGCGCCGGGAGGCCCGGCACTCGGTGTTCATCGCGGGCGGCATCGGCATCACCCCGTTCTTCTCGATGATGGAGGAGCTCGAGCGCCTGTCGCGGCCGTTCGAGCTCCACTACGCGGCCCGCAGCCCGGCCCACTTCCTGCCGGTGCCCGACCGTGGCGGACGGACGTCCCGCTATCCGGGCGGCGTCGGCACGAACAGGATGGACGTCGGCGCCCTCCTCGAACCGCTGTCCCCCGACGCCGACGTCTACGTCTGCGGTCCGCAGCGGTTGATCGAAGCCGTTCGTGCGGAGGCCGCGGCGCGCGAGTGGCCCGCCCGGCGGGTTCACTTCGAGAGCTTCGGCGCGCGTCGCGACCCGGCTGACGCGCCGCTCGCGGTGCATCTCGCAGTGTCTGGCACCCGCCTCGAAGTCCAGCCGGGCACCAGCCTGCTCGACGCGCTGCTCGCCGCCGGCGTGTGGGCTCCGTACGAGTGCCGACGCGGCGAGTGCGCCTCGTGCGTGACGGAGGTCCTGGCCGGCGAGCCCGAGCATCGCGATCTCTGCCTGACGGAGGAGCAGCGCCGTCACGCGATGTGCACCTGCGTCTCCTGGGCGCGGACCCGCGAGCTGGTGCTGAACCTCTGACCTCGACTAAGCCTGGCTCGCGGTGCCGCCGCGCCCCTGCGGCCACCAGACGACCTCCGGCGCGGGACCCCAGCGGCTGACGTCGTCGGCCACCAGGATCGGGAACCGGGAAGAGAGGCTCCCGGTGTCGCCAGACGGGCGCCCGACCACGACGCGGCCGATCCGCGTTTCACGAATGGCGAAGCCGCAGAGGATGCAGGGCTCCGCGGTGGAGTACAGGGTGGCCGACTCGAGGTAGCGTAGCCCGGCCACTCGGAGCGCGGCCTCGACCGCGAGCAACTCGGCGTGGGCGAATCGCCGCTCGCCATTCGGCACCTGCTCGGCCGCCTCGGCGAGCAGCAGTCCCTCGAGCACGATCAGCGCTCCGACCGGCGTGTTGCCAGCGGCCGCCGCCTGCCGCGCCAGTTCTTCGCAACGGAGCATCCAGCTGGCGTCTTCGTGGCCGGGCATTCGATTCACCTCGTCGCTTGCGGAGCGCACCAACCCGTGCGCTGGGCGGTGCGCGACCTGCACCTCACCCGGCCGGGTAATCGCATGATGTTGGCCGCAAACCTGCGCTGGCTGTGAGGCGCTCCACAGTCCGGCTGGCGCCCCCACGGTAGCGTTGAGTTTGCGGTGCGGTACTGGGCGGGTGACCGGCGCAGGCCACCGGGTGGGAGCCGAGACGATGGCGAAGGCAGACGGAAGGCGGCGCCTCAAGTCCGAGGTCGGGATGCCCCAGGTGGAGTTCAGCGGGCGACGAATCGACCTCGCCGCCGAGGCTCGCCGGTCGCGCCAGCGGCTGCTTCCCGCGAGCGCCCTCTACACCTCGTACGCCCTCGTCGTGCTCGGCTCGGCCCTGCGCTCCCCGGCGCCGGTCGCGGCGACCCTGGCCTGGTTCGCGGCCGGTGGCGTGAGCTGGACCCTGGTCGAGTACCTCGCCCACCGCTACATCCTCCACGGCCGGTTCCCGGACGGCACGGGCGCGCTGCGACACTGGGCCCACGTCAAGCTCGACGGCCTGCACGCCGAGCATCACGCCCGCCCCTGGGACGGCGACCACATCAACGGCACCATCCGCGACACCGTGCTCTACATGACGGTGCTGGCCGCCGCCAGCTTCCTGGCGCCACTGCACACCGCGCCGGTGCTGTGGGCGGCCGTGATGCAGAGCTACGTGATCGAGGAGTGGGTCCACCATGGCACCCACTTCCCCACCGTGTACGGCCTGCGCGGGCCGTACTGGCGCTACATCGTCCGTCACCACGCCTACCATCACAGCCCACGTGGCACGGAGATCGCCTTCGGACTGACCAGCGGCGCATGGGACGCGATGCTCGGCACCCGCGTTCCGGTCCGCGATCGCGACCGGCTCTACCGGTGACCGTCGCCCGGGTCCATGATCGGTCCGTGTGCCGCATCGCGAGCGGGGAGGATCTTCTGGCATGAGCTTCGAAAAGGTGTCGGCCGTCAACCGCGAGGGGCACCGGCTGGCAGGACGCCTCGATCTGCCGCCGGACGGCCAGCCGCTCGCCTACGCGCTGTTCGCCCACTGCTTCACCTGCACCAAGAACCTGAAGGCCGCCGGCCACGTGAGCCGGGCTCTCACCCAGCAGGGGATTGCCGTGCTGCGCTTCGACTTCAAGGGCCTGGGCGAGAGCGAGGGGGACTTCGCGGACACCAACTTCTCGTCGAACGTCGCCGACCTCGTCGAGATGGCCGGCTGGCTGGCCCGGGAACGGGAGGCGCCGCGGGTTCTCGTCGGCCACTCGCTGGGCGGTGCGGCCGGGATCCGGGCGGCGCCGCAGATCGACAGCGTGCGGGTCGTCGCAACCATCGGCGCTCCCCACGATCCCCGCCACGTGGCCCATCTCTTCGGCGACTCGCTGGCCACGATCGAGCAGGCGGGTGAAGCCCGCGTCACGCTCGCGGGCGACCGTTCACGGTGCGCAAGCAGCTCCTCGACGACCTTGCGGCGTCGAGCCTCGACGAGGCGCTGGCGGCGCCCGGCCGGGCGCTGCTCCTGTTCCATTCCCCGGCCGACCGCGTCGTCGGCGTGGAGAACGCCGCCCGCCTGTTCCAGGCGGCCCGGCATCCGAAGAGCTTCGTGTCGCTCGACCGCGCCGACCACTTGCTGTCGGACGAGGCTGACTCCCTGTACGTCGGGTCGGTGCTCGGGGCCTGGGCCCGCAAGTACATCGGCACGCCGCGCGAGGAGCGGCCGACGGCGGTCGACGCCGGCCACTCCGTGGTGGCCCGCCTGGAGACGGCCGCAGGGTTCCGCACCGAGATCGTGGCCAGCGGCCACCCGCTCCTGGCCGACGAGCCGCGCTCCGTCGGCGGTACGAACTCCGGTCCCTCGCCCTACGAGTTGCTGGCTGCGTCGCTCGGCGCCTGCACGGCGATGACGCTGCGCCTCTACGCGGAGCGCAAGGGGTGGCCACTGGAGAGGACCGTCGTGCGGCTCAACCACCACAAGCAGCACGCCGCCGACTGCGCCGGATGCGAGGGCGCCAGCGGAGCCGGGATCGACGTGATCGATCGCGAGATCGAACTCGCCGGCTCGCTCGACGCAGCCCAGCGCCTGCGGCTGCTCGAGATCGCCGATCGCTGCCCGGTTCATCGGACCCTCACGGGCGGCGCCCTGCGCGTCGCCACCCGGCTGGCGGGTCCCCCGCGGCCGGAACTGTGACTGTCGTCGTCGCGGTGGACGCGCCTCCGAGGAACAACGCGGCGGCGACCGCTCCGAGGCCTGCTCACTCGTCAGGTTGAGGAGCCGCGACCCAGAGTCACTCCTGCGCCAACTGGTCCGTGGCAGCGCCCATCCGACTCCCACCCGCGCAGAGAGCCGCCAGCCTCTCGGCGCTCTCCTCGTCGGCCGGGTGGTAGGCCTCGATCCGCAGTTCGTGCAGCGTCAGATCCTGGGCGGCGCCGAGCGTGGTCAGCGTCGTGAAGTAGCGGACCGGGCCGAGCGGAGTCGCCATCTCGACCGGGATCACCAGCGCGGGAGGCCGTGACGGGTCGAACCAGGACGCGCGCGGCGGCGCGTCGGGCGCGGCCTGCAGCTCGTCGAGCAGGGCCAGCACCTCCGGGTCGCCCGACCAGTGGGCCTCGCGGTGGACGCGGGCCAGCACCGCAGCCGCCACCTCGCCCCAGTTCGAAACCAGCGGCTTGAATCCGGCGGGATCGAACAACAGACGCAGCACGTTGGCGCGCGGCTCGGGCAGCACCGAAAGCGGCGGCCCGGGCTCGCGGCCGAAGGCCTGGGGAGCCGACGCCAGGTAGGGCGCGTTGGCCATCACCACGTTCCACCGGCGGTCGAGGGCCACGGCGGGCAGCGGTTCGTGGTGACGCAGCAGCAGCGCCAGCGCCTCGCGGATCGACGAGAGCGCCGGATCCTCGAGCGGGGTCTCGCCGTAGACCGGCGCGTAGCCGGCGGCGTGCAGCAGCGTGTTGCGCTCGCGCAGCGGCACGTCGAGCGCGCCGGCGAGCTGCAGCACCATCGCGCGGCTGGGGCGCGCGCGGCCCGTCTCCATGTAGCTCAGGTGGCGGGAGGAGACATCCGCGGAGAGCGCCAGCTCGAGCTGGCTCAGCCGCCGTGCGCCGCGCCACTGGCGCAGCAGCCCGCCGAAGGGGGTGGCGCTGGCCACTCAGGCCGCCACGGGCCGTGCCTCGGTCGTGGCGTCCAGAGCCCGCTGCCGGGCATACAGGAAAGCCGGCAGCGCGCACGACAAACCGACGCCGAGGTTGAGCGTCACGTACAGCCACGGTCGTGCGACGCCCGCCCGTCGCGCCTCCGGGAACAGGAAGAGCCAGAACACGAACGAGCTGATCAGCAGGTCCGCCGAGAACCCGCCGGCGGCGCCGTTCACGAACAGGGCGCCGGCGAAGTCGCCCGGAAACCCCTCGGCCCGGAAGTACCGGAAGAAGAAGAGCCAGGGCACGACGGACCCGACGACGGCCAGCTCCAGCCATAGCGCAGTCCGCTTCATTCGAACCTCCGGTGGGCCCGCTTTCCGGGCCATCTCCTGAACCAAGCTACGACCGCCAGATCCACGCGGCAATGACCTCGCAGGTCATGGGACACAAGAAACGACGCGCCCGGCGCTTGACTCTATACATAGGTATAGGCCGTATGTTTGTCGCGGAGGACGAGAATGACCGGCAACGGGCTGCGGATCGGCGAGGTGGCGAGCAGGGCGGGCGTGAACATCCAGACGCTGCGGTACTACGAGCGGCGAGGTCTTCTCGAGGCGCCCGCGCGGACGGCTTCGGGCTACCGCGAGTACCCCTCGGAGACCGTTCGCCTGATCCGCTTCATCAAGCGGGCACAGGATCTCGGCTTCACGCTCAAGGAGATCGCAGACCTCGTCGCCTTGCGTGACGCGAAGGGGCGCAAGCGGAGCGAGGTGCGGTCCCTCGCCGCGGCGAAGGTGCGGGACATCGACAAGAAGCTGGCGCAGCTCCAGGCGATGCGCAGCGCCCTGTACACGATGGTGGAGAGCTGCGCCTGCCGCGACGGCCGGCCGACCTGCCCGATCCTCGAGGCGCTCGACGACGCCCAGGACACGACCGCGACCGACGACCCGCCCCGGCCGAGGAGCAACCATGCCAACCCATAGCCACTGCGGTCCTGGTGTCGCGCGCGCCGGGATCGTACTCGTCCTTCTCGCCGGGACTCCGGTCCTCGGCGGGGTGAACGGGTGCACGAGCCGGACGACGCCGACGGCGAACCAAGAGGCCGACATGAAGGTGGTCCAGATCCCGGTGGAGGGGATGTCGTGCGCCGCGTGCGTGGCGCGCGTCAAGAAGACGCTGGCTGCGATCGGCGGCGTTGCTGCCGTCGACGTGAGCCTGGTGGAGCGTCGGGCACGGGTCCGCTTCGATCCGAGCCGCCTGTCGCCGGACCAACTCGTCGCCGCCATCAAGGGTCTCGGCTACCGGGCCGGCGCCCCGGCGGAGGCCCGGTGATGACGCTGGACGAGTTCCTGCGCCAGTTCGGGTCCGGTCTGGGGAACGGCCTGTTCGTCGCGCTGGGCGTCAGCTTCCTGGCGGGAATCATGGCCAGCGCAGTGTGCCCGTGCACGTTGCCCGTCGGACTCGGCATGGCGAGCGTCTCCGGCGCCTCGGAGGCCGAGGGACGCCGGCAGGGCCTCAAGGTGGCGGCCGCGTTCTTCGGTGGGATCGTCGTCAACCTGACCCTGCTCGGGGCAGTCAGTGGCGGGCTCGGGGCCCTGGCGAGCGAGTCCGTCGGACGGTCCTGGGCGCTGGCGATGGCGATCCTCTCGCTGTTGGCGGCGGCGTTCGCCTTCTGGGGGCCGCGGCTGAAGGTGCGCCAACTCGAGAGGCTTCGCCGCCCGGGGCTCGCGGGCGCGTTCGGATACGGGTTCGTGTTCAGCCTGGGAACGTCGGTCGCGCCGTTGCTCCTCCTGCTCACCGTCTCGGCGGCCAACGCTCGCCCGGCGCACGGCCTCGTCCTGGCGTTCACGTTCGGCCTCGGACGGGGCCTGCCGTTCCTGGTGGCGGGGCTGGTCGCCAGCGCCGTCACCAGCCTGGCCGGTCTCGCTCGGTGGCGGGGCGCGATCCAGGTCGTCAGCGGGTGTGTCCTGCTGGTCGTGAGCGCGTATTACGCGAACACGTTCGTGGCCTTGCTCTAGAACGAGGTGCAATCGTGAATACCGAAGCGATCGTCGAATCCGCCCCACGCTACTGGAGCGAGGAGCCTTCCCCAAAGCCCGGCCGGCGGCGGATTCGTGCCCGGATCGGTGGCCTGCACTGTTCGTTGTGCACGGGCACCATCGAGAAGGCACTGGGCCGGCAGCTCGGCGTCGACAAGGTCGCGGTGAGCCTGACGCACGAGCAGGCGCTCATCGAGTACGACCCCGACGTGGCGCAGGCCGAAGACTTGCTGGGTACGCTCAAGGACATCGGCTACACGATCTCGGATCCGCGCAAGCTTCGTCCGTTCGACGAGGAGGAACGCGCGCTGGTGCAGGAGCGCGGCCGCCTCCTGGCGGGGCTGACCATGAGCATCGCCGCGATGGGGCTGGCCGGGTACCCGGTGGACAGTCCCTGGTTCGTGCTGTGCGTGTTCTCCATCGCGAGCCTCGTCGCGTTTTCCTTCGTCGTGCTGCGCGGGTACGGCACCGGGCGGGCACTCGCCGGCTCGGCGCTTCTGGCCGTGTTCGGCGCGGGCACCTACGCCCTCCAGCTCCGGGGCGCGATCGGCGCAGCCGGCCCGTGGCTCGCAGGCGCGCTCGCCGTGGCCCTCGCCTTCGGCGTCGGCCGGCACATCCTGTGGATGGGCGCGATGGCCCTGCGGCGCGGCATCCTGAATCAGCACGTGCTGGTCGAGTTCGGGGCGTTCGCGGGGATCGCCGGCGGCTCGATCGGGCTGGCCTTCCGTCCCGCGGACTACCCGACGACGGCCTTCTTCTCCGTGGCCGTCATGGTCCTCGCCTACCACATCTTCTCGGAGTGGCTCTCGCTGATCGTGAAGACTCGCAGCTCGCAGGCGGTCAAGAAGCTGCTGGACCTCGAGCCGGACGTGGCGCACGTCGTCAGGGACGGCCAGGAGCGGGAGGTCCCGCTCGAAGAAGTGCTGGTCGGGGACCTGGTGCGGATCCGGCCCGGCTCGCGCGTGCCCGTGGACGGCCGCGTCGAGGCCGGCGAGTCGGACGTGGACGAAGCCCTCGTCACCGGTGAGCCGCTGCCCGTCGAGAAGCGCGTGGGCGACCGGACCATGAGCGGCTCCCTGAACGGGCGGGGGACGCTGCTGGTGCGGGTCGACGCCGTGGGCGAGGAGAGCTTCCTCCGGCAGGTGATCCGGAGCGTCGAGGACGCCCGGGCGCTCAAGCCCGGCCTGCTCCACCTCGTGGACCGCGTGTTGAAGGTCTACACGCCCTACGTTCTCTTCGTCTCGGCCGCCGCGACGCTCTTCTGGCTTCTCGCCCCGATGGTCACCGGCGGCTCACCTGATCTGCAGCGGGCCGTTTTCGCCGGCCTGAGCGTGCTGGTGATGGGGTATCCCTGCGCCGTTGGGATCTCGGCGCCGCTCTCGATCGTTCGCGGGGCGGGCGAAGCCGCCGAACGCGGCGTCTTGATGCGCACCGGCGAGGCCTTTCAAGCCCTCAGGCGCGTGCAGCGCGTCGTCTTCGACAAGACCGGAACGCTGACCGAGGGCAAGCCCGCGCTGCGGAAACTGGTTGCCGCGTCTGGTTCCGAAAGCGAATTGCTCGCGGTCGCCGCGGCCGCCGAAGCCCCTTCCGAGCACCCGCTCGCGCGGGCGGTGGTGCGAGAGGCGGCGATACGCGGTATCGCCTTGGCCGAGGTGCAAGGCTTCGAGGCCGTCACGGGCAAGGGCGTTCGGGCGCGTCTTGGCGACGCGAAGCTGGCGGTCGGCAGCCCGGCTTACCTCGCGGCCGAGGGCGTGGGCGTCGCGGCCCAGGACGAACGCGTCGAAGAGCTCGAGGCACAGGGGCTGACGGTCATCGGCGTCGCCCGGGAAGGCACGCTCCTCGGCTTCCTGGCGCTCGGCGACGCGCTGCGGCCCGACGCCGGCGAGACGGTGCGCCACCTGCATGCCCTCGGCATCCGCACGAGCCTGGTCACCGGCGACAACGAGCAGGCCGCACGCCACTTCGCCCGCGCGGCCGGCATCGAGGACGTGCATGCGCGCGTTCTCCCGGCGGAGAAGGCGGCGCTCGTCCGGCGGCTCCAGGAGGGCGGCCGGGTGGCGATGGTCGGCGACGGCATCAACGACGCGCCGGCGCTGATGCAGGCCGACGTCGGCATCGCCTTGGGCAGCGGAGCCGACATCGCGATCGAGGCCGCCGACGTGATCATCCTCAACCAGCGCCTCGCTGGGGTGCTGGACGCCTACGCGACCAGCCGCTACAGCTACCGAAAGATCGTGCAGAACGTCTCTCTCGCATTCCTGTTCAACGGCGTGGGGATTCCGGCGGCCGCCACGGGGCTGGTCTATCCGATCTGGGGCATGGTCGCGATGGCGGCGAGCGTGACCTCGATCTTCATCAACTCCCTGTGGGGCCGGAGCAACTACTTCTTCGAGGCGATCCGGGGGGTCGGGCGCGCTCCTCGGGTCCCAGCCGAGGAGGCTGAGCTGAGCCCGCTGGCGGAGGTCGAGTACTTGGTCCCCTCCATGGTCTGCGAGGGCTGCGCGGAGAAGGTCGGCGACGCGCTACGGCTGCTGCCGGGCGTGCGCGAGGTGAGGCCGAAGGCTGCCCAGAAGCGTGTGCGCGTGCGGTACGAGCCGGCTCGCATCCGTGAGGAGGGTCTGCGCAAGGCCCTCGCGGCAGCCGGATTCTCCCCGACGGAACTGTGACTGCCGTGACGGATGGCAACTCGGCTCCGGTTCCTGGGACCCGCATCGCCTCCAGCTCCTGGAGCTTCTGCTCCGCTCTGTGCAGTCGTGCCCGGGCCAGAGCGCGCACGTCGGTCCGTCGTCTACCCCCGGTGGCGCGCAGCGCCACCAGCTCGCCGATCTCGTCGAGCGTGAAGCCCAGCCCCTGCGCGCGCTTGATGAAGCGCATCAGCTCGACCGCGCCAGGCGGGTAGTCGCGATAACCCGATGGCGACAGTGGCGGCTTTGCGATCAGGCCGCGCCGCTCGTAGTAGCGCAGAGTCTGCATGTTCACGCCCGCTTCCTTTGCGACCTGACCTTCAGCGCTCGCGAGGAATGACCCGCGGGTGCTCGCGAGAACCGGTCCACTCGGCGCGGGCGCTGTCGAGTGGCGGTTTGCTCCCACGCGGATCGGGGCTTGACAGAGAACGCGACTGGCTTATCTTGTGGGCGTCGTCGGGTGCCGGGGGGTAGAGACTTGTTGGCCCGCGCCAACGCGCGGGTGCCCGGGGCGATCGGTGCGGGGCGCGATGCCCCGGGGGTCTCGCGCCCTCTCGGAGGGCTCTGGCACTTGGGCTGGCGCGGCCCTCGGAGCACTCGTGTCGCCACGCATTGAGCCGCCACGCGCATGACGAGTGGGTCCTCGCTTGCGCCGCGGCTCGTCCGCCTGGCGGCAACGCCTGCCCATAGCGCTGCGGGACGCTCGCTGCGGCGGGGCCCCGCCGGCCTGCGGCCGGGATGACCAGATCTCCCAACGCCAGGCCACACGGCCGGACCATTCTTGACGAGCAGAGGTGGTCCGTTTCTGGCGAGCGGCGAAGGACCTGACCGATCCTGAGCACGCTGGCCTCCGCCGCTGAACGAGATTAGTGGCGGTACCCAGGTACAGGGTCAAGCGCCTGACTTGTGAAAGTTCGTCCCGGTGGCCCCTGGGCCGGGCCCGCCTGCCCGGTTCGGGGCCGCGAGCGCGGCGCCACGATCCTCGTCCGGCGTCTACTTGCGTCCCTCGACGAGCGTTGGGGCTATGGCGCGCAGGACGAGGGTGACGTTGCCGAGGCAACAGGTGCCCTGGGGGTTCTCGATCTCGCAGGCGCAGCGGCCGGCGCGGACCTCGCCCCGGATTCGCTCTTCGCTTGGAGACCCGCCCAGCTCGGCCTGCTCTCGGCGCAGGGTGGACTCCGTGATCCCGAAGCAGTAGCAGACGATTCGATCCCCGGCCGGCTCCTTCTGGAACACCGGCACGCGCAGGTGCTGACGATCGAGCCGAAAGCCCGGCCCGAAGTAGACGACGGGGCACGCGGCGACAGCGCAGAAGCGCAGGGCCGGCCCACTCGGTACCGGGACGCTCCCCGGCCGGGCCAACGCTTGCACCGTCACGGCGCCGACCGGGCGCCCGCCGCCGCCGCAGCCAGGGCAACGCTGCGGAAGCTGAGAGGGGGACGGAACCGAACAGCAGTCGGTCATGGCTGTCGCGTCGCCTTGGGTTTCGCCGCCGGCTTGACCGTGGCCTTGAAGCCGGTCCGGGAGACGGACTCGGCGATGCGCGCCGGTTCGGTCCTGGCGGCCTCGTAGGCCACGTCGGCCTCCGCGCGCTGCAGGCTGACGTCGTAGCTCTTGACGCCTTCGGTGCGCCCGAGCTGGAGCTTGACCGCGGCGACGCAGCCGCCGCAGGTCATGCCCTGGATCGAGAGCGTCGTCCGTGCCTCTTCGGCGCGGACGCCGGGCGACAGGGCCAATTGCGCGAGGGCAGCCAGCAACAGGAACTTCTTCATCCGAGGCCTCCTAGAACAGGTATGTCGAGTACCACGGGAAGGTGGTCACCAGCAGCACGACCAACGCCGCGAAGCCGAGCATCGTGCGCCCGACCTGCCGCGTGCGGGGCCGCTCGCAAACCTCGCCCGGCCCGCAATCGACGCGGCTCGCGCGCCACTCGGCGTGGAAGGCCCAGGCCAGCAGCAGGTAGCTCGCCACCAGCAGGAAGGGCCGGGCCGGCTCGAAGCGCTGCGCGAATGCGGCGCCGGAGAGGCCCAGCAGCCCGAACACCAGGGGCCCGATGCAGCACGCCGATGCGAACACCCCCGACACCACCGCCCCGGCCAGCGCCGGTTTCGTCGACTTCACGCTTCCTCCTCCTCATGTGCTGCCCGCGCGCCGACCGCCGGAACTCCCCCCAGATCGAGGACGACGGGGCACGGACCAGCTCCTGCGTCACAGCGCTCGGCGGCTCGCTCCAGGTCCTCGATCCAGCCCGCGAGTTCGTCGCGCTTGCGCTGGAGAATCGCGATCCTCTCGCGCAGCCGCTCCGCGACCGCACGGCAGGCGTCGGCGGTGGCGGTCGGCTGCACCCGCAGCAGGGCGCGGATGTCGTCGAGCGAAAGGCCCAGCGCCTGGGCGCGGCGGATGAACCGCACCCGCTCCTCGTCCGCGGTCGAGTAGAGGCGGTAGCCTGCGGCGGTGCGGCGGCGCGGCTCGATCAGGCCCTCGCGCTCGTAGAACCGCAGGGTGTCCCGTGACACGTCACAGCGGCGAGCGATCCCTCCGATGGTGGTTTCCGGCATGGCACTTCCAATATGGACCCTGGACTCGGGTCCAGTGTCAAGGCCTCATTCGGGCTCGAGCTCGATTCCCAGGCCCTGGGCCATGCGGTTGACGAAGTTGAAGTAGGCCGTCACCGCCACTGCGTCGTGGACCCCGGCATCACCGAGGCCGATCGCGCGCAGGGTCGCGACGTCCGCCTCGACCATGGCCTCCGGCTGCCGGGTCAGCTTCACCGCGACGGCCAGCAGCGCGGCCAGCCGTTCCTCACCGGGCCTCGGGCCTTCGCCCCTGGCCAGCGCCCGGGCCCGTTCGACGTCCCCACCCACGCGACGGAGAGCCTCCCCGTGGTGGTGCAGTCAATAGTGG
>JAMPXO010000231.1 GCA_023701125.1 Vicinamibacteria bacterium | reverse complement strand
CGAGCCCGCGGTCATCTGGCCGTACATCATCAGGCCCTTGCGGTCGAGCTCGTAGAAGTGCTCCCAGGTGGCCCAGGCCGGCACCAGCATCGAGTTGCTGATCAGCACCCGCGGCGCGTCGGCGTGGGTGCGGAAGACGCCGACCGGCTTGCCGGACTGGACCAGCAGCGTCTCGTCATTGCCGAGCTCGCGCAGGCTGCGCACGATCGCGTCGAAGCACTCCCAGTTGCGGGCGGCGCGGCCGATGCCGCCGTAGACGACGAGGTCCGCGGGGCGCTCGGCGACGTCGGGGTCGAGGTTGTTCATCAGCATCCGCAGCGCCGCTTCCTGCTGCCACGACTTGCAGGAGATCTGGGTGCCGCGCGGGGCGCGCACGGTGCGGGAGGAGGCGGCAGTCGCCGTCGTCACATCAGCCACCTTTGGTTGTTCGTGGTGTCGTCGCGCGCCAGGTCGTAGGCGGATTTGCCGCCGCGGATCAGGCGCAGGTTCTTGCGCAGCTTGTGCTCGCGCGGGACGCGCGGCGCTCGCAGCATCCGCTCGGCCTGGCCGATCAGCAGCAGCGCCACGATCATCAGGCCCAGCCAGATCGACCACACCCGGATGCCGAGCGACCAGGCGACGAGGGCCGTGATCGCGGCGGCCGTGGCCAGCGTGATCGCGCCGGCGAACCAGGGCGGGCGGGGGGTGGGCAACAGGGTCATCGCGCGCTCACTCCAGACTACCGCAGGCGGCCTCGGCCGCCGTCACCAATTCGCCGCTGCGGCAGAGCTCCGCGACGGCCTCGATGTCGGGCGACAGGAAACGGTCGCGGTCCCAGGCCGGGGCCACGCGGCGAACCAGCGCGTGGACGGCCTCGAGAGGCGCGGACGAGCGCACCGGCCGCCGCAACTCGAGCGCCTGGCACGCCGCCAGCAGCTCCAGGGCCAGGATGCGGCGCACGTTGCGCGTCACCTGCGCCGCCTTGCGGGCCGCGATCGGGCCCATCGAGACGTGGTCCTCCTTGTTCGCGGAGGTGGGGATCGAGTCGACGCTGGCTGGGTGGGCGAGCGACTTGTTCTCGGAGGCGAGCGCGGCGGCCGTGACGTGGCCCATCATGAAGCCGGAGTGCAGCCCGCCCTCGGGGGTGAGGAACGCGGGCAGGTCGGAGAGCGCCGGGTTGACCAGGCGCTCCATGCGGCGCTCGGAGATCGCGCCCAGCTCGGCGACCGCGATCGACATCGTGTCCGCCGCGATCGCCACGGGCTCGCCGTGGAAGTTGCCGCCGGAGAGCAACTCGCCCTCGGCCGCGAACACCATCGGGTTGTCGGTGGCCGAGTTCATCTCGATCTCGATCGTCCGCGTCACGTAGGCGAGCGCGTCGCGCACCGCGCCGTGGACCTGCGGCATGCAGCGCAGCGAGTAGGCGTCCTGGACCTTGCCGCAGTTCCGATGCGACTCGCGCAGCGGGCTGTCGGCCAGCAGCTTGCGCAGGTTGCGGGCGGAGGCCTGCTGGCCGGGGTGCGGGCGGGCCGCGTGGATGCGCGGGTCGAAGGCGACGTCCGTGCCGTGCAGCGCGTCGAGGGTCAGCGCGCCGACGATGTCCGCGAGCGCGACCAGGCGCCACGCCTCGCACAGCGCGAGGCCCGCGACCGCGGTCATGAACTGGGTGCCGTTGATCAGCGCCAGGCCCTCCTTGGCCTCCAGCGCGATCGGCGCCAGGCCGAGGCCGGACAGCGCCGCCGCGGCCGTCTGGCGGCGGCTGCCGTACAGGCAGTCGCCCTCGCCGATCAGCGCCAGAGCGAGGTGGGCGAGCGGGGCGAGGTCGCCCGAGGCGCCGACCGAGCCCTGGCACGGGATGATCGGGTGCAGCCCGTGGTTGATCAGGTCGAGCAGGCGCTGCAGCGTCTCGGGCCGCACGCCGGAGAAGCCGCGGGCCAGCACGTTCGCGCGCAGCAGCATCAGCGCTCGCGTCTCGGCCTCCGGCAGCGGGTCGCCGACGCCGGCAGCGTGGCTGCGCACGAGGTTCAACTGGAGTTCGCGGACGCGGTCCTGGGGAATCACCACGTCGGCGAAGTTGCCGAAGCCCGTGTTGACGCCGTAGACGACGCGGTTCTCGCGCACGGCGCGGTCGACCACCTCGCGCGAGGCGGCGACGCCTTCGCGGGCGGAAGGCGCCAGCTCGACCCGGGAGCGGCCCACGGCGACGGCTTCCAGGGCCGGCAGGTCGAGGCTCAGGCCGTCGAGGACGAGGGCGTCGCGGGCGGACTCCGGACGCGAGGATGGGGCGGGCGGGAAGGTCATGGCGGAGCCGTCGGAGAATATCACGCGGGTTGTGGGCGGCCGGGCGTTTGCGGCCGGCCAGCGGCCGCGGCTATCCTCCTTTGTTCGCGAAATATGAGTCCCCGGTTCTCCCGACGTTCCGAGCACGGGACGCGGCGCAACGCCGCGTCCGGGGGACCCCTCCGCCACCTCGCCCGCCCCCGGCGCTGATCCCGGGCCGGGCGGGCAGCCCGAGCGGGGACTGGAGCCCCGCTGGCCGCCCTGGAACATTCGACGAGACGAAAGAGAGCAGGAAACCGCATGCCGAACATCGTGGTCGTGGGCACCCAGTGGGGCGACGAGGGCAAGGGCAAGATCGTCGACCTGCTGACCGGCAAGGTCCAGGTCGTCGCGCGCTACAACGGCGGCCACAACGCCGGCCACACGGTGATCGCGAACGGCAAGAAGTTCGCGCTGCGGCTGATCCCGTCCGGCATCCTCCACCAGGGCGTGCTGTGCCTGATGGGCCCCGGCATGGTGGTCGAGCCGGAGGCCTTCGAAGCGGAAACCGAAGGACTGCGCGAGGCCGGCGTGGAAGTGGCCGACAATCTGCTGGTCTCCGACCGTGCCCACGTGATCCTGCCGCACCACCTCGAGCTCGAGAAGTTGTGGGAGGAGCGTCGCAAGATCGGCACCACCCGCCGTGGCATCGGGCCCGCGTACGAGGACAAGGCCGGCCGCCGCGGCGTGCGGCTCGCCGACCTGCTGCGCCCGGCCTCGCTGCCCGAGAAGCTGGCGCAGGCCCGCGACCACTACGAGATGGTCTGCCGCGGCGCGGGCGTCGCGGCGGTGGTCGACTGGGTCGCGCTGGTGGACCGGCTGGCGGCCTTCGGCGAGCGCAACCGTTCGCGGATCGTGGATGTCGCGATGGTGCTGCACGAGCAGCTCACGCGCGGCTACTCGGTGTTGTGCGAGGGCGCCCAGGCGACCTTGCTCGACCTCGACCATGGCACCTACCCCTACGTGACCTCGTCGTCCGCGGGCGCCGGCGGCGCCACGACGGGCCTCGGCCTGGCGCCGACGCGGATCGACGCGGTGCTCGGCATCGCCAAGGCCTACACGACCCGCGTCGGCTCCGGCCCGTTCCCGTCCGAGATGGGCGGGGAGCTCGAAGAGAAGGTGCGCGAGAAGGGCGGCGAGTACGGCGTCGTCACCCGCCGACCGCGCCGCTGCGGCTGGTTCGACGGCGTCGCCACCCGCTACTCGGTGCGCGTCAACGGCGTCGACTCGCTGGCGATCATCAAGCTCGACGTGCTCGACGAGCTGGACGAGATCAAGGTCTGCACGTCCTACCGCCACGCGGGCGCGACGATCGACGCGATGCCGGCGGACATCGAGATGCTGGCCGAGTGCGAGCCGGTGTACGAGACGCTGCCCGGCTGGAAGTCGAAGACCGCGGGCGTGCGCGAGTTCGCCGAGCTGCCGCAGGCCGCGCAGGACTACGTGAAGCGGCTGGGCGAAGTGGTCGGCGCCGAGGTCGGCATCGT
>JAMPXO010000105.1 GCA_023701125.1 Vicinamibacteria bacterium | reverse complement strand
GACCGGTTGGTCTCCAGTTTCAGTCTCAGCGGTCCCCTGCGGGATCAGTTGCAGCGGGCGAGCTCTTCGGTGGCGTTGTGTCTGGCGGAGGGCTACGGGCGGAAGGCGCCCCGGAGAAGCGGCACCTGTACTCGGTGGCGGCGGCGAGTGCGCGGGAGTGCGCGGCGGTGCTGGACCTGCTGGCGGATCGGCGGCCCGACCTGGAGACGGCGGCGGCTCGGAACACCCTGCGGCGGCTGATCAGCGCGAGCGAGGGGCTGGTTGCGGCGATGGAGCGGCGGTAGCCCGTCCCGTTCCCGCCCGCGCGGCCGAAGGCTGCGTCGCCACGGCCGTGCCCGCCGGAACGAAGGAACGAAACGGACGGGTGGTTCGGCGGCCGGGGCGCGCGCGCGGTTCACGGCGTGCGCGGGCGGGGTGACGTGCCGCGGGCTTCGCTTGCCGGCATGCGGGCGGGGTGGGCTCGCTCCCACACTCGGGTTCGCCGGGCGGGGTGGCGCAGGCGGTGCCCGGCCTGCGCGGCCGGGGTCAGTTCGGCGGGCGGGTCAGCACTCCGGCAGGCTGACGCTCAGGTCCAGCGGCGCCTCGAGCACGTTCAGGGCGAGGCCGCCGCGGGCCGTCTCCTTGTAGTGGTCCTTCATGTCGTGGCCCGTGTCGCGCATCGTCTTGATCACCTTGTCGAGCGAGACGAAGTGCCGGCCGTCGCCGCGCAGCGCCATCCGCGCCGCGTTGATCGCCTTGATCGAGGCCATCGCGTTGCGCTCGATGCAGGGCACCTGGACCAGGCCGCCGATCGGGTCGCAGGTCAGGCCGAGGTTGTGCTCCATGGCGATCTCGGCCGCGTTCTCGGCCTGCTCCGGCGTACCGCCCATCACCTCGGCCAGCGCGCCCGCCGCCATCGAGCAGGCCGAGCCGACCTCGCCCTGGCAGCCGACCTCGGCGCCGCTGATCGAGGCGTTCTCCTTGTAGAGCACGCCGATCGCGCCGGCGGTCAGCAGGAAGCGGACCACACCCTCGTCGGAGGCGCCCGGCACGAAACGCGAGTAGTAATGCAGCACCGCGGGGATGATGCCCGCGGCGCCGTTGGTGGGTGCGGTCACGACGCGGCCGCCCGCCGCGTTCTCCTCGTTGACCGCGAGCGCGTACAGGTTGACCCAGTCCAGCGCCGTCAATGGGTCGCGCAAGCCGGCCTCGGGGCTCGCCACCAGCCGCGAGTAGAGGTCCGCCGCGCGGCGCTTCACCTTCAGCCCGCCGGGCAGCACGCCTTCGGCATGACAGCCGCGCCGCACGCACTCCTGCATCACCTTCCAGACGTGCAGGAGCGCCGCGCGGGTCTCGGCCTCGGGCCGGAAGGAGGTCTCGTTCTCGAGCATCACCCGCGAGATCGGCCAGCCCGTCGCCTTGCAGATTGCCAGCAGCTCGTCGCCGCTGGCGAACGGGCGGGGGAGGAGGCGCGCTTCCTGGCGCAGCGGGGCTTCGCCCGCGGCGGCCGCCTCGTCGACGACGAAGCCGCCGCCGACCGAGTAGTACGCGCGGGCGAAGAGCGGCTCGTGCTCCACGTCGAGGGCGGTGAAGCGCAGGCCGTTCGGGTGGAAGGGCAGGCTCTGGCGCAGGAACAGCAGGTGCTCCGCGTCGCGGAAGTGGGTCTCGTGGCGGCCCAGCAGCAGCAGGCGGCCGGAGGTGCGGACGTGGGCCAGTCGGGCGGGAATCGCCTCGACGTCCACGGTCTCGGGTGACTCGCCCATCAGGCCCAGCACGACCGCCTTGTCGGTGCCGTGGCCGCGGCCCGTGGCGCCCAGGCTGCCGAACAGCTCGGTCCGCACGCCGCGGGTGGCCGACGCGAGACCCGAGCGCTCCAGTTCCAGGGCGAACGTCCGCGCCGCCCGCATCGGGCCGACCGTGTGCGAAGACGACGGCCCGATGCCGACCCTGAACAGGTCCAGAACGGAGATAGGCAGGGCCCTAGTCCTCGCGGGCGATGGAGACGATGTCGAAGGCGTCGCCGCTGCGGCGCATCACGACCTCGACCGCCTTGTGCCAGCGCGGCTCGGCCTCGCTGGCCGTGCGCACGCGGGCGACCAGCACCGGGTAGGGCCGGCGCGGGATCGAGATCGAGGGCGTGCTGAAGCGCGCCGACTCGGCCACCAGCGCGCGCTCGCCGGTGCGCTCGTCGCACGCCCACCACTCGACGTCGTAGCCCTCGATCGCCGCCAGCTTGCGCTCGTCGCCGAGGTTGCGGAAGGCGAGCCGGCCGCGCTCGACCCGGAACTCGGCCAGCGGGTTGAGCCGGCGCAGGTCGCGATCGGACAGCGTGTCGTCGGGCACGGCTGCACCCGCGGGCCGCACGTCGCAGGCCGGAGGTCGTGGGACAGGACCTTGCGCCGCGGCGCAGGTCGCGACGCCAGAGGACAGCAGCAGGGTTGCGGTGGCGAGCGGCAGCGGACGGTGGGGCAGCATCGCAGGCGAATCGTACGACGGGCTCGATCCCGTGTCGCGCGGGCAAGGGGCCCTCGGGGGAATAGAATCGCTCGTTCGTTCGAGGTGGAGGGGCGCTTTAAGTTGTCCAGCCGGGAGCGGGTCGGCAAGTACGTCGTCAGGGGCGTGCTCGGCCGCGGCGCGATGGGCGAGGTGCTACTGGGCGAGGATGCCCTGGTCGGCCGCCTGGTCGCGCTCAAGCTGATGCAGGGCGGTGACGCCGAGGCCGCCGATCGCTTCTTGCAGGAAGCCCGCGTGATCGGCGGTTTCCAGCACCCGAACATCGTGATGCTCTACGAGTTCGGGTTCGAGGCCGGCGAGCCGTTCCTGGCCATGGAGCGGGTCCTTGGCCTGGGCCTCGACCAGTGGATGCGCCAGCCCCACGTCCTCGCCGAGGAGCTCGCGGTCGCGGAGGGCATCGCGGCGGCGCTCGCCTACGCCCACGCCCGCGGCGTCCTGCACCGCGACATCAAGCCCTCCAACGTCCACGTCACCCCGGAAGGCCAGGCCAAGCTGATGGACTTCGGGATCGCCCGCAGCGCGACCGCGAAGCTGACCGCGACAGGCACGGTGCTCGGCACGCCGATGTACATGGCGCCGGAGACGCTGGAGACGGCGGAGTACTCGGAGCGCTCCGACCTCTTTTCGCTGGCGGTCCTGCTCTACGAGATGTGGTCCGGCTCCAACCCGTTCACCGCGCCCAGCATCGCGACCACGCTGCGCAACGTGCTCGTGCTCGAGCCGCGCGACCTGGCGCAAGTGCGGCCCGACCTGCCCCCGGCGGTCGCGCAGGCCGTGATGGCCTGCCTGGCGAAAGCGCCCGCGGCGCGGCTGCCGCACGTGAAGGCGCTGCAGGACGCGCTCGCGGCGGCCCGTGGCGCTCCGGCCAGCGCGCTCGCGGGCGTCGCACCCGGCGAGACCGCGGCGCTCGCCCTCCCGACACCAGCGAGAGCGCGCTCGGCCGCCCCGACGGCGACCGTCGCCGCCCCGGCCGCCTGGTCCGGGCCCGCGCCGGCGCGCGTGCGCAACGGGCTGGGGCTCGCGTTCGCGCTGGCCGTCGGCGTGGCTGCCGGCGTCTGGTTGCTGCGCCCCACGCCGCCCGCAGAGCCCGAGGTCGTCCCCG
This sequence comes from Vicinamibacteria bacterium, assembly GCA_023701125.1. Taxonomy (GTDB): domain Bacteria; phylum Acidobacteriota; class Vicinamibacteria; order Fen-336; family Fen-336; genus WYBL01. Next base: position 14,736 of record JAMPXO010000105.1, on the reverse strand, counting down.
GTTCGAACCCGCCCGCGAGCGCCGCCACTCCGGTCGCATCGCCGGCCCTGCCCGCGGCGACGCCCGAGCCCTCTGCCAGCACCCCGCCCGCGCCGCAGGCGGCTCCTTCGCGGCTCGCGCGAGCCGACGGCGCCTCGAGCCCCGAGCCCCGGCCGACGCCCGAGATCCAGCCGAGCCCGCCGCCCGCGACCCCCACGCCGATGGCCCAGGCCGCACCGAGCGAGACGCCGCTGTCCGCGCCGCCGGTCCGAGCCGTGGCGGCAGCCACGCCGTCGCCCGAGCCCGAGCCGCAGGCGCCCCGTGTCCCCGTGCTCGTCTCGATCAGCCCGGCCGCGGGCCGCCGCGGAACCTCCGTCAGGCTCGAGGTCGCGGTCGAGGCCTGGAGCGAGGGCTACAAGCCCTTGATCCTGCACGGCCGTCGCCCCGCCGTGGGCCTCTCCGTCTCGGGCGGCCAGCGGCTCGAGGCCGGCCACCTGCGGCTGACGTTGTCGATCGACGCGGACGCCTCGCTCGGCGCGTACACGCTGGTGCTGGCGGACCCCGGAGGCCGCTTCACGAACGGCCTCGGTTTCGAGGTGACCCTGTGATGCGGATGCGGTTCGCGCTCGTGCTGTCGCTGTTCGTCCTGGCCGGTGGGCCTGCCACCTTCGCCCAGCAACCGGCGGCCGGCGCGAACACCCGGCTGTCGGAGCTCGAGCAGCGCATCCGTGCGCTCGAGGCCGCGCTGTCCGCCCTGCGCGCGCAGTTCGGAGCGTCGGCCGGCGAGGCGACGGGGCTCGCCGCGATCGAGGCCCGCCTCGCCGCGCTGGAGGCAGGGACCCGCGAGCTGGCCGTCGAGGCCGCTCGCCTGCGCGCCGAGGCCGAGGCCGAGAAGGCCGCCCAGGCCGAGTTGGCGGACGCGGTCGATCGCGCGGCCCAGGCCGAGGCCGAGAAGCTCGACCTCTCGGTGTACGGCGCGCTCGACGTCTCCGCCTACGAGGGCCAGGACGCGGAGTTCGACGGCAAGGCGTTCGAACTCGTGATCTCGGGCCGGCCCCACAAGCGGCTGGGCGTGTTCGCCGAGGTCGAGTTCGAGCAGGCGGCGGGCGTCGGCGGGGCCCGCGGGGGCGAGGTCGTCGTCGAGCAGGCCTACGCGAACCTCGTCTTCACACCCGCGTTCAACGTGCGCGGCGGCATCCTGCTGGTGCCGTTCGGGAACGTCAACCTCGACCACTTCGCACCGCGCCGCGACCTCGTCAACAAGCCGCTGCCGTCGAGGGCGATTGCGCCGTCGGACTGGACCGACAACGGCCTCGGCCTGTACGGCCGGATCGACGCGGGCCCGGACTGGCGGATCGGCTACGAGGCGTACGCCGTCGCCGGGCTGGGCGAGCCGATCGACGCCCGCGGCACGCGCGCGGCCCGGCTCGGGTACGGGGCCGACAACAACGCAAACAAGGCGCTCGTGGGGCGGGTCGCGGTCTCGCGGTTGTCGCGGCTCGAACTCGGCGTGTCGGGTTACCAGGGGCGATACGACGCCGCCGGCGAGCAGGCGCTGGCCGGCTACGCCGTGGACGCGCTGGTCACCTTCGGCCCGCTGCGGCTGTCCGGCGAGTACGACCAGATGCGGGCGGAGAAGGCCCAGGGCGCCGACGTCGACATGAACGGCGGCTTCGGCCGCGCGACGGTCACGCTGCCGAAGGGCTGGGTGCCCACGATCCTCGGCCGCGACTTCGACGAGCCGGCGCTGCAACTGGTCGGCCAGTACGACTGGGTGTCGCTCGCGGGCCCGGGGCCGCAGGGCGTGGTGGAGGAGAACCGCGAGCGCCGCGTCACGCTCGGCCTCAACTACCGGCCGGCGCGGCAACTGGTGCTGAAGTTCGACTACGAGTTCGCGAAGGTGTTCGGCAACCCGGTGGTGACCGGGGGAGCCGACGGCTTCGTCGGCTCCCTCGGCTTCGTGTTCTAGCCCTACTCCTCCGCGAGGAACGGGTAGCGGTAGTCCTGCGGGGGCGCGAACGTCTCCTTGATCGTGCGGGCGTTGACCCAGCGCAGCAGGTTCAGCTTCGAGCCGGCCTTGTCGTTGGTGCCCGAGCCGCGCGCGCCGCCGAACGGCTGCTGGCCGACGACCGCGCCCGTCGGCTTGTCGTTGATGTAGAAGTTGCCCGCCGCGTTGCGCAGGTACAGGCTCGCCAGCCGCACGGCCTGGCGGTCCTGCGCGAAGATCGAGCCGGTGAGAGCGTAGGGCGACGTGCGGTCGACCAGCGCGAGCGTCTCCTCGAACTGGGCGTCCTCGTAGACCCACACGGTCAGCACGGGCCCGAAGATCTCCTCGCACAGCAGGCGGTAGTCGGCGCTGGGCGCCTCGACCAGCGTCGGCTCGACGAAGAAGCCGGTCGTCTTGTCGTAGCCGCCGCCCTGGATCACGCGCGCGTTGGCCTTGGCGTGGTCCACGTACTCCGCGATCGAGTCGAACGCCTTGCCGTCGATCACGGCGCCCATGAAGTTGCGGAAGTCGCGCACGTCGCCGACCTTGATGTCCTTCATCAGCGCGACCATCCGGTCGCGCAGGTCCGGCCACATCGACTTCGGCACGTACATGCGGCTGGCGGCCGAGCACTTCTGGCCCTGGTACTCGAACGCGCCGCGCACGGCGGCCACGGCCACCGCCTGGCGGTCGGCCGAGGGGTGGACCATGATGAAGTCCTTGCCGCCCGTCTCGCCGACGATCCGCGGGTAGGAGCGGTAGCGGTCCATGTTGGCGCCGATCGTGCGCCACATCATGTTGAACACGCCCGTCGAGCCGGTGAAGTGCACGCCGGCCAGGTCGCGGTGGTTGAGCAGGATGTCGGAGATCGCGGACGAGTCGCCGGGCACGAAGTTGATGACACCCGGGGGCAGCCCCGCCTCCTCCAGCAGCCGCATCATGTACCAGCCGCTGAGCACGGCCGTGGAGGCCGGCTTCCAGACCACGGTGTTGCCCATCAGCGCGGGCGCCGTCGGCAGGTTGGCGCCGATGGCGGTGAAGTTGAACGGCGTGATCGCGTAGACGAAGCCCTCGAGCGGCCGCAGGTCGGTCTGGTTCCACATCCCGGGCGACGAGACCGGCTGGTCGGCCAGCAGCTCCTGCGCGAAGTGCGGGTTGAAGCGCAGGAAGTCGATCACCTCGCAGGCCGAGTCGATCTCGGCCTGGTACGCGGTCTTGCTCTGGCCCAGCATCGTCGCGGCGTTGAGCGTCGCCCGCCACGGCCCGGCCAGCAGCTCGGCGGCCTTGAGGAAGATCGCGGCGCGGTCTTCGAACGGCCAGTTGGCCCAGTCGCGCTGCGCCTCGCGGGCGGCGTCGACGGCGGCCGCGACGTCCTCCTTGCGCGCCTTGTGCCAGTCGGCGAGGACGTGGCCGTGGGCGTGGGGCATCACCGCCCTGGCCTGCTTGTCGGTGGTGATCCGCTTGCCGCCGACGACGACGGGGATCTCGATCCGCTCGGCGGCCATCGCGTCGAGCCGGGCCTTCAGCTCCTTCTTTTCCGGAGAGCCCGGGGCGTACGACTTGACCGGTTCGTTGATCGGGGCGGGGATGCGGAGACGGCCGTTGGTGTGGGAGAGCAGGCGCGGATCAGCCATGTTTGCCTCGTGGATCGAAGTTGACCAGGGCGGGGTCGGAGCCCTGGGAAGAACGAGGATATCCCGGCCCGCAGGAACGCGGCAAAACGGCCGCTACAGCAGCGGACGCAGCGCTTCGCTCAAGGCCTGCAGGCGGCCGTCACCGCGGCTGGGGTTGTGGTAGCCGTGGGCCCGCTCGCTGGCGGTCAGTTCCGCGGCGTCCTTCATCGGTTCGATCGCGTGGCCCTCGTGCCACTCGTTGAACGAATTGAGATAGACGAGCAGGAACCCGCGCCGCGCGTTCTCCAGCCGCGGGTCCTGCTGGACCGCGAGCGTTGCCGCCAGCGACTCGCGCAGCCGCGCAACCGCCCGCTCCGCGGCGAGGTCGCGCCCCTCGCGGGTCGCGAAGTCCAGGCCCGGGGTCGGCGGCAGGAACGCGGGCGGCTCGAAGCACTCGTCCTCGATCGTGCGCGGCAGGATCGCGTCGTAACCGGGATTCGTGTTCAGCGAGAAGAGCAGCGAGCGGGCACTGGAGGCGGCGGCGTGATCCGGATAGCTCGCGGGCTCCACGAAGTTGTCGTAGATCGCGATGCCGTCGAAGCCGGCGGCCGGCGTGCGCCCGAAGTCGAGCGAGTCGGCCAGCAGCGTGACCTGGTCGAACGATCGCCGCAGCAACTCGCGAGCGCGGTCGGTCTCGCGCCGCCAGGCGTCGTCGGGCGCGTAGTCCGGCACCTCGTGCACGCGGCCACGGCAGTCGACGACCTGCTCGGGCAGGATCGTGCGGAAGCCCTTCAGCACCGGGCCCTCGGAGCCGTCGGCGTGCTTCAGCACCAGGAACGCGTCGAAGCCGCGGCGGTCGCCGAACTCGCGGACGAGGTACAGCACGTCGTCCGCGAAGCGGGCGGCGCGGTCGTCGGCGTAGGGCTCGAGGTGGAACGTGACCTTGAGGTCGTGAGCCCGCATCACGTCCATCAGGACGTGGATCGCGCGATCCTCGTAACTGCCCGCGCCCCACCACGAGACGTTGACGGCGCCCGCGCCCGACGCGGCGATCCACTCCGCATGGCGCTCGAGCACGGCCGTGCTGCGCGAGTCGTAGGCGCCCAGCTTCGGCACCGAGCTCGCCGCCAGGTCGTGCGGGGGCTGCCGCTCCCACTGGTCCCAGTGTCGATACGGGTCGGCGCCGTACCAGGGGTAGTACTCGAACACGAAGTGGCGGCGCAGGTCCGGGAAACGCTCGCGCAGGGCGGCCGGAGCGGGGAGTGCCGAGCCGCCGAGCGTGGCCGCCGGCGGGCGCGGCAGGGCGGGGGGCGGGGGCGCCACCGCGCCGTGCGCGCGCAACGCCGTGGCCACGGAGGACTCGCCGTGCCAGCCGTGGGCCGGATCGGGGAACGGCGACCAGCCGGGACGCGAACCCTGCGCCCTGGCCGGGCGCGCGGGCAGGCCGGCCGCGAGCGCCGCCAGCCCGGCCTGCCGCAGGAAACCCCGCCGCCGCATCCTGTTTCGAGGATACCGCGGGGCGGGCCGCCGGCCCGTGGCGGGTGCCTTGCGGGGGCCGGGGAAGGGCGCTAGGCTCGTTGCAGATGGCGCAATGGTGGTGCACATCGTGAAGTCGACCCGCGCGCCCGGCCCGGGGCCGAAGGCCTATCCCGGCACCCAGGCCGTGGTCCGCGCGCTGCGCCTGCTGAAGGCGTTCGGCAGCGGGGCGGCCGAGCGCGGGCTGGCCGAGCTGAGCCGGGACCAGGGCCTGAACAAGACCACCACCTACCGGCTGCTGACCGCGTTGGAGAGCGAGGGGCTGGTCCAGCGCGGCGCGTCGCGCGAGGCGTGGCGGCTGGGACCCGAGCTGATCGCGCTCGGCAGCCGCGCCGGCGGCGCCGTCGACCTGCGCTCCGCGGCGCGGGCGGAGCTCGAGGCGCTGGCCCGCGACACGCGGGAGACCGCGAGCCTCGAGGTGCTGGTCGGCCGCGACACGCTGATCGTCGACGAGGTCCAGGGCGGCTACATGATCGGCACCGCGCCGGCGGCGGGCACGCGCTGGCCCGCGCACGCGACCTCCACCGGCAAGGTGATCCTGGCGTTCACCGACGAGGCGACGCTGGAGGCGTTCCTCGCCGCGCCGCTCGCGCGCTGCACGCCGCGCACGCTGGTCGGGGCGGCCGCGCTGCGCCGCGACCTGCAGCGGGTGCGCGCGCGCGGCTACGCCGTCACGACGGAGGAGCTGGAGGCCGGCTACGTGGCCGTCGGAGCGCCCGTGCGCGACGCGGCGGGCCAGGTGGTGGCGGCCGTCAGCGTCGGCGGGCCGCGGGCCCGGCTCGGCGCGGCCGCCGTCGCGGAACTGGGACGCCGGCTGCCGCAGGCCGCCGCGGTTCTCTCGCATCGCCTGGGGTACAGGTCGCCGGAACGCCTGCCCCGGGCTTCATCAAGGAAGAAGGCACAGTCATGAAGAAGAAGGTCGTCATTCTCGGCGGCGGCATGATCGGTTCGGCGATGGCGCTGGACCTGAAGCGCAGCGGCGCTCTCGACGTCACCCTCGCCGACGTGCGCGAGGAGACGGTGAGCCGGCTCGCGAAACTGGGCATCGCGTCGGTCCAGGCCGACCTCGGCAACCCGGCCGCGGTCCAGGCGCTGGTCGCGGGCTACGACCTGGTGCTGGGGGCGTTGCCCTCGGTGCTCGGCCTGCAGACGCTGCGCGCCGTGATCGAGGCGGGCCGCGACTACGTCGACATCAGCTTCATGCCCGAGGACGCCACCCAGCTCGACGAGCTGGCCCGCGAGCGCGGCGTGACCGCGGTGGTCGACTGCGGCGTGTCGCCCGGCATGAGCAACATCATGATCGGCCACGGCGCGCGGGCCCTCGATCGCGTGGAGCGGGCGGAGATCCTGGTCGGCGGGCTGCCCGTCGAGCGGGCCTGGCCGTTCGACTACAAGGCCGGCTTCGCGCCGCACGACGTGATCGAGGAGTACGTGCGCCCTGCGCGCATGGTCGAGAACGGCCGGCTGGTGGTGAAGGAGGCGCTGTCGGAGCCGGAGCTGATCCACTTCCCGGGCGTCGGCACCCTGGAGGCCTTCAACACCGACGGCCTGCGCAGCCTGATCCGCACGATCGAGGCGCCGTTCATGAAGGAGAAGACGCTGCGCTACCCGGGCCACATCGGCCTGATGCGGGTGCTGCGCGACGTCGGCTTCTTCGGCAAGGACCCGATCCAGGTCAAGGGCCAGTCCGTGTGCCCGCTCGACCTGACCGCCACGCTGATGTTCCCGCGCTGGACGTTCGAGGAGCAGGAGGCCGACATCACGGTGATGCGGGTGTTCGTCGAGGGCGTGCGTGGCGCCGCCCGCGGCGGCGAGCGCGTGCGCATGTCGTGGGACCTGTACGACGCGTACGATCCGGCGACGAAGCTGCGCAGCATGTCGCGCACGACCGCGTTCCCGGCGACGATCGTGGCCGGCTTCGTGGCCGAGGGCCGCTACCGCAACCCCGGCGTCAACCCGCCCGAGCTGCTCGGCCGCGACGCCGGGCTGCTGGAGCCGGTGATCGCGGCCCTCGCCGAGCGCGGCGTGCGCTGCACGTCCGAGGTCCAGGTGCTGGGCCCGGCGGAGCCGACCCGCTGATGCGGCCGCGGCTGCAGGTCCTCGACGACGCCCTGGTCGGGCGGATCGTGGACGAGGCCCTGTCCGTGCTCGAGAAGCAGGGTGTGCTGATCGAGGACGAGGCCGCGCGCGCGAAACTGGCCGCTTACGGCGTGGCGGCGGAGCCGGACGACCACCGGGTCCGCTTCCCGCGCGCGGTCGTGGAGCAGGCGATCGCCACGGCGCCGTCGTCGCTGACGCTCCACGACCGCGACGGCAACGAGGCCGCGGTGCTGGCGGGCGACGAGGTCCACTTCGTGCCCGCGTCGTCGGCCCTGCGGGTGCTCGACCGCAGGACGCAGGAGGCACGGGAGGCGACCAGCCACGACTTCGTCGAGTACGTGAAGCTCGGCGACGGGCTGAAGAACATCTCGTACCTGTCGACGGCCTTCATCCCCAAGGACGTGCCGCAGGACCTCGCCGACGCCTGGCGGCTGTACCTGGCCCTCGCCCACTCGAAGCGGCCGATCGTGTCGGGCGCGTTCACCGCGTACGGGGTGCCGCGGATGGGCGAGCTGATGCTGCGTTTCCGGTCGTCCCGCGCGGACCTCGCTGCGCGGCCGATGGCGATCTTCACCTGCTGCCCGAACACGCCTCTGCGCTGGGGCGAAGACCCGATCTGCAACATCCTCGACTGCGCGGAGTGGGGCATCCCGATCGAGGTCGTGCCGGTGCTGTTGCTCGGCATGATCTCGCCCGCGACCACCGTCGGCGCGCTCGTGCTGCACACCGCCGAGGTGCTCTCGGGGCTGACGGTCGCCCAGCTCGCCCGGCCCGGCACGCCCGTCGTCTTCGGCGGCGCACCGGCCTCGTTCCACATGCAGCTGATGACCAACCCGATGACCGCGGTCGAAGCGCTGCAGGTCTACTGCGGCTACGCCCAGGTCGCCAAGCACCTGAAGCTGCCGTGCCAGGCCTACATGGCGCTGTCGGACTCCAAGTTCAACGACCCGCAGGCGGGCATGGAGACGGGCGTCGGTGCGTTCCTGGCCGCGGCCGCGGGCATCAACTCGGTGTCGGGGCCCGGCATGCTCGAGTACGTCAACTGCTTCAGCCTCGAGAAGCTGGTCTTCGACGACGAGGTCGTGGCCCACGCCAAGCGCTTCGTGCGGCCGATCGAGGTCCGCGACGACCTGCCGGCCGGTGCGCTGATGGAGGAGCTGGTGCGCGACAAGCACCTGCTCACCTCCGAGCACACGCTCGAGCACTGGCCCACGGAGCTGTACCTGCCCGGCCCGATGGTCGACCGCACCAACTGGGACCAGTGGGCGGCGCAGGGCAGCCGGGACTGGCGCGCGCGGGCCAACGAGGTGATCGACGAGACGCTGGCGGCGTACGAGGTCGAGCCGCTGGACGCGAAGCTGCACGCCGACATCCGGGCGATGTTCCAGGCCACCGGGCTCGACCGCGACGCGGCGCTGCCCGAGATCGGGGAGTAGGGGATGGCGGTCGACTACGCGCTGATGAACCAGTTGCTGTTCGAGGGCAAGCACGAGCTCGTGAAGCAGATGACCGAGCAGGCGCTGGCCGAGGGCGCCACGGCGCTGGAGGTGCTCGACGACGGCCTGATCGGCGGCATGCGCGTGGTGGGCGAGGACTTCCGCCACAACCGCATCTTCGTGCCCGAGGTGCTGCTGGCGGCCCGCGCGATGAAGGCGGGGATGGCGGTGCTGAAGCCGCTGCTGACGGAGGGCAAGGGCAGCGGCGCCACCTCGGTGACGATCGTGATGGGCACGGTCAAGGGCGACCTCCACGACATCGGCAAGAACCTGGTCGGGATGATGGCGGAGGGCGCGGGCTTCACGATCGTCGACCTCGGCACCGACACCTCGGCCGAACGCTTCATCGAGGCGGTGCGCCAGCACGACGCCGCGCTGATCGGCATGAGCGCGCTGCTGACGACGACGATGGTCTACATGAAGACCGTGGTGCAGAGGATGAAGGAGGCCGGGCTCGGCCACGTCAAGATCTGTATCGGCGGCGCGCCGACCAGCGCGGAGTGGGCGCGCGAGATCGGCGCGGACGGCCACGCGGCCGATGCGGCCACGGCGGTCGCGCTGTTCCAGCGGCTGCTGGGGCTGGGCGAAGACGGGGCCGCGGCGAGCCCGTCGGCGGAGGCCGCGGCACAGTGAACGTTTCGGGCGCGACCGGGCTGCGCATCGCGATCGACGGTCACGTCGCGGAGGCGCAGCCCGGGCAGAGCCTGTTCGAGTGCGCCGAAGGTCTGGGCGTGCGGGTGCCGACGTCGTGCGTGAAGCAGGGCAAGTGCCGCGAGTGCCTGGTGGAGGTCGAGGCCGGGGCCGAGTTGCTCAGCGCGCCCGCGCCGCAGGAGTCGCACCTCGGCGGGCGGTTCCGGCTGTCGTGCCGGGCGCGGATCGAGGCCGGCGCAGGCGAGATCCGCTGCCACACGCTGCGCCGCGGCACGCTGCGGGTGGAGACCGAGAGCCTTGGCCTCGACGTGGCGTTCCCGCTCGAGCCGGCGGTGACGCGCGCGGGCGACACCGTGTTGCTCGACGGCGTCCCGATCGCGACCGGCCCGGGACCGCTGCTGGGGCTGGCGATCGACGTCGGCACCACCACGGTCGCCGTGCGGCTCCACGACCTCGGGACCGGCGCGCGGCTCGCCACGCAGTCGTTCGAGAACCCGCAGCGCTTCGGCGGCTCCGAGGTGATGGCCCGCATCCGCTACGACGGCGAACACCCGGGGCGCCTGTTGCAGCGCACGCTGCTCGGCTACCTCGGCCGCGCGATCGAGGCGCTGCCGTGCGACCCGCATCGCATTTTCGAGGTCGTGGTCGTCGGCAACCCGACGATGCGCGACCTGTTCTTCGGCCTCGACGTCGGCTCGATCGGCGTGCTGCCCTATCGCTCGCACACCGAGGAGGAGCTCCGCGACGGCCGTCGCGAGAGCACCGCGCTGGCCACCGTGGCGAAGCGGCTGCGGCTGCCGGTGCACCCCGAGGCCCGCGTCTACGGCCTGCCGCTGATCGGCAGCCACGTCGGCGCCGACGCGGCGGCCTGCCTGCTCGCCACGGGCCTCGCCGAGCGCGAGGCGCTGTGCGCGGTGCTCGACATCGGCACCAACACGGAGGTGCTGGTCGGTAACCGTCATCGCCTGCTCGCGGCCTCCTGCCCGGCGGGCCCGGCGTTCGAGGGCGGCGGGGTCGCCTGCGGGATGCCGGCCCTCGATGGCGCGATCGAGCGCGTCGCATTGCGCCCCGACGGCTCCTTCGCGGTCCAGGTCATCGGTGCGGGGCGCCCTGGGGGGAGCCCCCATGGGACCGGCGGCGGGTTCATGCCGGCGCCGGAACCCGTGGGCATCTGCGGCTCGGGCCTGGTCGACCTGCTGTCGGAGCTGTCGCGGACCGGTCGCATGAACGCCCAGGGCCGCTTCGATCACGACGAGCACCGAATCGACCTGGACGCGTCGGGCCGGGTGTTCGTCGCCGAGGCCGACGTCAACGAGCTGGCCCAGGCCAAGGGCGCGAACGTGGCCGGCCTGCGGCTGGTGCTGGAGGCGTTCGGCGCGAGCCTCGACCAGGTCGAGACGCTGTATCTCGCGGGCGGGTTCGCCCGCCACCTGGATCCGACGGCCGCGATGCGGATCGGGCTGATCCCCCAGTTGCCGCTGGCGCGCGTCGCCCAGGTCGGCAACGCCGCGCTCGAGGGCGCGTCGCAGGCGCTGTTGTCGCTGTCGCGCCGGCGCTTCCTGGAGGACGCCGTGAAGCGCGTCGAGCACGTGCGGCTGGAGAGCGCGCCGTCGTTCTTCGACGTGTTCGTCGACGGCTGCCAGTTCGAGCCGTGGGGCGCGGTGCCCGCGTGAACCCGCTTTGCGACCTGTCGCCGACGGCCGCGGCCATGGCGGCGCGGGTCTCGGACGCCGAGTACGCACGGCTGCTGCTGCTGCCGCGAGCGCGGCTCGCCGATGGACCGCTGCGCGAGCGGGCCGAGGCCGCCCGCGCCTGGTACGCCGCGAGTGGCCGGCCCGTCGCGCTGGCCCGGGTGGGTGAGATCGCCCGCGTGTCGGACGACGGCGTGGACCTCCACGGTGGCGGTGTGCTGCCCGGGGCGGAACTGGCCGGGCGCCTGCGCGGGGCGAGCGCGACCCGCGTGACGGCCGTGCTCGCCAGCGCGGGTCCGGAGGTCGATGCGGCCAGCGCCGAGGCCTGGGCCGACGACCGTCCCGACGACGGGTTCTTCCTCGAGCGCTTCGGCGTCGCGGTCGCGGAGGAGCTGTTGCGTGCGAGCGTCGTCGCGCTGTGCCGGCAGGCCGAGGCCCGCGGCGAGACCCTGCTGCCACACCTGTCGCCGGGCTGCGGCGGCTGGGAACTCGAGGCGCAGGGACCGCTGTGGGGGCTGCTTTCCGCGGGCGCGGCGTCGCTCGGCCCCGTGACCCTGCACGCGTCCGGGCAATTGGCGCCGAAGGCCTCGCTGCTGGCTGTGGTCGGCGTGGCGACGCGGACGGGAAGTGCCGCTTCGGTCAGCCCTCGCGACGCTTGTCGTGGCTGTGACCTGCAACCCTGCGCGTTCCGCCGCGCGCCGTATCGAGGAGCCGCATGAACGACTTGCTGAAGGCCATTGCGGAGCGGGTGCTGCTGGGCGACGGGGCGATGGGGACGCAGTTGCAGCAGGCGGGCCTCGAGTCCGGCGGCTGCGGCGAAGCCTGGAACCTCGACCACCCGGAACGCGTGCTGGCGATCCAGCGCGCGTACGTGGCGGCGGGCTCCGACTGCCTGATCACCAACACGTTCGGCGCCAGCCGCGTGATGCTGGAGCGCCACGGCGAAGGCGACCGCGTGGCCGCGATCAATCGCGCGGGAGCGGAGCTGGCGCGGGCTGCGTTCGACGGTCGCGCCGGCTTCGTGCTCGGCGACATCGGGCCGTTCGGCGGGCTGATGGAGCCGTACGGCGAGATCGCGCGCGCCACCGTGGAGGCGGCGTTCCGCGAGCAGGCGCAGGCGCTGGTCGCGGGCGGCGCCGACGCCGTCATCGTCGAGACCCAGACGGCGCTCGAGGAGCTGGAGATCGCCATTGCCGCTGCCCGCGAGGCCGGAGCGAAGGTCGTGATCGGCTCGATCGCGTTCGACAAGATGCTCGACGAGGACGACGTGCGCACCATGATGGGAATCAGCCCCGAGGTTGCGGCGGAGTTCCTGGTCGCCCATGGCGCCGACGTCGCCGCGCTCAACTGCGGTACCGGCGTCGACATGCCGATGGCGGCGACGATCGTGCGCCGCTACCGCGCGACCTGCGGCCTGCCGGTGATGGCGCAGCCGAACGCGGGCCAGCCGGTGCTGGAGAACCTGCAGGTCCTCTACAAGCAGAGCGCCGAGCAGATGGCGGCCGGCCTGCCCGAGTTGCTGGCGGCGGGCGTGCGCATCGTCGGCGGCTGCTGCGGCAGCACGCCGGCCCACATCGCCCGCCTGCGCGCCGGGCTGGACGGCTGGAACAGACGTGGGGGTGCGGGGGCGGAGGAGGGTGCGCTGTCCGACGTAGCCCCCGCGGAGCCCGGCGACGCGCTCACGCGGCGCCGGGACTCGGAGTGGGGAGCCTAGGAGATGCAGGTCAGGATCACGATCGACGAGGCCGCCGCCGAGCAGCACCTGGGCTCGCACCTGAAGGACGGTTCGGGCATCGGCATCAACTACGCCGACGTCTACCTCAAGCCGTTCAAGCTGACGCTGGAGGACGGCCGCAAGCTGCTGTGCAAGCGCCGCGGTCTCAAGCTCACGCTGGCGATCGGCGACCGCACGGGCGAGGGCCTGATGCGCCGCCTGCAGCACGGCCCGGACGAGAGGCGCATCCTGCGCGAGGCGCTGCAAGAAGCCGCGACCGCCGCCGGCGCGACGATCGATTTCGAGCCCGGCGCGGTGATCCTGGACGCCTGAAGCGCGAGGGTCGAACGGCCGGCGACGTCAGCCCCGACGGATCGCTGCGACGAAGGCCAGCAGATCGTCGAGGTGGTTTCGGAGCACGTCCTCGACGATGCCGAGGTCGACGTCCCCGTAGCCATGGACGACGACGTTGCGGAACCCCGCCATGTCGCCAAGGGTCTCCGCGAGCGCTCGGTCGAGGCGGCCCGCTCGCGCGAGCAGGTCGAACAGGCCGCGGTTCGTCTCCGGTTCCCCGAGCCGGTCGTCCGACACGATGTGCGAGGCCACGTCGAGAGCGGCCTGGATCGCGATCTGGAGCGTGTGCTCGACGAAGCGCTCCTCGCGCACGTCAGAGCGCAGCAACTCGGGGCGGGCGAGGGTGCGCAGTTGCGTGACGAGGTCTCGATCAGCGCCAGGTGCTTGGCGACGAGGGCCGCGTCGGTCACGCGGGCGGTCTCCGGCCGGCGGACGGGCTCCAGGTCGAAGTACTCGTTTCGCGCGCGGACCTCGAAGCTCAGGCGTGCGGCCTTGTCGCGATCGAGCACCAGCACGCCGTCGCGCATCACCCGGTGGACGAGGTCCGCCGACGCCGTGTTCAGGATCACGGCCTCGACGCTCACTCCTGCGAGCGGCTCGATGAGGGCCTCGACGCGGCGCGCGGCGTCCCGGAGCCGCGGCTCCGGCGGCGCCTTCAGCAGCACGCCGAGGTCGAGATCGCTGTCGGGCCGAGCCGTACCTCGCGCCCGGCTACCGTAGAGGTACACGGCCAGCACGTCGTCGGGCGCGCGCGCCAGCGCGCCCTGCAAGGCAGCGGCGAGTTCGGCGGGCCTGGGCATCTTCCGCGGATTATGGCCGGTCCCGAGACGACGGCGCGACCTGCGGACGACTCGCCCCGAGCCGAAGAGGCCCTACTTCGCGCGCTCCACGAAGCGGCCGTCGCGGGTGTCGACGCGGATCTTCTCGCCCGACTCGATGTAGCTCGGGACCTGGACCACGAGCCCCGTCTCCACCGTCGCCGGCTTGAGCTGGGCCTGGGCCGTCGCGCCCTTGATCACGGGGCTGGTGTCCTTGACCTCGAGGTCGACCGTCATCGGCAGCTTGAGGGCGATGATCTTGTCCTTGAACGACACCGCCTGGATCTCGAGGTTCTCGAGCAGGAAGCCGCCGTCGTCGCCGACCGTCTCGCCGGGCAGCGTGAACTGGTCGTAGCTGGCGAGGTCCATGAACGCGTAGTCGTCGGCCTGGCGGTAGAGGAACTGGACGTTGCGGTAGTCGACCTCGGCCTCGGTGACGGTCTCGCCGCCGCGCCAGCTCTTGGCCAGCATCTGGCCCGTGCGCAGGTTCTTGACCTTGGCCTTGACCATCATCGCGGCGCCGCGCGCCGAGGGCATGTGGTTCTGGGACTCCACCACCTGCCAGGGGTCGCCGTTCTCTTCGAGGATCGCCCCGCGCCGGAGCTCCGTCACGTTCAACTGCATCGCCGCCCGCACTCCCTCCACTGGACCCGCCGATTCCGCGGGCTGGGGAGGATAGCAGAAGCCGCGTCCCGGCCCTGCTAAACTCCAGAGTTTCCGGCGCGGGCCACATCAGCCGCGCGGGGAGCGGGGAGAAGCATGATCCGGCCGTACAAGGGGACGTGGCCGACGCTCGG
>JAMPXO010000104.1 GCA_023701125.1 Vicinamibacteria bacterium | reverse complement strand
TGCGACCCCGAGGACGTGCTGTTCCTGCTCTACACGAGCGGCACCACCGGCAAGCCCAAGGGCGTGCGGGTGCCGCACCGGATGGTGGCGTGGAACGGCTACAACACCGTCGCCTGCTGGGGCCTGCGCGACGACGACGTCAGCCCGATCTTCACCCCGCTCTACCACGCGGGCGCGCTCGGCGCGTTCCTGCTGCCGATCTTCGTCGTCGGCGGCACGATCGTGCTGCACGCGGGCTTCGACCCCGCCGAGATCTGGGCGACGATCGGCCGCGAGCGCTGCACCGTCGTGCTCGGCGTGCCGACGATCTGGAAGCTGCTGGCCGAGGCGCCGGAGTTCGCCGGCGCGGACCTGTCGTCGGTGCGCGCGTTGATGAGCGGCGGAGCGCCCCTGCCGGAATGGATCATCGAGACCTACCAGCGCCGCGGCGTCGTCTTCAAGCAGGGCTACGGCCTGACCGAGGTCGGCGTCAACTGCTTCGCGATGACCGTCGCCGAGTCGGAGCGCAAGAAGGGCTCGATCGGCAAGCCGCTGCTGTACACCGAAGCCCGGCTGATCGACGGCGAAGGTCGCGACGTTCCCGTCGGCGAGGTCGGCGAACTCCTGCTGCGCGGACCGCACGTGTGCCAGGGCTACTGGTACGACCCGGCGGCGACCGCGGCCGCGCTCGACGCGGAGGGCTTCTTCCACACCGGCGACCTCGCCCGCCGCGACAGCGAGGGCTTCTACACGATCGCCGGCCGCCGCAAGGACATGTTCATCAGCGGCGGCGTCAACGTCTACCCCGCCGAGATCGAGGGCGAGTTGCTGTTGCACCCCGAGGTCGCCGACGCGGCGGTGATCGGCGTACCGCACGAGACCTGGGGCGAGGTCGGCTGCGCGTACGTCGTGCGCCGCCCGGGCGCTGCCGTCGGGCCCGAGGCGCTCGACGCCCACCTCGACGGTCGCCTCGCCCGCTACAAGGTGCCGAAGCACTGGCGCTTCGTCGACGCCTTGCCGCGCACCCCCTACGGCAAGGTGGTCAAGCCGGACCTGGTCGCGCTGTGGGCGCGGGAGCCGGCATGAGCGCAACGCTGCCGCACCGCTTCGACGGGCCCGCGGACGCCCCGCACACCGACGGGCTCCTGCTCCTCAACGGCGGGGCGATGTCGATGGCGGCCTGGGAGCCCGTGATGGCGGGCCTGGCCCAGCTGCGCGTCCTGCGTTGCGACCTGCGCGGCCAGTTGTTGTGCCCGCTGCCGCCGCCGGCGACGATCGAGGAGCACGCGGACGACGTCGCCGCGTTGCTCGATCACGTCGGCCTGCCGTCCGTCCACGTGGCCGGCACGTCGTACGGGGCTTTCGTCGCGATGGCGCTGGCGGCTCGTCACCCGGACCGGGTGCGCAGCCTCAGCCTGGTCACCACGTCCGAGGTGCTCACCCCCGAGATGCACGAGGCCAGCGTGAAGCTGCGCGAGGCTGCCGCGGGCGCGGCCCGCGGAGAGGTGGCCGCGGCGCGCGAGGTATTCGACGGCCTGGTCGCGTTCGCCTACTCGGAGCCCTACCGGCAGCGCAACGCCGAGCTGCTGGCGGCTCGCCGCGCCGCCGCGGACCGGCTGCCGCGGGTCTGGTTCGAGGGCCTGGTCGGCCTGTTCGGCGCCCTGCTCGCGTTCGACCCCGCGCCCCACTTGCGCGCCGTGCGCGCCCCCACCCTGGTCGTCGGCGCCGCCGCCGACGCCGTGTTCCCCCTCGAGCATTCGCGTGCGCTGGCCGAACTCACCCGCGCCCAGCTCGAGATCGTCGAAGGCAGCGGCCACGCCCTGGTCGTCGAGCAACCGCAGCTTCTCGCGGCCCTGCTCGCCGACTTCGTCGCCGCCGCAGACAACGGAGCGAAAGCATGAAGCCCCTCTACATCGCCGCCTACCACCAGTCCCCGTTCGGCAAGCTGATGGACCTGACCGTGCCGCAGATCGTCGAGCGCGCCGTCGCGGGCGTGCTGGGCGAAGTGAAAGCGCCCGCCGCCGCGGTCGACGTCGCCTCGATCGCCGCCGCCTGCAACTTCACGCTCAACGAGCAGGGCCTGCTGGCGGGCCTGGTCGCCGACGTCCCGGGCCTCGGGGGCAAGCCGATCGAGTCGGTCGAGAACGCCTGCGCCTCGGGCGGCCAGGCGGTGCTGTCGGTCGCCCACAAGCTGCTGTGCGGCCAGGGCGAGGTCGGCCTCGCCGTCGGCTACGAGAAGATGCGCGACGCCGTTGGCAAGATGGACGGCAAGCTGATCGGCAAGGTGCTCGGCTACTTCTCCCACCCCGACGAGCGGGCGGGCAAGGTGTTCGTCTTCCCGCACATCTTCGCGGAGGTGATGGACGAGTACTTGAAGGCCCACGGTGCGACCGAGGAGGACCTGGCCGCGATCGCCGTGCAGGAGTACCGCAACGCCCGCCACAACCCGCTGGCGCAGATGCGCGAGGTGGAACTCGACGCGAAGAAGGCGTGCACGATCGAGGGCATCAACCGCTACGTGGTCGAGGGCCTGAAGCTCAAGACCTTCGACTGCTCCCAGATCACCGACGGCTACGCCGCCCTGCTCGTCGCCACCGAAGAGGGCCTGGCCCGGCTGGGCGTGAAGAAGCAGGACTGCGTCGCGCTGCGCGGCTTCGCCCAGGCGACGGACCCGCTGAAGAAGGCGGGCCGCGACGTGCTGCGCCCGGCGGGCGCCTACCGCGCGATGCAGAACGCCTACACGATGGCTGGCCTTTCCGCGAAGGACGTCAACGTCGCCGAGCTGCACGACTGCTTCACCGTGATGGGCGCGATCGGCACCGAGGTGATCGGCAAGGCCGAGTACGGCGGCGGCGCCCGCTACTGGGTGGACGGCAAGGCGGCGCCCGACGGAGAGTGCGGGATCAACACCTCGGGCGGCCTGATCGCCAAGGGCCACCCGGTCGGCGCGACCGGCGTCGCGATGATCGGCTGGAGCGCCTGGCAGTTGCTCGGCAAGGTGCCGGCCCCGCTGCAGGTGAAGAACGCCCGCGCGGCCGCCACGTTCAACATCGGCGGACCGATCTGCGCCTCGGTCTGCACCGTGCTGGCGCCGGCCTCGTAGCGCCCGCGCGATGGCCAGCGACGCGCCCGTCCCCGACGGGTTCCGACGACGGGGTGAACCCGTCGCCGGTCCCATGGGGGCTCCGTCGCAAACGGAGCTCCTCCGCCCCCAAACCCCCGACTCCCAGGGCTCCGTCTCCGTGCACGGTCACGACGTCCACTGGGAGCGCTTCGGCCGCGGGGAGCGCGAGACGTTCGTGCTCTGCAACGGCGTCGGCATGCACACCGGCGCGTGGGCCGGCTTCCTGCCCCGCCTGCTGCCGGAGTACGACGTCTTGTTGTGGGACTACCCGGGCCAGGGCCAGTCCAGCAAGCACGACGTGCCGTACCTCATCCCGCACTTCTGCGACGCGCTGGCTCTGATCCTCGACCTCGACCGCATCGAGCGCGTGCACCTGATGGGCATCTCGTACGGCGGCTTCGTCGCCCTCGACTTCGCCCGCCTCTACCACTCGCGGCTGCACACGCTGACCGTGTCCGGCATCCTGCTCAGCCACGAGGAGCTGTTCGCGATGTACCAGGAGGTTTCGCTGCTCTTCTACCGCAGCGGGCCGCAGGCGTTCGAGATCTACAGCTACTACCTGTACGAGAAGATCTTCGGTGAGAGCTTCGTGCGGGTGATCAAGGACAAGCTGCCGCGGATGCGGGAGAGCTTCTTCACCCGCTGGAAGGACCAGGTCCACGCGCTGGTGCGGCTGACGCTGGCCCAGGACCCGTTCTTCGCCGAACTCGACGCGAACCGGCCCGGCTACCGCGCGATCCCGACCCCGACCCTGTTGCTCGCGGGCGCCGAAGACCGCACGATTCCGCCCGCGGTGCAGAAGAAGATCGCGGGCATCCTGCCCCACACCCGCTTCCACGAGGTGCCGGACTGCGGCCACGTGGTCTACATCGAGAAGCCCGACGTGTTCTTCGGTGCGATGCTGCGGCTGGCTCGCGCGAAGTCGCTGGCGGGCTGGGAGGTGCCTGCGTGAAGCGAATCCTGCTGGCCGCGGTCGGCCTCGTGGTGCTCGCCGCCGTCGCGGTCGCCGGCTCGTTCTGGCGCGCGCCGTTCTGGTGGTTCGAGAAGCTGGGGCGGGCGGGCCTGCAGAGCGCGGGCCTGACCCGGGCGGTGACCGCCGGCCCGCGCGGGCCGCTCGTCTACTGGCACGGCGGCAGCGGCGCCACGCTGGTGCTGTTGCACGGCGCCAACGATCAGGCCGGGGCCTGGGCGCTGGTCGCGAAGCCGCTCCTCACCGGCAACCGCCTGGTCGCCGTCGACCTCGCGGGCCACGGCGAGAGCGGACCCGCGGACGGTTCGCTGGCGGTGGCCGACCTGTTGACCGGGGTCGAGCGGGTGATCGAGGCAACCGCGCCGGGCGAACGGGTGCGGATCGTCGGCAACTCGCTCGGCGGCTACCTCGCGATGCTGTACGCCGCCCGCCACCCCGAGCGCGTCGACCACGTGATCCTGCTCAACGGCGCCGCGGTCCAGGCGGCGCCGGGCGCGCAGGTCTCGCTGCTGCCGAAGACGCGCGAGGAGGCACGGGCGGCGATCGAGGCATTGACGGCGCCGCAGTCGCCGCGGGTGCCCGACTACGTGCTCGACGATCTCGTGCGGCGGGCGCCGACCAGCCCGCTGGCGCGGCTGCTGCAGCAGCCGATCGACCTGTCGCTGGAGGGCAACCTCGCCGCCTTCGCGACGCCGGTGACGCTGGTGTGGGGCGAAGCGGACCGTTACATGACCGTGGCCTACGCGGAGGGCGTCGCGAAGCAGCTGCCCGCCGCCCGCCTCGTCACCCTGCCCGGCTGCGGCCACGTGCCGCAGCGCGAGTGCCCGCAGGCGCTGGTGGCGGCGGTGTCGAAGGCGTTGTCGTCGCCACCGACCCCGGCCGCGCCGGCTGCCGCCACGTCCCCGGTGATGCCGTGAGCGCGGCGCGCAAGGCTGCGGCGCGAGTCGACCGCCGGCTGGCGCCGAAGCAGAAGCCGCGCCGACAGCAGCAGCGCTCGGTGGAGAGCCGGGCCGCGATCCTGGAGGCGGCGCTCGACCTGTTCTCGCACCAGGGCTATCACGGCACCAACATCCGCGACATCGCGGAGGCCGCCAAGGTCTCGACCGGGGCCGTCTACTACCAGTTCCCCGACAAGGAGACGCTGTTCCGGGCGCTGCTCGACGACTACTGGACGGCGCTCGCCAGGCCGGACCACCCGCTGAACCAGGCGCTGGCCGAGGGCAACTTCCCCGACAACCTGACCCAGCTGGGTCGCGCGGCGCGCGAGAGCGTGCGCAAGTACGACCGCTACATCGCCCTCATCTACGTCGACGTCGTCGAGTTCGACGGCGTCCACATCCAGCGCTTCTACGCCGACATGGCCAGCCGCTTCGACGCCTTCCTGGCGGCCCACCCGGGCCGCGAGGCGCTCGAGAAGCGGCTGCGGCCCGGGGTTTCGTCGGTCTCCGCGATCATGCTGGCGACCCGCTTCCTGCTGCACTACTTCGCGGTCGAGATCGTGTTCCGGGTCCCCAACCACTTCGGCAAGGACTCGGACGCTGTGCTCGGCGAGATCGCCGACATCCTCCGCTACGGCATGCTGAGGCCCATCGGGGTTCCGCCGCCGGAGTGAATCCGGCGACGGTCCCGCGGGGGCTCACGCCGCGAACGGACGCGGCTCCGCCCCCGCACCCCGGGCGGGGTTCCGCCGCCGGAGTGAATCCGGCGGCGATTCCTATTTCCCGTCCTTCAGCGAGTCGTAGACGATGCCCGTGAAGATGTCCGGCTTGATGAAGCCGCCGCCCCACGCCGCGTCCCACTCGGCGAGCGGCTTGGCCGCGATCACCGCCTCGCGGGCCTGGCCCGCCTGGATCAGCGCCCCGACCTTCGCCACGGCGCCCTTCAGCATCGCGACGTAGCGCTCGAGGTCGGCCTTGCCCGCCAGCGGGCCGTGGCCGGCCACGATCTTCGTCTGCGCGCCTGCCATCGCCAGCACCCTCTCGCCGGCGGCGATCGTGCCCGACACCGAGCCGCCCGAGGACAGGTCGACGAACGGGTAGGTCCCGTTGAAGAAGACGTCGCCCATGTGGATCACGTCCGCGGCGCGGAAGTGCACGATCGAGTCGCCGTCGGTGTGGGCGGGGTCGACGTGGAACGCGTGGATCGTCTCGCCATTCAAGTGGAAGGTGACGCTCGCGTCGAAGGTCACGACCGGCAGCGCGCCGGCCGGCGACGGCGGCGTCGTGCGGTTCCACAGCTTGTTGAACTGCTCGACGCTCATCCGCTGGCGGACGTTGTCGTGGGCGACGACCAGCGTGCCCGCCTTGCCCAGGTTCTCGTTGCCGCCGGTGTGGTCGCCGTGCCAGTGGGTGTTGAGCACGAAGCGGATCGGCTGCGGCGAGATCGCCGCCACCGCCGCCTTGATCTTGTCGGACAGCGGCGCGTACTGGTCGTCGATCAGGAACACGCCGTCGGGGCCTGAGCTGACGGCGAGATTGCCGCCCGCGCCGGCGATCATGTGCAACCCCGGAGCCAGGGCAGTGGTCTTCATCTCCACCTTGGACCAGTCGGTCTGGGCCAGCGCAACGGGAGCGCACAGGGCCATGGCGAGTGCAGTACGGCGGGCAAGACCTGCGTTCATCGTTCGAGAGCCTCCACGAAAGAAAGTGGCCGAGGCTAGCACCGGGCGTCCACCGCGATGGACGGAAAAACTGCAAAGAAACGTCGCCGGGCGACTCTCCCCTTGACAGTCGACAGGAGCGGGCCGAGCTTCCTGTCGAACATCCAGGGGAAAGAGGGAGCCATGGCCGACCCGCGGACCGACCTGCTGCAGGGCACGCTCGACGCGCTCATCCTGCGCACGCTGTCGCAGGGCGAGAACCACGGCTGGGGTATCGCCCAGCGCATCCAGCAGGTGTCCGAGGACGTGCTCCAGGTCGGCCAGGGCTCGCTCTATCCCGCCCTGTACCGGCTCGAGGAGGACGGCCTGATCGCCGCCGAGTGGGGCCAGAGCGAGAACAACCGGCGCGCGAAGTTCTATCGCCTGACCCGCGCGGGCCGCGAACGCCTCGCCGCCGACACGGCCAGCTGGGAGCGGCTGTCGGCCGCGGTCGACCGCGTGCTGGGTCTCGCGTGAAGCGCGGCTTCCTGGGTCGCGTGCTGCGGCCGTTGTTCGAGCGCAGCACGGTCGAACGCGAGATGGACGCCGAGCTGCGAGCCCACCTCGAGATGGAGTACGAGCAGAACCGCGCGCGCGGCCTTGGCACTGCCGAGGCCCGCCGCCGCGCCTTGCTCGCCTTCGGCAGCGTCGATGCCGTCAAGGAGGAGTGTCGCGATCGCCGCCGGGTGTCGCCGCTGTTCGACCTCGGGGGGGATTTCCGGCGCGCCTGGCGCTCGCTGCGCGGCAGCCCGGGCTACGTCGGAGCGGTAGTGCTGACCCTCGCCCTCGGCCTCGGCGCCAACAGCGCCATCTTCAGCGTCGTGCACGGCGTGCTGATCAAGCCCCTCCCATTCCCCGGCGCGGCGGAGCTGGTGCGCCTGGTGCAGGCGGAGCCGAACTCGGGCCAGGCCGAGATCGGCGTCTCGCCGACCGAGATGGCCGACTACAAGGCCCGCGCCGCCAGCTTCGAGGATCTCGCCGAGTACCACTCGATGGCGTTCGGCCTGCTTGGCTTCGGCGAGCCGCGGCGGGTCCAGACGGGAGTCGTCTCCGCCCACTTCTTCGACCTGCTCGGCGTTCGCGTGCAGGAGGGCCGTGGCTTCCAGACCGACGACCAGGGACCCGCCGCCGAACCGGTGCTGCTGCTCTCCGACCGCTTCTGGCGCCGCGAACTCGGCGCCGACGCGGACGTGATCGGCCGCTTCGTCGAGATGAACGACCACAAGCACCGCGTGGTCGGCGTGCTGCCGCCGGGTCCGGCCTGGCCCGACGACAACGACGTGTGGATGCCGGTCTCCGCCTGCCCGTTTCGTAACCGCGAGGGCGTGCAGACCCGGCGCGATGCCCGCATGCTGCTGGTGCTCGGCCGGCTGCGCCCCGAGGTCGGCCACAAGGCCGCCCAGGCCGAGCTCGACGCGGTCGCCGGTTCGATGGTCCGCGACCATCCCGACACCTATCCCGCGCGCCGCGGCCTGCGCGCGCGCCTCGTGCCGCTGGCCGACGAGCTGACCGCCGACGCCCGTACGCCGCTGCTGGTGCTGCTCGCCACCGCCAGCCTGGTGTTGCTGGTGGCCTGCGGCAACGCCGCCAACCTGATGCTCGCCCGGCTGCTGCGGCGCGAGCGCGAGCTGGCGGTGCGCGCGGCCCTCGGTGCCGGTCGCCTGCGGCTGTTCCGCGAGTTGCTGGTCGAGGCGCTGATGCTGTCGAGCGTCGGCGGCTTGGCGGGCCTGGCGCTGGGTGCGCTCGGTCACCAACTCCTCGCCGGCTGGGTCGCCGGCTTCACGCCTCGCGGCGCGGAACTCGGCTTCGACCTGGCGCTGGTCGGCTGGGCGGCGCTGCTGGTGCTGCTGACGACGCTGGCGATGGCGGCCGTCCCCGCGTTCGCGCTGGCCCCCGACGTCGCGGCGGCGCTCAAGCAGGACGGCCGCAACGGCAGCGCAGCCCCGGGCAGCGTGCGCGCACGCGCCGGCCTGGTGGTCGCGCAACTCGCCTTCGCGTTCGTGGTGCTGGTCGGCGCGGGGCTGCTCTTGAAGAGCCTGGCGCGGCTGGAGGGCGTGGTGCCCGGCTTCACCTCCGACAACGTGGTCACGGCCCGGCTGTCGCTCGACTGGACCAAGTACACCGACGGCCCAAGCCGCCTCGCCTTCCACGAGCGGCTGCTGATGAAGCTGCGCGAGCTGCCTGGCGTGACAGCGGTGGCGGTCTCGCAGGCGGTGCCTCTCAACCAGACCTTCCAGTTCGACGGCCGCTTCCGGGTCGAGGGCCGCGACGTGGCCGAGAACGCGCCGCTGCCGCGAGCGGACATCCGCGTCGCCAGCCCCGGCTACTTCCAGACGCTGGGCGTCCCGCTGGTGCGCGGTCGCGGCTTGGCGGACACCGACCGGGCCGACGCGCCACAGGTCGCCCTTGTCAACGAGGCGCTGGCGCAGCGCGAGTGGCCGGGCCAGGACCCGCTCGGTCGCCGCTTCCGGTTCGACGCCGAAAGTGCACCGTGGGTCGAGGTGGTCGGCGTCGTCGGTGACGTGCGGCAGTACCGCCTCGCAGACGACGCGACGCCGGCCTTCTACCTGCCCCTCGCCCAGCAGCCGCTGCTCGACGCCTCGATCTTCGTCAAGGCGCAGCAGGACGCCGAGGCCCTGCGCCAGCCCCTGGTGGCGGCGGTGCACGGGCTCGACCCGACCCAGCCGGTGGCCGCCGTGCGCACGCTCGACGAGGTCCGGCGCGAGTCGCTGGCACCCGCCCGCGTGGTGGCCACGTTGCTCGGGCTGTTCGCGGCCCTGGCCCTGGGCGTCTCGGCCGCGGGCATCGGCGGCTTGACGGCGTACTCGGTCTCGGCCCGCACCCGCGAGATGGGCGTGCGTCTCGCGCTCGGGGCCCGGCCCGCCCAGGTTCTCGGGCTGGTCCTGCGTGAGCACCTGCGGCTGGCGGTGATCGGTCTCGCTCTGGGTCTGTGCGGCGCCCTGTTCGCCTCGCAGGCGCTGGAGCGACTGCTCTTCGACGTCGGTCGCAGCGATCCGCTCACCTATGCGTTGGTGGCGCTGTTGTTCCTCGCGGTGGTGCTCGTCGCCTGCCTGCTCCCCGCCCGCCGCGTCACCGGCGTCGATCCCCTTCACGCGTTGCGCGAAGCCTGAGAGGAGTCCCCGAAATGCCGAACGCCGGACGTGCGCCGGTCGTTTGTCTGCTGGTGCTGTCGATCTTCGCCCTCGGCGTGCGCGCCGACGAGCCGCCGCTGGTCCTGACCGGCCTCGACCCCGTGCGCCTCGCCGAGGGTGTCGAGCGCGACGGAGACGAGACCCGGGCCCGCGTCCACGACGGGTTCACGTACCTGTTCGAGAGCGACGCGACGCGCACCCGCTTCGACGCCGACCCCGGCCGCTACGCCGTGCAGCAGGGTGGCCTGTGCGCGCGCATGGGCGGCACGACGCTCGGCAACCCGGACCTCTACGCCGTCCACGACGGCCGCCTGTACCTGTTCGGTTCCCCCGACTGCCAGCGCGCGTTCCGCGCCGAGCCCGGTGCCTACCTGGAGCGATTGGTCCCGCGTGCGCCGGTCGACGCGGCGGCTCTCGCCGGCGGCGAAGCCTGGGCCGCGAAGGCGCTGGCCACGACCGGCGGCGCCGCGGCGTGGCGCGCGATCGGCACCTGGCGCGAGCACGGCCGGGCCGGCGACCGCGGCGTCCTGCGCGCGGTCGACTTCAGCGGCCGGCTGCGCCTCGAGCGGCTGTTTCCGCAGTTCCGGATCGTGGAGGTGGTCGGCCCCGAGACGGCGTTCGTCGACGCCGGACGCGGCCCGCGCCCGCTCCGCTCCGCGCAGGTGGCGGCCCTCCGTCGCGAGGCAGAGCTGGCCCCGGCGGCGCTGCTGCGGGCGCTGGCCGTCGAGCCCGGGGCGCTGGCCGCCGCCGACCGCGGCGAAGAACGTGCGGACGACGGCCGCACCCTGCGTCGACTGGAGGTCGCCCTCGGCGAGCGCACGGCGACGCTGCTGCTCGACGCCGTGAGCGGTCGGCCGGCGGGTGTCCGGGCCCAGGGCCGCGGGGCCGAAGGCCGCGTCGCCGACGTGACCGAGTGGTGGCTCGACTGGCGCGCCACCGGCGCGGTGTGGGCGCCCTTTGGCCGCCAGCGCGACGGCCAGCCGCAGCCCCTCGTCTTCGACGAGATCGGCAGCCCCGCAGCTCTCGACGCGGCGCTGTTCACGCGCCCGTGAGCGCGTGGCTGCTGGCGGTGCTTCTCGTCGCCGGCGACGGCACCGCGTGGCCGCAGTGGGGCGGGCCCGGGCGCGACTTCCGCGTCGCCGACGCCGGCGTCGCGGCCTGGGGCGAAGGCGGGCCGCGGGTGCTGTGGCGGCGCGTGCTGGGCGAGGGCTTCTCCGCCTTCGTGGCGGCCGACGGCAAGCTGGTCACGCTGCTGCGCGAGGGCGACGAAGAAGTGGCGCTCGCCCTCGATGCCGCCACCGGCCGCACGTTGTGGGAGGCGCGCTGGAGCGCGCCGTTCACGGCCGAGTACTCGATGGAGAACGGCCCGGGTCCGCACGCCACACCGCTGATCGTCGCCGGCCGCGTGTTCGCCGTCGGCGCCACGGGCCGGTTGCGCGCGCTCGACCTGGCGACCGGCCGGGCGCTGTGGGACCACGACCTCGTCGCCGGCCGGGGCGGCACGTTGCGCGTCAACGGCTACGCGGCCAGCCCGGTCGCCCACGGCGACACCGTGATCGTCAGCGTCGGCGGCCCCGGCCAGGCGCTGGTGGCCTTCGCCCAGACGGACGGGCGCGAGGTGTGGCGGGCGGGCGACTGGCGCAACTCGCCGGCGTCGCCGCTGTGCGTGACGCTGGCCGGCCGGCCGCAGGTGATCGGCTTCTTCTGGGACGCCGTCGCCGGCTTCGACGCGGCCAGCGGAGCGGTGCTGTGGAGCGTCGCCCACCCCGCCGAGTTCGGGCTCAACGTCAGCATGCCGCTGGCGGCCGAAGACGGCACGGTGTTCGTCTCGTCGAGCTACGGTGGCGGCAGCCGCGCGCTGCGGCTCGAACCCCATGGGACCGACGCCGGGTTGGAACCCGCCTTGCTGTGGGCCCACAACCGCATGCGCGTGCACTTCGGCAACGCGGTGCGGTTGGGGCGAACCGTGTTCGCCAGCTCCGGCGACTTCGCGTCGGCGCCGCTGCTGGCGCTCGACCTCGACAGCGGCCGCACGCTGTGGCGCGAACGCGGCCTGGCCCGCGCCAGCCTGGTCGCCATCGGCGAACGCCTGCTGCTGCTGACCGAAGACGGCGAGCTGGTCCTGGCGCGCCCGTCGAGCGAGCGGCTGGAGGTCGAGGCCCGCGCGTCGCTGCTCGCCGCCCCGGCGTGGACGGTACCGACCGTGGTCGGCACCCGCGTCTATCTGCGCGACCGCCGCGAGGCGCTGGCGCTGGAGCTCAGTCGCCCTTGAGCGCCGCCACCAGCGGCAGCCGCCGCACGTAGCGCAGCGCCGCCCGCGAGGACAGGAAGCCGCACAGCGCGACAGCCGCCAGCAGGGCTCCGAGGCTCGGCCACGGGAAGCGGGCGGCCCGCAGCACGGCCTCCGGCGCCACCGCCAGCAGCGCCGAGCCGGTGCCCGCGAGCAGGCCCCAGGCCAGCACGCGGCGGTTCTCCGCCAGCACCACGGCCTCCAGGGCCGCGGGCGAGTAGCCCGCAGCGCGCAGCAGCGCCAGCTCGCGGCGGCGCTCGATCACGTTGCGGACCAGCACGGTGCCGAGGCCGAGCGTGCCGAGCAGCAGGCCCAGCGCGCCCAGCGCCTGGAAGACCGCGAGGTACGTGTTCTCGACGCGCTGGAACGCGGCCAGCCGCTCGTGGACCGGGGTCGCGTCGAGGCCGACGCCCGACAGCCGCTGCTCGAGCGCGCCGAGCGCCTCCTGCTCGCGACCTTCCGGGGTCTCGGCCAGCAGCACCCGATAGCCGTCGACCTCGGGGAACAGCCGCTGGAAGTGGCGCTCCGCGATCACCAGCTCGCCCT
The DNA here is from genome assembly GCA_023701125.1 of Vicinamibacteria bacterium. Classification (GTDB taxonomy): domain Bacteria; phylum Acidobacteriota; class Vicinamibacteria; order Fen-336; family Fen-336; genus WYBL01. The sequence continues at coordinate 5,646 of JAMPXO010000104.1, read as the reverse complement.
GGAACAGGCTCTTGCGCAGGCTGCCGACCAGCCGCAGCCGCACCGGCGGCGCGCCCTCGCGTGGCAGCTCGACGACGTCGCCGAGCGACTTGTGCAACGAGTACTGGATCGAGTTCTGGTCGCCGATCGCCGGCACCGCGCCGTCTTCCGGATCGGCGTCGAGCAGCCGCCACGGGTTCTCCCGCTCCGCGTCGGTGCGAGCGAGCGAGGCGGCGAAGTCGAAGCGGGCCTCGTCGACGAAACCCGGCGCCGGCGCCAGCACCCGCGGCCGCGTCGGCCGGTACAGGTTGAGACACGAGGCGTCGTCGCCCGGCAGCAGCCGGAAGCGCGCGAAGCGCACGCCGTCGAGCGCCGGCACGTCCAGCCCCAGCGCCTCGCGGCCCGCGTCGGTCGCCGGGTCCCAGGCCAGCGGCCGCACCGCCTCGGCCAGCAACTGGTAGCCGCCGCCGCCCGAGCGCCGCTCGCGCGACGCTTCCGGCTCGTGCTGGAAAGCACCCAGCGCCACCAGCACGAACGAGGCGAAGGCGACCAGCGCGGCGGCCAGCACGCTGCGGCCGGGCACCAGCGCGGCGGCGCGGCGGCCGAGACCGGCGGGCGTCGCGACGTCACCGGCGTGGGCCAGCAGCCGGCGTCGGAACTCGGTCAGCACGGCGCCGAGCATCAATGCTCCCGCCCCGAAGAAGCCCGCGACCGCCGGCAGCGCCCCGACAACGGAGAGCGCGGACAAGGTGACGGCGGCGAGGGCCAGCCCATTGCGCAGGCGGGCGGTGCGCACGGCCGCGGCCGTGCGTTGCGCGCTGGCCGGTAGCGCGCCCAGCAACAGGCCGCGCACGGGTGCACCCGCCAGGCCACGCAGGGCGAGGCCGACGGCCACGAGTGCGACCCCGAAGCCGCCGACCGCCGCGGTCACGAGATCGCGAGCGGCCACCGACAGCGCCAGGTCGCGGGTGCCGACCGCGCCGATCCACCACGTGCCGAGGCCGTACAGCAGCAGCCGCGCCCAGCCGACGGCGAGCAGCGCCCCGAGCGCCGCTCCGACCGCGGCCACTACCGCCGCTTCGGTCAGGAACGCGCGGCGCACGGCGGCGCTGGTGAAGCCGACCGCGCGCAACAGGCCGGCTTCCGTCAGCCGCTGCTCGACGCCGAGCCGGAAGAACAGGCCCGCCAGCAGCAGCGCGGCCAGCACCACGAAGAAGGAGAAGTAGCCGAAGTACTCGCCGAAGTCGGTGGTGCCCGCGGCTGCCCGCAGTGCCTCGTCGCGGGCAGCGCGCAGCTGCAGGCCGTGGTGGGCCGGCGGCAGTCGCGACAGCAACAGGCGCTCGAGCACCGCGGCGTCCAGCGGCGCGCCGGCCGCGGCGGACGTGAAGCGGATCGACGTCAGCCGACCCAGGCGGTGGCCGAACAGCCGCTGCGCCGTGGCCAGGTCGAGGAACGCCTTGGGCGTCGCGCGATGTTGGTCCCAGTAGTCCTCGTCCTGGGGCCGGATCGCGCCGAGGTCGAGCGGGAACGGCGGGTCCCAGTCGGAGAGGTGGGCGGCGCCGCTGATGCCCGGGTACTCGGGGGCGAGATCGGCCCGCGCGTGCGGGCCCGCCAGCGGCACCACGCCGGCGAGGCGAAACTGCGCGCTCGCGGTCTCGATCCGGCCCTCTTCCTTCCACAGCAGGAATTCCATCAGCACGGTGTCGCCCGGCTTCGCGTCCAGCTCGCGCGCGGTCCAGGCGTTGACCACGAGCGGCGGCGGCGCATCCGCGGCGGGGGCCTCGAGCCCGGACGTGGTCGGCGGGTCGAGCGCCGCGACCAGCGAGTACGGCACGCTGCGGGCGCCGACGCGGAGGTGGTTGGCGAGGTAGGTGAGCACGCGCTCCGCGCGAGCGCCGGCCGCGCGCCCGGCCGCGAGCGCCGCCGCCGCCACGGGATCGGAGACGAAGCCGCCGCTGTTCTCGAGCGACAGCGCGCCGTCGTCGGCGCTGCGCAATCGCAGGCCGAGGTCGCTCAACCGCGTCGCCGCGGCCAGCGCCTCGGCGCCCTTCCAGTCGGGCTCCGCGGCGACCACGATCGCGTTGGCCTGCTCGCGGCGCTCGAGGCTGCGCTGCACGAGCGAGAGCGGCACGAACAGCACCAGCGCATCTTGTTGGCTCGGGCGCAGGCCGAACGCCCCTAACGCGGCCGGCTCGAGCACGCGGGCGAGGCTCGTCCGCAGCGCGGGGCCGAGCGCTTCCTTGCGCCCGAACAGCGACGCCTGGGACACGTCGCCCGTGACGGGCAACCGCGCGAGCAGGGTGTCGCCCGCGTTCGCGGCCAGCTCCCGCGCCAGCGCGGCGCTGGCCCACGCCTCGCGACCCGTGGGCACGCCGTCGGCCGCACGGCCGTGCAGCGCGAAGAACCTCTCGTCGACGCCGAAGACGTCGACACGGGCGGCGCGGCGGCCGCTGCCCTCCTGCACGACGGCGGCCTCGAGCGCGACCAGCGGCGCCGTGGCCCGCGCACCCGGCCGCGCGGCCTGCAGGTCCGCCGCCAGCGCCTCGCGGAAGAAGTGCGGCGACTCGAGCACGTGGGTCGCCTCGCCGAGCGACAGCAGCGCGCGCGCGCGCAGGCTGTCCTGCACCGACGTGCCGAGCAGTCGCGCCCCGCCCTGGGCGGCCACCGCGATCGCGACTCCCAACACCGCGGCGGCGTGCGCACGGGCGTGAAAGCGCAGGCCCGCAGATGTGAGGAAACTCACGCTCGGCCCCTTGACCGGTCCGGAACCGCGGCGTAGCCTGCCGGTTCCGAGCCATGAGCGACATTCAGGACCTGATCACGCGCAGGCAGTACCCCAAGGCGCTCGAGGTCATCAAGGCCGAGCTGTCGAGGCGGCCCAAGGACCAGCGCCTGCGCCTCCAGCACGCCGACGTGCTGATCGCGGCCAACCGCGGCAAGGAGGCGGTGCCCGTCCTGCTCGGCCTCGCCGACGAGCACGCCAACGACGGCTTCACGGCCAAGGCGATCGCGATCCTCAAGCGGATCGACAAGCTCGAACCGGGCCGCCGCGACGTCGAGGAGCGGATGTCGCACCTCGTGCAGCAGAAGGTCGCCTCGGCGCCGACTGCGCCCGCGCGGCCCTCCGGTCTGCCCGAGTTCGGCTTCGAGGAGATCGACTCCTCGGCGCCGGAGTTCGACCTCGGCATGGGGGGCAGTGGCGATCCGGCACCGCTGCTCGAGCCGACGGTCGACGAGGGGCTCGAGTTCGTCAACGCCGACCCCGAGATCGAGCCCGAGAAGCCCGCGGCCGTCACCTCGCCGCTGTTCGAGAGCCTGTCGGCGTCGGAGATGGAAGCCGTCGTGCGTGGCCTCGAGCTGCTCGAGTTCCAGCCCGGCGACATCCTGGTCGCCGAAGGCGCGCCCGGCGCCAGCATGTTCATCCTCAGCACCGGGATGCTCAAGGTCTACGTCCGCGACATGAAGGGGAACTACCTCAAGGTGAAGGAATTCACCGAGGGCGAGTTCTTCGGCGAGATCTCGGTGCTGACCGGCAAGCCGCGCACCGCGACGATCGTGGCGGCGACCCCGGTCGAGGTGCTCGAGCTGGACAAGAAGACGCTCGACGCCATCACCCAGCAGCATCCGCGGGTGCGCGAGATCCTGAAGGAGTTCCACGAGCAGCGGGCTCAGGACACCGTCAAGCAGATCATCAAGAACCGCTGACCTCGATCAGTCGGCCGTGATCCAGCCTCGACTGGCGCGGCAGCCGGGCCGCCAGCGCCGGGCTGTGGGTGACCACCACCAGGATCGTGTTCTCGCGTCCGTGCAGGGCGAGCAGCAGGTCCGCCACCGTCAGCGCCGTCTCCGGGTCGAGGTTGCCGGTCGGCTCGTCCGCCAGCAGCAGGGTCGGCTTCAGCACCAGCGCGCGCGCGATCGCCACCCGCTGCTTCTCGCCGCCTGACAGCTCCGCAGGCCGGTGGCCGAGCCGAGCGTCGAGTCCCACCGCGGCCAGCAGCTCGCGGGCCCGCGCCTCGTGCGCGGCGGGGCCGCCGGGCGCCACCAGCGCCGGCACCAGCACGTTCTCCAGCACGCTGCACTGCGGCAGCAGGCAGTGATCCTGGAACACGAAGCCGACGTGGCGGTTGCGGAACGCCGCCAGCGCCTTCTCGTCGAGGGCGAAGGGGTCGGCGCCGTCGAGCGTGACGCGGCCCGCGGTGGGCGGCTCCAGCGTGCCGGCGACGTAGAGCAACGTGCTCTTGCCGACGCCGGACGGGCCGACGATCGACAGGGCCTCGCCGCGGTGGAGCGTCAGGTCGGCGTCCTGCAGCACGCTGAGCGCGCCGCCGGGCGTGGGGTACGACTTGGACACGCGCTCGAGCTTCAGCATGTCAGTCGAAGGCCGCGGGCGAAGGCCGCAACCACCCTTTCGTAGAGCGCCGACGCGTCGTCCGCCATGCGCGCGACCGAGTAGTGCTCCCGGGCGACCGCCGCGGCCTGTGCGCCGCGCGCGCGCCAGGCAGGCAGATCCGCCGCGACCTCCGCGATGGCGGTCGCCAGGTCGCCCGCGTCGCCGGGCTGGAACAGCCGGCCGCCGCCGGTCTTCTCGACCACCTCGGGAAACGCGCCGTGAGCAGGCGAGATCACGGGCAGCCCGCTGGCCAGCGCCTCCAGCAGGTACAGGCCCTTGGGCTCGGCGTAGGGCGACGGCACGGCGAGCACGTCGACCGCGTGGAAGAAACGCAGCTTGTCCTCGCGCGACACCGTGCCGCGGTACTCGAACTCGTCCTGCAACCCGGCCGCGGTCAAGGTCGCCTTCACCTGCTCGAGGTAGCCGCGGTGCTCCGGCGCCAGATAGCCGGCGGACAGCAGCCGGGCCGGGCCGAAGCCGCGCTCGCGGCGCAGCGTCACCCACGCCTCGGCCAGCTTCAGCAGGCCCTTCTCCGGCGCGATGCGGGCGAAGAAGCCGATCCGCGGCGGGCCCGGCGCGCGGTCACCCACGGGCGGCGCGTGGCCGTCCAGGGCGACGCCCAGCGGCACGACGTGGATGCGCTCGGCGGGCAGCCCGGCGAAGCGGGCCATGAACCCCGCGTAGTAGTGGGAGACGGAGACGAAGGCGTCGACGTCCTGGGCGTCGCGCGCGATCAGCTCCAGCGCCTGCTGCCGGTGTGGCTCGCCGAGGCCGTCGAGGAACAGGTCTTCGCCCTGCAGCGTGCAGACGACCGGTCGCCCGGTCGCGCGGCGGAGCGGACCCGCGAGGCCCAGCAGCAGCGAGTTGGGCAACACGATCAGGTCGAACGGCTTCTCGTGGCGCAGGTGGTCGCACAGCTTCAGGACCTCCTTGCGCTGGAAGCCCTCTTCGCCACGCAGCGTCGACACCGTCAGCTCGCCCAGGAACTTCGGGTCGACCGCCACGCCGCCGCCCGCGAAGGCCCGGATCACGGCCGGCGCGTCCCACAGCCGGTCCAGCACCCGCGGCGTCTTGCGGAACAGCGGCACGTGCTGCTGCAGGTAGACGCTGATGCCGCCGAAGAACACGTGGCCGTCGGACACGTTGCGGCTGTCGGTGGTGGTCGGCGTGTAGATCGGCAGCAGGTCGACGTCGTGGCCGCGGGCCATCATCTCCGCGGCCAGCGCGTTGTCGCGCAGGCACGAGCCGCAGTACATCGGCCCGGCCCCGGCGGTGAT
>JAMPXO010000103.1 GCA_023701125.1 Vicinamibacteria bacterium | reverse complement strand
TGGAGGTCGAAGCCCGCGGCGCCCACGAGGCGCACGGCGTCGCCCGCGTCCGCGGGAACCTTGAGACCGAGCGTCTCGGCTTCGCTGGCGCTGACCTCGCGCACGACGACGGGCAGGGCCCGGGCCACCGCGCCGTTCGCGACGTCCTCGGCGCTGGCAACCACGGTCTCGTCGACGCTGCGATCGAGGTCGATCGTGACTTCTTCGGCGCCGAGGTGGAAGGCGACCGTCTTCGCCCGCGCGACCTCGACGAAGGCGCGCGACAGCAGGTGCTGACCGTGGTGCTGCTGGCGATGGTCCTCGCGGCGGCCGCCGTCGACCCGGCCCACCACGCGGCCCTCGGGCAGGCTGCCCTCGATCACGTGAAGCGGGCCCTCGGGCCCGTCGACGACCGCCACGACTTGCGCTGGCCCGAGCGAGCCCAGGTCCCACGGCTGACCGCCGGCCTCGGGGTAGAACGCGGTGCGGTCGAGCACGACGGCCGGGCGGCCCTCGTGGAGGACCCGGGCCACGACCGCGGCCTCGAACTCCAGCAGATACGCGTCGTCGCGGTAGAGCCGCTGCGTCACGCCTGGTTCCAGGCCGGCTCCATGTTGTGGAAGTACTTGTAGCCGGTGCCGGTGTCGAAGACGACGACGTGGTCGTCGGCCGAGAGGTGGCCGGAGGCCTTGAGCTTGCGCAGCGCGGCGACGCAGGCGCCGCCCTCGGGCGAGAAGAACAGCCCCTCGTGGCGGGCCGCGTCCTTGACGCCCTGGATCAGCTCGGCCTCGGAGACCGTGACGCCGGCGCCGTGGCTGGCGCGCAGCGTGCGCAGCATCATGAAGTCGCCGATCGCCTTCGGCACCCGCAGGCCGTGGGCGAGGGTCGTGGCGCCCTCCCACATCGGCGCGTCGTCACGGCCCTCGGCGAAGGCCTTGACGATCGGCGCGCAGCCCTCGGGCTGGACCGCGTACATCCGGGGCCGGGCGCCGGCGGGGATGAAGCCCATCGTCTCCAGTTCCTCGAAGGCCTTCCACATGCCGAGCAGGCCGGTACCGCCGCCGGTCGGGTACAGGATCGCATCGGGCAGCTTCCAGCCGAGCTGTTCGGCCAGCTCGTAGCCGAGCGTCTTCTTGCCCTCCAGCCGGTACGGCTCCTTCAGCGTCGCGCAGTCGTACCAGCCGTTCTCTTTCGCCCGCGTCGCGCACAGCTTGCCGGCGTCGGTGATCAGCCCGTCGACCGTGACGACCTCGGCCCCGAAGGCCGCGGTCTCCATCAGGAACAGCGGGTTGATGTCCTTCGGCACGAACACGTGCGCGCGCAGGCCGCCGCGCGCCGCGTAGGCCGCCAGCGCGCTGCCCGCGTTGCCCGCGGACGGCAGGCAGACGTCGGTCGCACCCAGCGCCTTGGCCATCGAGACGGCGACCGCGAGGCCGCGGGCCTTGAAGGAGCCGGTGGGGTTGCCACCCTCCTCCTTGACCGACACGCGGGGCAGGCCGACGGCCTGGCCGAGGCGGGGGAGGGCCAGCAGTGGCGTCATGCCCTCGCCCAGCGAGATGCGGGCGTCGGGATCGTCGACCGGGAGCACCTCGCGGTAGCGCCAGATCGTGGGCTCGCGCAGGGCGAGGTGCCCGGGCCGCATCTCGCGGGCGGCCCGCTGCAGGTCGTAGCGGGCCAGCAGCGGGGACTGACAGTCGACGCAGAGGTGAAGGATCTCGCCCGCCTCGTGGCGGCGGCCACAGCGGGCGCACTCGAGGTGGGTGAGGGGCATGGGCCCTCCTTCAGACCTCCATGATCTCGGTTTCCTTGTGCTTCAAGGTGTCGTTGATCTTCTCGATGTGGCCGTCGGTCATCTTCTGGACCTCGGCGAGCGCCTGCTTCTCGTCGTCCTCGCTGATCTTGGAGTCCTTCAGCAGCCGCTTCAGGTGGTCGTTGGCGTCGCGGCGCACGTTGCGGATGGCGACGCGGCCCTCCTCGGCGTGGGTGTGGGCGTGCTTGACCAGCTTCTTGCGGCGCTCCTCGGTCAGCGAGGGCACGGGCACGCGGATGATCTTGCCGTCGTTCTGCGGGTTGAGGTCGAGGTCGGACGTGCGCAGCGCCTTTTCGATCGCGGTCAGCGTCGAGGCGTCCCACGGCTGGATCGTCAGCAGCGTGGGCTCGGGCACCTGGATGTTGGCCATCTGGCTGACCGGGGTGGGCGTCCCGTAGTAGTCGACGCGGATCGTGTCGAGCATCGAGACCGAAGCGCGACCGGTGCGCATTCCCAGCAGCTCGCGGCGGACCGTCTCGAGGGTGGCGTCCATGCGCTGACGTGCGTCGCCGATGACTTCCTTCGCGCCCATGTTCACTCCTTCACCAGGGTGCCGACCTTCTCGCCCATCACGACGCGGCGGAGGTTCCCCTTCTTCTTGAGGTCGTAGACGATGATGGGGAGGCCGTTGTCCTTGCACAGCGAGATGGCGGTGCTGTCCATGACCTTGAGGCCCTTCTTCAGCACGTCCATGTACGTGATGCTGCCGTAGCGGACCGCGTCCGAGTGCCGCTTCGGGTCCTTGTCGTAGATGCCGTCGACCTTGGTCGCCTTGAGGATGACCTCGGCCTTGATCTCCATCGCCCGCAGGGCGGCCGCGGTGTCGGTGGAAAAGTAGGGATTGCCGGTGCCGGCCGCGAAGATCGTGACGCGGCCCTTTTCGAGGTGACGGATCGCCCGCCGACGGATGAACGGCTCCGCCACCTCGCGCATCTCGATCGCCGACAGCACGCGGGTGATCACGCCCGCGCGCTCCAGCGCGTCCTGCAGGGCGAGGCCGTTGATCACCGTCGCCAGCATGCCCATGTGGTCGGCCGACACGCGGTCCATGCCGCGCGCCGAGTCGGACACGCCGCGGAAGATGTTGCCGCCGCCGACGACGGCGGCGATCTCCACGCCGAGCTCCTGGATGTCGCGGATCTCGCCGGCCAGGTAGTCGAGGAAGTCGCGCTCGATGCCGAACTGGCGGTCACCGAGCAGCGCCTCGCCCGACAGCTTGAGCAGGATGCGCTTGTAGACGGCAGCGCCCGACTTCTTCGCGGCGGCCTTCGCCTGTGGCATCGTCGGTCTCCTCGCGCTGCCCGGCTTCAGTCTACTCGTCGCCCGCGGTCGTGCCGACCGCCTCGCCCAGCTTGTAGCGGACGAAGCGCCGGACCACGATATTTTCCTTGATCACGGCGATCTTCTCCTGCACCAGCTGGCCGACGGTCTGCTTCGGCTCCTTGATGAAGGGCTGCTCGAGCAGGCAGAAGCTCTGGTAGTACTCCTTGAGCTTGCCCTCGGCGATCTTCTCCTGGACGTTCGCGGGCTTGCCCGCGGCCGCGGCCTGCGCCTTGTAGATCTCGCGCTCCTTGTCGAGCACCTCGGCCGGGACCTCGTCCTTGGACACGTAGATCGGGACGGCGGGGGAGCCGGCCGCCACGTGCATCGCGATGTCCTTCACGAGCGCCTGGAAGTCGGGGTTGCGGGCCACGAAGTCGGTCTCGCAGTTGACCTCGACCAGCACGCCGACGCGGCCGCCGGGATGGATGTAGGCGTGGACCAGGCCCTCGGACGCGGAACGGCCGGCCTTCTTGGCGGCGGCGGCGAGGCCCTTCTTGCGCAGCAGGTCACGCGCCTTCTCGGCATCGCCCGCGGCCTCGACCAGCGCCGACTTGCACTCCATCATGCCCGCTCCCGTTTCTTCGCGGAGCTTGCGGACCATCTCGGCAGAAATCGCAGTCATTGTCTCTCTCGGATTCTCGTTTCGGGTAGGTTTGGAGCGCCCAAAAAAAGCCCCGGACCTCGTGAGGCCCGGGGCGTCTTTCGGGGCCGGGCGGCCTCAGGGCCGCCCGGGCTCGGTCTCAGGCGCCCGGGGCGACGGGAGCGGCGGGCGCGGCGGGGGCTGCCGGCGCAGCGGGCGCAGCAGCCGGCACCGCGGCAGCGGCAGCCGCGGCCTTGTCGGCCGCGGTCGACACCGGGCGGGACTTCGGACGCCGACGCTCGCCGGCCTCCTCGCTGCCCTTGTCCGGCGCCTGGTCGGCCGCCCGCGACTCGCGCATCGCGCGGCCGGCCAGCACGGCGTCGGCCACGGCGCCGGCGAACAGCTTGATGGCGCGCAGCGCGTCGTCGTTGCCGGGGATCACGTAGTCGACCTCGTCCGGGTCGCAGTTGGTGTCGACGACGCCGAACACGTGGATGCGGAGCTTGTTGGCTTCCTGCACCGCGATCGCTTCCTTGCGGGTGTCGATCACGAACACGGCGTCGGGCACGTTCTTCATGCCCTTGATGCCGGACAGGTTCTTGTCGAGCCGCGTGCGCTCCTTCTCGAAGCGGGCGGCCTCCTTCTTGGTCATCGACACCGAGCGGCCCTCGGACGCGTACATCTCCAGTTCGCGGAGGCGGTCGAGGCTGCGCTTGATGGTGACGAAGTTGGTGAGCAGGCCACCGAGCCAGCGCTCGGTGATGTAGGGCATGTTGCAGCGGCGGGCTTCTTCGGCGACCACTTCCTGCGCCTGGCGCTTGGTGCCGACGAACAGGATGGTCTTGCCCTGCGCGGCCAGGTCCTGCACGGCCTGGAGCGCGTCGCCGAGCAGCTTGTGGGTCTTCTGCAGGTCGACGATGTAGATGCCGTTGCGCTCGCCGAAGATGTACTGCTTCATCTTCGGGTTCCAGCGGCGAGTCTGGTGTCCGAAGTGGACACCCGCCTCGAGAAGGTCCTTCAGGGAAACGGTGCTCAAGTACGGCCTCCTTGCAGCCCGCGAGGACAGCGCCTCGAAGGGCTTACCGGCCCCCGGCTCGGGCGCGACGCGCGCGGCCGGGGGCTCGTCGTTTTTGGGGAGCGGGTTAGCGCTTCGAGAACTGGAAGCGACGGCGAGCGCCGCGCTGCCCGTACTTCTTGCGCTCCTTGGCGCGCGCATCGCGCGTCAGGAAGCCCGCCTTCTTCAGCTTCTTGCGCAGTTCGAGGTCGAACTCGCACAGCGCGCGCGAGATGCCGTGGCGCAGCGCGCCGGCCTGCGCGGCCACGCCGCCGCCGGTGAGCAGGGCGACGACGTCGAACTTCTCGAGCGTCTCCGTCAGCGCGAAGGGCTGGCGGACGATCATCTTCAGCGCCTCGTGGCCGCCGAAGTACTCCTCCATCGAGCGCTCGTTGAGGCGGAACTCACCGCCGCCGGGACGGAGGAAGACGCGGGCGACCGAGGTCTTGCGGCGCCCAGTGGCGTAGTACTGCATGGCCTGTGTGCTCAACTCCTACCCCCTACTTGACCGCCAGCGGCGTCGGCCGCTGGGCTTCGTGGGGGTGCTTGGACCCGGCGTAAACCTTGAGCTTCGTGAACATCGCGCGACCGAGCCGGGTCTTGGGCAGCATGCCCTTGACGGCCTCCTCGACGATGCGGGACGGCCGCTTCTCGCGGACCTGGCGCACGCTGGCCGTCTTCAGGCCGCCGAGGTAGCCGCTGTGGCGCCGGTAGAGCTTGGTCTCTTCCTTGGTGCCGCTGACGGCGACCTTCTCGGCGTTGATCACGACGACGTGATCGCCGGTGTCCAGGAAGGGGGTGTAGATCGGCTTGCGCTTGCCCGAGAGGACGTCGGCCACCGCAGTCGCCAGCTTGCCCAGAACGGCGCCCTCCGCGTCGATCACGAACCACTTGCGGTTCAGGTCGTCCTTCTTGGGAAGATAAGTGCTCATCAAGACCTCTGCTCAGGGGCTCGCTGTTGTCCCGCTCTTCGCCTGGGGCGCGCCCGAAACTGTGATTTTAGGGGGCAGCGCCCCATCTGTCAACGCTTTGCGCCGGCCGAGGCGATCGCGATGCGGTCGTCGAAGGCGCACAGGTCGAAGACGGGGCAGCCTCCGCAGCGGGGCGAACGCGCGGCGCACACCTTGCGACCGTGGAAGATCAGCAGGTCGCTGGTCCGGCTCCAGCGCGCGCGCGGGAGCAGCGCCATCAAATGCTCCTCGATCTGCTCGGGCGTTTCGGCTCGGGCCATGCCCAGGCGCTGCGAGACGCGGAACACGTGGGTGTCGACCGCGATCCCGGATTCGACGCCGAAGGCGTGTCCCAGCACGACGTTGGCGGTCTTGCGGCCGACCCCGGGCAATTCGACGAGGTCCTCCATCCGGCCCGGGACCTGGCCGCCGTGGCGGGCCACCAGGCCGGTGGCGCAGCCGATCAGGCTGCGGGCCTTGGCCCGGAAAAAACCGGTGGAGCGGATGATCTCCTCGACGTCCTCGGCGGCGGCTTCCGCCAGCGCGCGGGCGTCGGGGTAGCGGGCGAACAGGACCGGGGTGACCTGGTTGACCCGCTCGTCCGTGCACTGGGCCGAGAGGATCGTCGCCATCACCAACTGGTACGCGTTCCGGTGCAGGAGGGCGCAGGTTGCCTCGGGGTGGGCCGCCTCCAGCCGGTCGAGCAGGGCCGCAGCGCGGCGCTTGCCCCGAGCGTCGGGGGCGAGCACGGCCACGGCCGGAGCGGGGCGCGACTTCGCAGGCATGGGGCGAGGATTATACGAGGCAAGCGCCGCGTCAGCGGGCGAGGCGAGTCGGCGGCGGGAAGAGGCTGGCCTGAGCCGTGGCCGGAGCCAGGCGGCCGAGCCGCAACCCCAGCCCGCGCACGCCGGCGACGGGCTCGAGCAGCGAGGCGGCCGCCTGGCGAGCCACCTCGGCGATCGAGCGTTCGTCGCCCAGCGGCACGGCCAGGGTCACGTTGCGGCGCTCGAGAGCGGCCCCGCGCCGCAGGTCCACCGTCAGCGTCGCCGCGCGCAGCCCGAACGGTCGCAGCCGCCGCGCCGCACGAGCCGCGAGCGCGTCGAGCACCCGCTCCAGGTCCTCCGCGCCGGTCGGTCGCACCCGCAGTTGCACGTCCTCCTGGATCGCCTGCGGCGGAGCGGCGACCGGGATCGGCGCTTCGGCCTCGCCGCTGGCTTCTTCGAGCACGCGCTGGGCCAGCGGGCCGATCAGGCCGTGCAGGCGAGCCGAGCCCAGGTCGAGCAGCGCGCCGATGGTGTCGATGTCGTGGGCCGCGAGGGTGGCCTCGGCGGAGGGCGGCAGGCTGGCGAGCTGGCCCAGCGGCTGGCGGGCCAGGAACGAGGCCTCGTAGCCGGGCAGCAGGACCAGCAGGCCGCGCGGCCGGGCGAGTCGGGAGGCGACCCGGGCCGCGATCCGCGAGGAGCCGACCCCGATCGACGCGTCGAGGCCGAGCCGCCGCTGCAACTCGTCCTTGATCGACTCGGCAGCGGGGACGGGGTTGGGGGAGTTGGGGCCTTCGGGCGTGAGGTCGACGTAGGCCTCGTCGGCGGAGGGGCGTTCGACACGGCGCGAGTGGCCCAGCAAGAGCGACGTCACCTCTTCGCTGACGCGGGCGTAGGCGTCCAGGTCGCCCGGCCGGACCACGGCCTCGGGGCAGAGCTGGAGCGCGGCCGACAGCGGCATGCCGGGCACGACCCCCGCGGCGCGAGCTTCGTCGCTGGCGGCGGCGACCCGGCCCAGGCCCGAACCCGCGCCGACGACGACGGGCTTCCCACGCAGGGCGGGGTCGAGGCTGCGCTCGACGGCCACGAAGAAGGGAGCCAGGTCGACGTGAACGATCGAGCGGCGGGGGCGGGCCTTCATCTCGAGAACGAAGGTAGAACGGCCCCCTGCCGCGTCAGGTCCGGCGGAGGGCGATCAGTTCATCGGGCCGCGGTTGGCCCCGAACGCCTCGTTGTAGATGCGCAGGTTCTCCTGCAGCGCCGCGATCAGGCCGGGCACGACCTGGACCGGCACGACCAGCCGGGCCTGGATCGGGGCCTTCACGACGTGGGTGCGCTGGGCCTGCTCGATTTCCTTCTCGCCCAGCGGCGGCATGTCGCAGAACGTGAGCGTGAAATCGAACGGAGAGTGCTGGATCGCGCAGAAGTTGGCGTAGGTGCGTTCCGTGGGCTTGGAGTCGTCCGGCTGTACCGTGAAATTGACCGAGGTCTTGCCTTCCATGGGCGCGGAGTCTACAGCGGCTGCCGACTCACATCTTCCACGGCCGGTCGTAGCGGCGCAGCAGGCCGACCACGACGCCCTGGACCCGCACCCGGTCGGCCTCGAAGAACATCGGCTTCATCTCGGGGTTGGCCGGCTGCAGGCGGACGCGGCCGTCGCTCTCGCGGTACAGCTTCTTCAACGTGGCCCGCTCGCCGTCGACCAGCGCCACCACCATCTCGCCGTCGCGCGCGTTCTCGCGGCGCTCGACGATCACGTAGTCGCCGTCGCGGATCTGCTCGTCGATCATCGAGTCGCCCGCGACCTGCAGCACGTAGGTGTCCGAGCGGCCGACCAGGTCCTCGGGCACGTAGATGGTCTCGGCCGCCTGGACGGCCTCGATCGGCACGCCGGCGGCGATCCGGCCCAGCAGCGGCAGCTCGACGGCCTGCACCCGCATCGGCGTGGGATTGACCTCGAGCGCGCGGCTGCGGTTGGGCGAGCGCCGCAACAGGCCCTTGGTCTGCAGGTTGGCCAGGTGCTTGTGGACCGTCGCCAGCGAACGGAGGTCGAAGCGGTGGGCGATCTCCTCGATCGTCGGCGCGTAGCCGTTCTTCTCGATTTCCTCGGAGACGAAGTCGAGGATCTCCTTCTGTCGGCGGGTGAGTGGCATTGGCCCAGGCTCCTGTCGGTGGCGCCCCGGGACGGCCGGGGAGCGCACCCCAAGCGTGGGCGAACCTTAGGCGAAAGTCAAGACTAGTTGCAGCCCACCAGGGCGACGCAGGGAGGCGTGGGACGCGGTGTGGGCCGGGGCGTCGGCACCGGGCGGGGCGGCCGGTCGCCACGACCGCCATGGCCGCCGTCGACTCGCCCTCCGCAGTCGCCGCGCGGGCAGGGGACCGTGGGAAACCACCCGCCGCCGCCGTACCAGCCGCCGTAACCGATCGGGATTCCGCCGTTGATCCGCGCGTCCTCTTCGGCCTGCCTCGCTCGCGCTTCGGCCTCGCGGGCGCGCGCTTCGGCCTCGGCGGCGCGGGCGGCATCTGCGGTCCTCTCGCGGCGTTCGCGGCGATCGGCCTCGCGCTCGGCGAGTCGAGCCGCCTGCTCCGTGGGCGTGACCCAGTCGCCCTCGAACGGGACCAGGCCCCGCGCGCGCCTGGCCTCGTCGCCCACCAGCCAGGCGCCGCCGACGAACTCGTGGCCGAGCGCCTCGTGGGCGATGCGGTGGGTGGGATCGAGCGCGATCACTCTTTCGAACGCCTCGGTGGCGGATGTGTGGAGGTCGCCGTCCCGGGCCCACTGCGCGAGCGCGAGCCAGCCGCCGATGTCGTCCGGGCGCAGTGCCTCGGCGCGCTGGCGGTACTCGGCGATCGCGGAGTGACCCTTGACCACGCGCGCCACCCCGGCACGCGGGAAGCCGACCTGGCCGGCGCCGATGTCGAGCACGATCGTCGTCGCGGTCTCCTCGACGACCACGCCGCGGATCACGCGCCCGCTCTTGAGCACGACCTCGTCCGCGCCCAGCGCGGAGGCGCACAACGAGCCGACGATCACCAGCCCCAGCGTCCGCATGGCGCCCACCTCACTTCGACTATCGCGCTGCGCCCCCGGCACGTCAACCTCGAAGCGGGTCGCCTCTACAATGCGGCTCGTGAGGCGCCCCCGGCTGGCAGTGGCTGCCGTGCTCGTCCTGCTCTCGGGGCTGGCCCTCGGCGGGGCGGCCCGCGCCGCCGACGGAGGGCTGCTGCAGGGCCTGCCACCCTTGCTGGTGTGGGCGGTCGTCGCAGCGGGAGCGGCCCTGCTCGTGGTGCGATGCGACGATCGTGGCACCTGCGCAGCGCTGGGCGGACTGTGGCCGGTGCCGGTCGTGATCCTGCTCGCGGGCGCCCCCTGGCCCGGAGCAGGCGCCCTGACGGGGCGGCCGCTCGCGGCCCTGGCCCTCGCGGGGGTCGTGCTGCTGTGGCTCTCGCGTCGACCGCGGATTCCGGGCTGGCTGTTCGTGCCGGCCGTCTTCGCCGTTCAACTTGCCAGCGGGGCACAGAGCGCCGTGCGGGTTGGCCCGCAAGGCGACGAGCCCCACTACCTCGTGGTCACCGAAAGCCTGCTCCTCGATCACGACTTGCGCCTGGAGCGGGACTTCGAGCAGCGCCGCTACCTGACCTTCTTCGACCGGCCGATGGAGCCGCACTATCGGGTCCGCGGACGGGAGGGGGCGATCTACTCGCTGCATGCGGTCGGCCTGTCGGTGCTGATCCTGCCCGCGTATGCGCTCGCCGGATATCCCGGGGCGGTCGCCTTCATGGCCCTGCTCACCGCCCTGCTTTGCAACGAGGTCCGGTTGCTGCTGCGCCGGGTGCTCCCGGAACCGACGCGGGCGGACGGGCTGGCGGTCGTGTTCGCCCTCAGCCCCCCGCTCCTAAACTTCGGGGGCCTGGTCTTCACCGAGGTTCCGGCGGCGTTGGCGGTTGCCGTCGTCCTCCGACTCGGGCTCGAGGCGCAGGGCGGAGTCGGGAAGGGATTGGCGATCGGGACGCTGCTCGGCGCCCTGCCGTGGCTCAACGCCCGATACTCGATCCTGTCGTTGCTGCTCGCGCTCTACGTCATGGCCGGTCGGCCGGGCCTTCGGCTGTGGCTGCCCGGGGGCCTGGTCGGCGCCCTCTCCGCGGCGGGGATCGCCTCGTACCATTCGATCCTGTATGGATTTTTCGACCCACGACGGGTCTACGGCCGGCGCCCGGAGTTCGATCCCGCGACGCTGATCGAGGGCGGCCCGGGGCTGCTCCTCGACCAGGAGTTCGGCCTGCTCGTCTACGCGCCGCTGTTCGCGCTGGCGGTGCCCGGACTGTGGTCCCTGCGCCGCAGCCGACCCCGACTCGCCGCGGGGGCAGCCCTCACCGTCGCGGCCATGTTCCTGGTGGCGGGGACCTGGCACATGTGGAGGGGTGGCTTCAACCCGCCCGCCCGTTTTCTCGTCCCGCTCTGGGCGCCCCTGGTCCTCGGCGTCGGCTGGGCCCTGCGCGAGGCGATTTCCGCCCGGGCCGCCCTGCTGATCGGCTGGACCCTCTTCGTTGCGGCCAGCGGAGTCCTGCGTCCCGAACTGGTGCACCGCGATCGCGACGGCACGGCCCCGCTGTGGCGAGTGGCTTCCGGCGCGGAAGAGTGGACGCGGTTGCTGCCGGCGTACGTCCTGGCCGAGCCGGACCGGCACCGACTGGCGGCGATCTGGGGCAGCTTGCTGCTGCTGGCCGCGGTCGGTCGCCACCGACGGGCCACGGCGGGGGGCCTGCTGGCCGCGACGGCGGCCCTCGCCGGCGCGGGCTTGCTGGCGGGCCAAATGACGGACGCCCCGCCGTCGGTCCGGGACTGGACCCGGCTCCTCGGCCGGCCCGCCGTGGTGTTCCCGACCTGGAGCTTCGAGCCGCGGGCTGAGGCGGGCTGGCTCCCGCTCGCGACCGACTATGCCCCGCACCGCTTCCCGGGCGGCCTGACGCTCGGCGAACGCCTGGAATTGCGGGCGGGGAGCCATGAACTGGAACTCAGGATGCAGGATCGGCCGCCCGGGAGCGCGGACCCCGCCTTGCTCGTGGTCCCGGAGCGCCCCGGCGCCTGGCAGACGATCTCCGCGGTCGACGGTCGCTACCGCTTCCGAGTGGACGGGCAATCCGCCTGGAGGCTGGCCCTGGTCGGCGGTGGCCCGGGCCGCATCGTCGGCGTGCAACTCAGGGCCGGCTCAACCTTTTCTCCGTCCCCCGGTCCAAAGGGGTAAGAAGGAGAAGGAATCATGAAGAAGATGGCGCTCTGGGGAATCGCATTCGTCGCGCTGGCGGGTTGGGCCGTCGCCCAGGCCCCGGCGCCGGGGACCGGGCGGGCCGGGGCCGGCGGCCCCGGCGGGGATCCCGAGGCACGGCTGCAGGCCCGCCTCGGCTTGAACGACGAGCAGATGGAGCAACTGCACAAGCTGAAGCTCGATCGTCAGAAGGCCGAGGTCCAGCGCAAGGCTGCCTTGCAGGTCGCCCGGCTCGAGATGAACGAGCTGTTCCGCGCGGCGAGCGTCGACGAGAAGGCCGTGGCCGCCAAGCTGAAGGTCGTCTCGGACCTCGAGGTCGCCGGGCTCAAGGCGCGGGTCGACGAGCGACTCGCGCTCCGCAAGATCGTGACGGCCGAGCAGGCGGAGCAAATCGAGAAGATGGTGATGGGCCGTCATCGGGCGCGGGCGGCGGGTGCCAGGGGACGTCAGGGTCGGCCGGGACAGCCGGGCCAGCGTCGGGGTCCGGGGCCGCAGCCGGGCTGGGACCCGCAGCCGGGGGCCGAGCGCTAGCCTCGAGTGAGTCGCGGTCCGGGCGGGTACCGCCCGGGCCGCTGCCGTCAACGCCTGGAGGAGTCGACGTGATGACCGTCGCCGCCGCCGAGTTCCCACAGCACCGCGCCATGCAGGAGGCCGCGCCTGCCGCTCGCACCCGCGGCCTGCGCGATGACGACCGGGCCTCGATCGAGGCCTGTCGGCGCGGCGAGCGCGGGGCGTTCGACCGGCTGGTCGAGCGCTATCAGCGCGACGTCTACCGCATCTGCTACCGCTACGTGAACGACCACCACGACGCCAGCGACATGGCCCAGGAGGTCTTCCTCCGCGCCTACAAGGCGCTCGACCGCTTCCGCGGCGACAGCGCCTTCTCGACCTGGCTTTATCGGATCGCGGTCAACACCTGCCTGAACTTCAAGGCCGCGCGCAAGCCGCAGGCCGAAGAACTGCCCGAGACCCTGCCCGCAGCGGGGGAGGGCGTGCTGGCGCGGCTGGAGTCGGCCGAGCGGGCGCGCGAGGTGCGGGCGGCGCTGGTGCGGCTGCCCGAGAAGCAACGGGCGACGCTGATCCTGAAGATGTACCACGAGCTGAGTCACGAAGAGGTGGCCCAGGCGCTGGGTTCCACCGTGGGCACGGTCAAGGCGAACCTGTTCCACGCCTTGCGGAACCTGCGCAAGTACCTCGTGGCCGAACCCGGGAGTCCCGCTCATGAGTGACCGCCACCTCGACGAAGAGACGCTCTGGAATGCGCTCGAGACCGAACCGTCCCGCGAGGTGCAGCTGCACCTCGACGCTTGCGCGGAGTGCCGCCAGGACCTGGAAGCGGCCCGCGAGGCGCTGGGCTGGGCCCATGACGCCGCGGTGCCCGAGCCCTCGCCGCTGTTCTGGGAGAGCTTCCGCCGCAAGGTCAGTCGCCGGATCGAGCAGCGCGAGCGCTGGGCCACGGTCGGACGGGTGGTCGGCCTGACCGCGCTGGCGGCCTCGCTGATGCTGGCCGTGCGGGTGGGTGGCCCCGCGCCGGCCCCGGCCCCGGCCGAAGCCCGGCTGCCGGCCTGGAGCGCGCTGCCAGCGGTCGAGGAGGATGCGAGCCTCGACGTGCTGCGCGCGGCGTTCGCGGGTGGCGAAGCCGACCTGCCGCAGGGCGTGGCGGATCTGACGGCGGCGGTGATCGAACTGGACGAAGAACGCGGCGCGCTGCTGGCCGCGGCGGTCGAGCGCGAGTTCCACACGGCGGGCGAGGGGGACCTGTGAAGAGCCTGGGGATCGGGATGTTGGTGCTGGCACTCGCGGCGCCTGCACTGGCGCAGCAGGCGCCGGAGCCTCGCGGTCCGGGCGGACCCGGCCGCGGCCGGGACGAGGTGTTCCGACTGGTGGACGCCTACATCCTCAGCAACCTGCAGGAGAGGCTCGCGCTGACGGACGAGGGCTTCGTGAAGCTGCTGCCGCTCGTCAAGCGCCTGCAGACCGACCGCCGCGACGCGCTGCGGCGGCGCATGGAGTCGCTCAACGAACTGCGCAAGATGTTCAATACCGGCGCGGCCACCGAGGCGCGGGTGGGCGAGCTGATGAAGGCCGTCCGCCAGCGCGAGGCGGACGACAGCCAGCAGCAGCGAGCCAACCTGGAAGCGATCGACTCCCAGCTCACACCCGTGCAGCAGGCGAAGTTCCGCATCCTCGAACTCGAGGTCGAACAGCGCTTGCGCCGCCTGCTCGAACAGGCACGCCCGCAGCAGCAGGGCGGGGCGCGGCGGCCGGGCCGCAACCCGGGGTCCGACCAGGAGCCCTGACGTTATACTTCGGGGCCTATGGCCTCGAGAGCGGTGAAGGTGGAAGGCGCGGCCAAGCGTCGCCGGCGCCACGGGCACAAGGCTTCGGGCCCCGTCCGCGCGGCCGCCAACCGGAACTCGGCTCCCGCGCCCGTGGCCGGGGGCACTCGTGCGGCAGGCGCCGCCCCGCGCACGGCCGCTGCTCCGGCGGTGGCCCCGCCGACTCCCGTGGCGTTGACGGAAGAAGAGCGGATCGAGAGCGCCAAGTACGTCCAGGCCCAGCCCCGCCCGCGGGCGTTCGAGGACGAGCGCTTCCTGTTCCCCGAGAGCTACGGGCGCAACCGCCTGCGGCTCCTGGTCAAGGACCCCGAGTGGCTGTTCGCGTACTGGGACGTCGCGCAGTCGACGCTGACCTCGTTGCGCCGCGACGTCGGCGTGCGGGCCGTCGCGGTCTCGCCGCTGACCCTGCGCGTCGTCGACGCGGCGACGGGCCACTTCAGCGTGATATTCCTGGCCGAGGGCACCCGCTCCTGGTACGTGAAGACCGACGGGCGGACCCGCCCCTACCGCGCGGAACTGGGCCTGACGCTGCCGTCGGGCGAGTTCCGGCGGCTGGCCCAGAGCAACACCCTGACGGCGCCCGGCAGCGCTCCGTCGAGCGAGCCCGCGACGCGCAAGGCGGCCTACTCGCGGACGGGCGTCCGCGGTCTCGCTGCGCCGACGCCGGCTGCCGAGGCCGCGATCCGCTCGGCGGCCGCCAACCGCTCGCAGGTGCTGCCGCCGCAACCGGGCCTCTACGTCCCGGCGCCCGCCGGGCAGCGCGGCCGCAGCGCGAAGGGCGGCGCCAGCGACGCGTTCGGCCCGCGCCGGCCCCGCTGAAGCCATGACCGCTGCCGCCCGGGGGGTTCGGGGGCGGAGGAGCGGCGTATGCGACGTAGCCCCCATGGGACCGGCACCGGGTTCATCCCGGTGACGGAACCCGTAGGCTATTGGTGCCCGGTCCTTCACGCGCACCTGCCGTTCGTCCGCCACCCCGAGCTCCCCCAGTTCATGGAGGAGGAGTGGCTGTTCGAGGCGATCACCGAGACCTACGTCCCGCTGATCCTGGTCCTCGACGGGCTGGTCGCCGACGGCGTCGACTACCGGCTGACGATGACGCTGTCGCCGCCGCTGCTGGCCATGCTGCGCGACGAGCTGCTGGTCTCGCGCTACAACCACCACATCGACAAGCTGGTCGAGCTGGCGCGCCAGGAGGTGGAGCGGACCGCGGCAGAGGCGCCGGAGTTCGCGGCCACCGCCCGCTTCTACCACCACGAGTTCAGCCGCATCCGCCACTGCTTCCGCGAGACCTACGGCTCCGACCTGGTGCGCGCGTTCCGCAAGCACCTGGAGAGTGGCAGGCTCGAGGTCATCACCTGCGGCGCGACCCACGGCTTCCTGCCGCTGATGGACGACGTGCCGGAGGCGGTGCGGGCCCAGGTGCTGATCGCCCGCGACTACCATCGCGAGCTGTTCGGCCGCGATCCCGAGGGCATCTGGCTGCCCGAGTGCGGCTACATGCCGGGCCACGAGCGCTTCCTCGACGAAGCGGGGATCCGCTATTCGTTTCTCGAGGCCCACGGCCTGACCGAGGCCCACCCGCGGCCCAGCCACGGCGTGCACGCGCCGATCCTGTCGCCGGGCGGCGTCGCCTTCCTCGGCCGCGACATGGAGTCCTCGCGCCAGGTGTGGAGCGCCGAGGTCGGCTACCCGGGCGACTACGACTACCGCGAGTTCTACAAGGACATCGGCTGGGAGCTGCCGATGAACTACCTCGAGGACTTCTTCGGCGACGGCCTGCGTCGGAACATCGGGATCAAGTACCACCGGGTGACGGGCCAGGTGGGCCTCGCCGACAAGCAGCCGTACGACCGCTGGCGTGCGGTGGAGAAGGCCGCGATGCACGCGGGCCACTTCATGGACAAGCGGATCGAGCAGATCCGCGGCCTCGCGGCCCACATGGACCGGCCGCCGATCGTGATGAGCCCGTACGACGCGGAGCTGTACGGGCACTGGTGGTTCGAGGGCCCGGACTTCCTGAACTTCCTGTTCCGCAAGCTGCACTTCGATCAGGACGTGATCAAGCCGATCACCGCGCCCGAGTACCTGCGGATGTTCCCGGAGTGCGAGGTGGCGCAGCCGCCGATGAGCACGTGGGGCGCCGCGGGCTACGCGGAGGTGTGGCTCAACCCCGGCAACGACTGGATCTACCCGCACCTGTCGATGGCCGCGGAGCGGATGGTCGAGCTGGCCGGCCGCTTCCCGCACGCCGAGGGCCTCGAGCGGCGTGCGCTCGACCAGGCCGCGCGCGAGCTGCTGCTCGCCCAGTCGTCCGACTGGGCGTTCATCATGAAGACCAACACGACGGTCGAGTACGCCAAGAAGCGGACCCGCGACCACGTGGCGCGCTTCACCTACCTCTACCGCGCGCTGTGCGGGGAAGTGGTGCTCGAGGAGCCGATCGTCCGCGAGCTCGAGGACAAGGACAACATCTTCCCCAACCTGGACTACAGGGTTTATTCTCCTCTTCGGGGGTGACCCGTGAGCGGTCCGGTGCGGCGCTCGCCGATCGCCGGGAGCTGGTATCCCGGGCAGGCCGCGGTGTTGCGGCGCGAGGTCGAGGAGATGTTGCGGGAGGTGCCCGCCCACCCGCACCCCGGCCGCCTCGTCGGCCTGATCAGCCCTCACGCCGGCCTGATGTACTCGGGGCCCGTCGCCGCCTGGGGTTACGCGTTGCTGGCCGCCGCGCCACCCGCGACCGTCGTCCTGGCGGGCCCTTCGCACCGCGGCGACTTCGAGGGCCTCGCGGTTTATCCCGACGGGGCGTTCGAGACTCCGCTGGGCAGGATCGAGATCGACGCGGCGCTGTCTGCGGCGCTGCTCGCCCAGGGGCCGCCCTTCCTGGCCCTGCCCGAGGCCCACCGCATGGAGCACTCGCTCGAGATGCAGTTGCCGTTCCTGCAGGTGGTCGCCCCCAGGGCGCGGATCGTGCCCGTACTGTTGGGCACCCAGGAGCCCGCCGAGCATCGCGCGCTGGCGGCGGGTCTGGCCGCTGCGGTCGGGGAGCGGAGCGACGTGCTGCTGATCGCCTCGAGCGACCTGTCGCACTACCACTCGGCGCCCGCCGCCGCCCGCCTCGACGGGCAGGTGCTCGCGGCGCTGGAGAGCGCGGAGCCCGACGCCTTCGTGCGGCTCTGGGAGCGCGACCCGTCGCATGCCTGCGGTGGCGGGGCCGTGGCGGCGGTGATCCAGGCCGCGCGCAGCGGCCGCGAGGCCCGCTGCGAGGTGCTGCGTCGCGCGGACTCGGGCGACGCGGGGCTGTTCGACAAGTCGCGCGTGGTCGGCTACGTCTCGGCCGCGCTGTGGGCGACCGCGTGACCTCAGCGGCCGACCGGCAGGCCCTGCTGGCGTTCGCGCGCCACGCGATCGCCGCGGCCGTGGGGGCGCCGGTGACGGGTCCTGCGCCGACGCTCGACGACGCGGGCCACGGCGGCGCGTTCGTCTCTTTGCACGAACGCGACGGCGACTTGCGTGGCTGCATCGGCTTCATCGAGTCGGACGAGCCGCGGCCGCGGACCGTGCACGACGCGGCCGTCGCTGCGGCGACTCGCGACCCGCGATTCCCGGCCGTGCGTCCCGAGGAATTGCCCGGGCTGCGGCTCGAGATTTCGCTGCTGACCCCGCCGCACCCGATCCGCGCCGACGAGGTCGAGTGCGGTCGCCACGGCCTGATCGTCTCCCGCGGCTCGCGGCGCGGCCTGCTGCTGCCGCAGGTGCCGGCCCAGTTCGGCTGGACGCGCGAGCAGTTCCTGGCCGCCACCTGTCGCAAGGCCGGCCTGCCCGAGACCGCCTGGCGCGACCCGGACACGCAACTCGAAGCCTTCGAGGCCGAGGTCTTCGCGGAGCCTGGAGCCGGCTCCGCGACTCCCGAGTCCTCCTAGAACTCGAACGACTCGGAGACGATGCGGCCGGCGGCGTCGACCTCGACCCGGGTCACGAAGCCGCGCCGCTCGGGGAAGTCGAAGCGCAAGTCGCGCCAGACCACGGCCTGACCCGCGGCCGTCGGCTTGACTTCCAGCCAGGGCCAGCGCGAGAAATCGAGGAAGATCGCCGCCAGCGCGGACGACTCGCGCACCCGCGCGACGAGCGGCGTCTCCGGCGCCTTCTCGCGCCGCTCGAGCCGCGGCGGGCCTTGCCCCAGCGTCAGCTCGCCGACGTGATACGCGCTGCCGGCGTCGACCAGCACGCGCCAGCGCCGCGGGTCGACCGCCTCCGGCAGCGCCGCAACGCGGAAGACGGGCCCGTCGACCGCGCTCCGCGCGGCCGTCACCGCAGCGTCGTGGGCGGCCGCGCGGCCGAGCACGTAGAGCGTGACGGCCAGCAGCGCCACCCGCGCGGGGCGCACGACGTCGAGCCT
>JAMPXO010000102.1 GCA_023701125.1 Vicinamibacteria bacterium | reverse complement strand
GGCCTACGTCCGCACGCTGGCCGGCTACCTCGCCTCGGTCAGCGTGGTCGTGGCGCCAGCGCTGATCCCGATCCCGCGCGGCAACCCGCTGCGCTACGTGGTGCTCGGTGTCACCGTCGTCTACCTGCTGTGGATCGTGTCGGTCTACGACCGCTACATGTTCACCGCCCAGGTCGTGGTGATGGAGGGGCTGGAGCGCCGGCAGGCGCAGGAGCGCTCGCGGCGGCTCGCGGGCGAGGCCCACCGCCGCCTCAAGCACCTGGAGACGGCGGGCACGCTGCCGATCGTGTTCGCCTCGATCCTGGTGTCGGTGGCCGGGATGACGCTCTTGACCCGGGTCCACCGCGAGCTGGGCCCGCTGGTCGCGCTCGGCCTGTTCGCGCTCGCCTTCGTGCTGTTCTCGATCCTGTTCGCGCCGGTGCTGTCGACCGCTCTGGCGCTGCTCTACTTCC
The DNA here is from genome assembly GCA_023701125.1 of Vicinamibacteria bacterium. Lineage (GTDB taxonomy): Bacteria > Acidobacteriota > Vicinamibacteria > Fen-336 > Fen-336 > WYBL01. The sequence goes on along the minus strand of JAMPXO010000102.1, from coordinate 18,023 downwards.
GCGTGCGGGAGTCGCTCGGCGAGCCGCTGGGGGCGATCCTCGAACGCTACGAGCGGGTGGCCTTGCCCGAGACCGCCTGGCCGCGGCTGCTGCGCGACCGCCTCGTCCACGACATCACCACCTTGCGAACCCGGGGAGAAACATGAAACGCACCGCCCTCCTGCTCGTCGCCCTCGTCGCCTTCGGCGCGCACGCCGAGCCGCCCACGCCCGCGTCCGTGCTCGGCTTCGAGCCCGGCGCCGACCGCCAGCTCGCCGACTGGCCGCAGATCGTCGACTACTTCCGCAAGCTCGACGCGGCCTCGCCGCGGGTGCTGACGGAGGAGGTCGGCAAGACCACCGACGGCGCGCCGTTCCTGGTGGTGACCATCAGCTCCGAGGCCAACATGGCGCGGCTGGAGGAGATCCGCCGCGCCAACCTGCGGCTCGCCGAGCCGCGCGGGCTGTCGGCTGCGGACGCGGAGGCGCTGTTCGGAAGCGGCAAGGCGATCGTCGCCCTCAACCACGGCATCCACTCGAACGAGGTGGGCCCGACCCAGGCCTCGCTGGCGACCGCGTACCGGCTGGCGACGGACACGGGTGCCCTGGGCCGGGCGCTCGACGACGTCGTGGTGCTGATGCTGCCCTCGCACAACCCCGACGGCATGCAGATGGTGGTGGAGTGGTACCGCAAGACGCTGGGCACCGAGTTCGAGGGCGCCGGCTGTGCGACGGGCTGCCGGCTGCCGTTCCTGTACCACCGCTACACGGGCCACGACAACAACCGCGACTGGTACGCCTTCACCCAGGTCGAGAGCCGGCTGACGGTGCAGCACCTGTACGACCGCTGGCGACCGCAGATCGTCCACGACCTGCACCAGATGGGCCCGACCGGCGCGCGCATCTTCCTGCCGCCGTACACCGACCCGTGGGAGCCGAACGTCGACCCGGCGCTGACGGCGGCGGTGAACGCGCTCGGCAGCCACGTCGCCGCGGAGCTGACCACCCAGGGCAAGCCCGGCGTCGTGACCCAGGCCATCTTCGACGCGTGGACTCCGGCCCGCGGCTATCCGCACACCCACGGCGGCGTGCGGCTGCTCTCGGAGCTGGCCTCGGCCGCGTTCGCCACGCCGCTCGAGGTCAAGCCCGAGCAGGTACGCGGCGGCAACGGCTACAGCCGCGAGCGCTCGTGGAATCACCCGCTGCCGTGGACGGGCGGCGCCTGGCGGCTGGCGGACATCGTCGCGTACGAGGTCGCGGCCAGCGCGTCGATCGTCGGGCACGCGGCGGCGAACCGCGAGTACTGGCTGCGCACGATGCACGGCGCGCTGCGCCGGGCGGCCGAGCGCACGGACCTGTTCGCCTGGGTGCTGCCGGCGCCCGCGCGCGATCTCCACGCCCAGGCCGAGCTGGTCCGCATCCTGCGCACCGGCGGCGTCGAGGTCCACCGCGCGCGCACCGCCTTCCGGGTGGGCGAGCGCGAGCACGCCGCGGGCACGCTGGTGGTGAAGATGCAGCAGCCGTTCTCGTCGTTCGCGAAGACCGTGCTCGAGGCCCAGCACTATCCCGACCGCCGGCTGTTTCCGGAGGGCCCGCCGATCGCGCCGTACGACGTCACGGCCCACACCCTGCCGCTGCTGCTGGGAGTCGAGGCGGTCGCGGTCGAGAAGCCGCTGGATCTCGATCTGGAGCCGGTGACGAGCGACGCGGTCGCGCCCGGCACGATCGCGAAGACGGGCGCGTTCCTGGCGCTCGGCCACGACACGGGCGACCTGGCCGCGGCGTTCTCGCTGCTGTCGGCGAAGGTGCCCGTGCGCTGGGCGGCCGACGGGGCGCTGGTCGTGCCGGCCTCGGCCCGCGCCCGGGTGGTGGCGCTGGCCCGCGAGCGCGGCGTGTCGGCCGCGGCGGTGGCGAAGCCGGAACGCTCGCGCCTGGTGCGGCTGCCGCGGATCGGCCTCTACCGCAGCGCGCGACCGTCGATGGACGAGGGCTGGACGCGGTTCGTGTTCGAGAAGCAGATGGGCATTCCGTACACGACGCTGCGCGACGCCGACGTGCGGGCGGGGAACCTGCGCCAGCGCTTCGACGCGATCGTGCTGCCCGACCAGGCGCCGGTCGCACTGCAGGCGGGCTGGAAGCCGGGCGAGCTGCCGGCCGAGCACACGGGCGGCCTCGGCGCCGCCGGTCGCGAGGCACTGCGCGCGTTCGTCGAAGCGGGCGGCACGCTGGTGGCGCTCAACGAGGCGAGCCTGTGGGCGATCGCCGAGCTGGAGCTGCCGGTCAAGAACGCACTCGCAGACGTCAAGCGCGAACAGTTCTACTGCCCCGGTGCGCTGCTGCAGGCGGAGCCGGCCGCGGCGGACCCGCTGCTGCACGGCCTCGACGCGCCGGCGGCGGTGTGGTTCGAGGAGAGCCCGGCGTTCGAGGTGTTCGGCCCGGCCCGCGCGATCCTCAGCTATCCCGCCACGCCACCGCTGCTCTCGGGCTGGCTGCTGGGCGGCGACAGGCTCGCCGGCAAGGCCGCCCTGGTCGAGGTGCCGAAGGGCCGCGGCCGGGTCGTGCTGTTCGGCTTCCGCCCGCAGTACCGCGCCCAGAGCTGGGCGACCTACGTGCCGTTCGTCAACGCGCTGCTGTTGTCCGCCGCGGAAGCCCGCTGATGCGCCCGATCGCCCTCGCCCGCGTGCTCGCCGTCGGCGTGGCACTCCTGCCGTCGTTCGCCGCGGCCGCGGTGCCGACGCCCGAGTCCGTGTTCGGCTTCGCGCCGGGCGCCGACCGCAAGTTGTTCGACTTCGCGCAACTGCACGACTACTTCCAGAAGCTCGACGCCGCTTCGCCGCGCGTGCGGGTCGTCGAGTTCGGCAAGAGCGAGGAGGGCCGCCCGCTGCTGCTCGCGTTCATCTCGTCCGAGCAGAACCTGAAGGCGCTCGACCGCCACCGCGAGATCGCGAAGAAGCTGGCGACGGGCCGCGGCCTCGACGAGGCGCAGGCCCGCGCGCTGGCCGAGACCGGCCGCGCGATCGTGTGGATCGACAACGGCCTGCACGCGACCGAGGTGGCCCCTTCGCAGCACGCCCCCGAGCTCGCTTACAAGGTCGCGACCGACGAGAGCAAGGCGATGCAGCGGGTGCGCGAGAACGTGATCCTCGCCCTCGTGCCCTGCATCAACCCCGACGGCCTCGACAAGGTGGTCGCCTGGTATCGCAAGAACCTCGGCACGCCGTTCGAGGTGGCGCCGATGGTCGAGCTGTACCAGCGCTACGCGGGCCACGACAACAACCGCGACTGGTACATGTTCAACCTGGCCGAGTCGCGGGCCGTCGCCCGCCAGCTCTATCACGAGCTGCACCCGCAGCTCGTCTACAACCAGCACCAGACGGCGCCGTTCCCGGCCCGCATCTTCGTGCCGCCGTTCGCGGACCCGATGAACCCCAACATCCCGGCGCTGGTCGTGCGCGGGATCCAGGAGGCGGGCACCGCGATCGCGGCCCGGCTGGAGCGCCAGGGCAAGTCGGGCGTGCTGTCGCGCCAGGCGTTCGACGCGTGGTGGAACGGCGGCCTGCGCACCGCGCCGTACTTCCACAACCAGATCGGGATCCTGACCGAGACGGCGCTGTGGCGCTACGCGACGCCGCGCACCTACGATCCCGCCAAGCTGCCGAAGACGTTCCGCGACGGCACGTCGACGACCACGCCGTCGATGTTTCACCCGCTGCCGTGGACCGGCGGCACCTGGCGCCTGCGCGACGCGATGGACTACGTGCGCGAGGCGTCGCTCGCGATCCTGGAGCTGGCCGCGGATCGCCGCTTCGAGTGGCTGTTCGGACGCTGGCAGATGGCGCGCGATCAGATCGCCGCGGGCCTTCGCGGCGATCCGTCGGCGTACGTGATCGCGGCCGCCCAGCGCGACCCCGGCGCCGCGCGGCGGCTGGTCGAGGCGCTGCGCACGGGCGGCGTGGAGGTCGCGGTCGCAACGGCGGCGTTCAAGGTCGGAGAGCGCGAGCACGCGGCCGGTGCGTACGTCGTGCCGATGGCGCAGGCGTTCCGCGCCTACGCGAAGGATCTGCTGGAGGCTCAGAAGTACCCGGCCCGCGCCGGCAGCCAGCCCTACGACATCACCGGCTGGACGCTGCCGCTGCAGATGGGCGTGGACGGCTCGTTCGTGGCCGCGCCGATCGAGGCGCCGCTGCAGCCGCTGACGGCCCTGGAGCCGCCGGCCGGGGCCTTCGGCGCCGGGATCGCGGGCAGCGGCGACGTGCTGGTGATCGACCCGGCCTCGCCGGTGGCCCACCTGCTCGCCCGCCGCGCGCTGGCCGCGGGTGCGAAGGTGTCGCGGTACGAGGCGGGGGTCGAAGCCGGCGGGCGCACGTTCGCGCCGGGCGCGTTCGGGATCGAGGCCGGCGCGCGCGAGGCGCTGGCAGCCCTGGCCGCGCAGCGCGGCGCCACGGGTGTCGCCGTGGCGGCGCTGCCCGATGGCCCGCGGCGGGCGCTGGTCCCGAAGCGGATCGGGTTGCTCAAGCCGTGGACGGCGTCGATGGACGAGGGCTGGACCCGGTTCCTGCTCGAGCGCCACGAGGTGCCGTTCACGAGCGTGACCGACCACGACGTGCGGGCGGGCGACCTGATCGCGAAGTTCGACGTGCTGATGGTGCCCGACCTCACGCAGGCGACGCTGCTGACCGGCCACCGCGCGGGCGACGTGCCGCCCGAGTACGCGGGCGGTCTCGGCCTCGAAGGCGCGCTGGAGCTGAAGCGCTTCGTCGAGCAGGGCGGCACGCTGGTGGCGCTCGACTCGGCGGGGGAGCTGCCGCTGGCGCTGTTCCCGCTGCCGCTGCGCAACGTGGTGGCGGGCGTCGCCCGCAGCGAGTACGGGGCGCCGGGCTCGCTGCTGCGCGTCCGCTTCGACGTCGCACAGCCGCTGGCCTGGGGCCTGGCGGCGGACGCGGTCGTCTTCGTCGAGGGCGGCCCGGTCTTCGACGCCCTCGCGGACGACGACGACGAGCCGGCGGGCGAGGCCCACGGGCCGCAGCCCACGTTCGTCGGCCGCTTCGCCGCGAAGGACGTTCTGGCCTCGGGTTTTCTGCAGGGTGAGTCGCGGATCGCGGAGAAGGGCGCGCTGGTCGAGGCGCCGCTGGGCCGCGGCCGGGTCGTGCTGATGGGCTTCCGACCCCAGTTCCGCGCCCAGTCGTGGGGCACCTTCAACGCGCTGCTGAACGCGCTCTGGTGAGATCCGCCCGTCACGTTTGACGGCGGGCCGTCGAGCCCGCACACTCCGCGGAATTTCCCCGGAGGCGTGTGACTTTCAATTCCCTCACGTTCGTGGTGTTTTTCGCGATCGTCCTCGCGTTGCACCACGCGCCGTGGACGTCGTGGCGCACGAAGAAGATCCAGTTGCTGGTCGCCAGCTACCTCTTCTACGCCGCCTGGAACCCGCCGTTCATCGTGCTGCTGTGGATCTCCACGTTCATCGACTGGCACGCGGCGAAGCGGATCCACGCGGCCGAGACGCCGGTCGCCCGCCGCGGCTGGATGCTGGTCAGCGTCTGCGCCAACCTCGGCTTCCTCGGCTACTTCAAGTACGGCGGCTTCCTGCTGGAGAACTGGCAGGCGCTGATGACGGCCCTGGGCGTCGCGTGGCAGGCGCCGGCGTGGGACATCGTGCTGCCGGTCGGCATCTCCTTCTACACGTTCCAGACGATGGCGTACTCGCTCGACGTCTACCTGCGCCGCGCCGCGCCCACCAGGTCGCTGCTCGACTTCAGCCTGTTCGTCACCTTCTTCCCGCAGCTCGTGGCGGGCCCGATCGTGCGCCCCGCCGACCTGGTGCCGCAGTTCGCGGAGCCGCCCGCGCCGGTCCCGGGCCGGCTGTCGTGGGGCCTCGGCCTGATGGTGCTGGGCCTGTTCCAGAAGGTGGTGATCGCCGACGGCATGCTGGCGCCGGCCGCCGACGCGGTGTTCGGTGCGAAGGAGACACTGGCCTGGTCCGACGCGTGGCTCGGCACGCTGGCCTTCTCGGGCCAGATCTTCTGCGACTTCGCCGGCTACTCGACGACCGCGATCGGCGCCTCGCTGGCGCTCGGCTTCTCGCTCGACGACAACTTCCGCTACCCGTACGCGGCGGTCGGCTTCTCCGACTTCTGGCGGCGCTGGCACGTCAGCCTGTCGACCTGGCTGCGCGACTACCTCTACGTGCCGCTCGGCGGCAACCGCCTGGGCTCGCTGCGCACCTACGTCAACCTGATGGTGACCATGCTGCTCGGCGGCCTGTGGCACGGGGCGTCGTGGAACTTCGTGATCTGGGGCGGCCTGCACGGGACCTACCTCGGCGTCGAGCGCTTCATCCGCGAGCGCGTCGGGCCGAGCCGGCTGGCGAGCACGCTGCCGTTCCAGATCGCGCTGGCGATGGTCACCTACTTCCTGGTCAACCTGACCTGGGTGTTCTTCCGCGCCCGCGAGTTCCGCACGGCGTGGCGGATGGTGGTGTCGATGCTGACCTTCGGCGAAGGCGCCCGCGTGCTGGCCACCGCCGATGTCGTGCTGGTGCTTTCGGCCGTGCTGTCGATCCTCGTCGTCCACGGGCTGATGCGCGAGCGCAGCCTCGAGCAGGTCGTCGCCCGCGCGCCGTGGTGGCTGACCGCCTCGGTGGTCGGCTCCATGCTGTTCGTCCTCGTCATCAGCCAGGCCTCCAGCAATGCCTTCATCTACTTCCAGTTCTGAGCGGCTCGGGCTCGGCAGCCCGCAACAGCACTCGCCGCTGCGCGACATCCCGCAGGCCCCGTGGCCGCGCATCCTGTGGGCGGCGGTGCTGGTCTGCGCCGCACTGCTGGGGGCCTGGGAGGCGTACTGGCGCAGCGAGTGGTTCGTGCCCTCGATCCGCAACAGCGACGGCCTGTGGGCGCTGACCCGGACCCGGATCCAGACCGAGGGCGGTCACGGCACCGTGGTCGTCAGCTCGTCCCGGCTGCTGTTCGACCTCCACCTCGAGGCCTGGCGCGAGGAGACCGGCCAGTTGCCGATCCAGCTCGGCCTCGAGGGCACCAGCCCGCGGCCGTTCCTCGCCGACGTCGCCCGCGACACCGCCTTCAAGGGCCTGGTCGTGGTCGGCGTGACGCCGCCGCTGTTCTTCCCGCCGCCCGGGGGCGAGCGGCTGACGGCACTCGCCTTCGCGAAGCAGTGGAGTCCCGCCGACCAGTTCGGCCAGCAGGTCTCGATGCGCTTCGTCGAGCCCGTGTTCGCCTTCTACGACCCCGACACCGCGCTGTTCACCGTCCTCAAGCGACAGCCCTTCTGGCCACAGCGCCCCGGCCTGCCGCCGCAGATGCCGAAGGTCCGCAAGCTCGCGAACACCCGGTCCACGCGCCAGAGCGACATGTGGGACAAGGTCGAGCGCGACCCCGCGTACCAGAAGATCGCGCGCGACACCTGGCTCGCCTTCATCAACGCGCCGCGGCCGCCGCTGCCGCCGCCCGAGGTGCTGAAGAAGGGGTTCGAGGCGCTGCTCGCCGAGGTCGCGGGCGACGTGCGCCGGATCCGCGAGCGCGGCGGCGAGGTGGTGTTCGTGCGCGCTCCGTCGTCGGGGCCGTTCCTCGCCGCCGAGAACGGCGGCTTCCCGCGCGAGCGCACCTGGGAGCCGCTGCTGCAGGCCACGGACGCCGTCGGCATACACTTCGAGGATCACGCGGACCTGCGTGACGTGGAGCTGCCGGAGTGGTCCCACATCGCCGCCGGGGACACCGATCGCTTCACCCGTGCGCTGGTCCGCCACCTGCGCGAGGCGCTGGTCGCGAAGGGCACGCCGCGTCAGGAGTTGGGACGATGACGATCCTGGTCGCCGTGGATCTGTCCGAGGCGTCGCACAAGCTGCTCGACGCGGCGCGCCGCGTCGCCCGCCGCGAGGGGGGGGTGGGGGCGGAGGAGCTCCGTTCGCGACGGAGCCCCCAGGGGACCGGCGACGGGCGCTGCCCGGCGTCGGAACCCGACGGCTCGAAGGTGTACGTGGTGCACGTCGTCGAGCCCGACCCGGAGTTCGTCGGCTGGGGCGCCGGCCCCGGCGTCGTGCGCGACCAGGTCGCCGAGGGCTTCCGCCGCGAGCGCCACGCGGTCGAGGAACTGGCGGCGGCGTTGCGCGCGGACGGGATCGAGGCCCACGGCCTGACGATCCAGGGCCCGACGGTCGCCGCATTGCTGCAGGAGGCGGAGCGGCTGGCGGCGGAGCTGATCGTCGTCGGCTCGCACGGCCACGGCGTGGCGTACGACCTGGCCGTCGGTTCCACGTCCTCCGGCGTAATCCGCAAGTCCGTGGTCCCGGTGCTGGTCGTGCCCTTCCGCTGAGGCGGGAGAGCCCGGAGTTCTAGCGCAGCTCGGCGGCGAGGCGGTCGAAGGCGTCGTCCGGAGGGCCCGCGAACAGCGTGAGCAGGCGGGCCGCGAGGCCGTGGTCGAGCTGATCGAGGTCGGCGGCGGCGATCACGCCTTCGCGCACGTCCTCGAGCCTCGCTTCGCGGCGGCCGTCGAGGCCGGCCCGCATCCGGGCCAGACGCAGCGCGGCCTGGACCTGGGCCGCGGCGACGGCCAGCTCGCCCTGCAGCGATCGGCGGCCGCCGCCCGTGGCCTCCACCGCCTGCTGCAGAAAGCCCTTCACGAGCGCCACCACCTGTGCGTCGTCAGTCACCCGCACGCCCCGAGCCGCCCCGAGTCGGACCCCCGCAACGCCGGGGAACAGGCCGTGGGCGTGCAGCAGCAGCACGAGCAGTCGCAGGCGCTGGTCCCAGCCCGGGGCGTTCGCGCGCCGCTCGCGCAGCGCCAGCACCGTGAACAGGAAGCCGCGGAACAGCAGCCGCGAGACGAGCCCGGGCCGCTGCGCGGCAGCCGGCGGCGGCTTCGGCCCCGCGCGATAGCTGGAGGTGAGCACGACGTACTCCGAGCGCCGGTCGTCGGCGAGACGCAGCGCGCGCCAGCGGCCGAGGTCGCCGAGATGGCGGGCGATGCGCGCCAGCGCCACGCGCAGCTCGGCCTCGCCCAGCATCGAGCGCAACGCCGTCCGCAACGCCTCGGCGGCGGTCGGCGCCAGCGCCCGCCCCGGCGCCAGCTCGAGCGGCCCCGGTTTCGGCGCGTGCTCGCGCTCCCAATCGCGGGCCAGCCGTCCCAACTCCCTGGCCTGGTCGCCCAGTCGCGGGCCCTCACCGCGGGTCACGCTGGGGCAGGCGTGGCTCGCCACCAGCACCGCGCCGCTGCCTGTGCCCGGCCGCAGCACGAACGGGAACATGCGGCAGGTGAGCGGCTTCTGCTTCGCGCCCAGCGCCTCGTGCAGCCGGCAGCGGTTCTCGGCGGACAAGAAGCCGCAGCTGCCGTCGGCACGGCGCCGGATCACGTGCAGCCCGCGGCCGGCGGGCACCGCGACGAACGGGTCCGCCGCGGCCCCTTCCGCGGCGTCCGCGCTCTCGCGGAAGAAGCGCTCCGCCCGCGCGGCGCGCAGCGTCTCCACCTCGCCCGCGGTGACGGCGATCTCGTGCCCGCGGCAGCAGCGCGCGCACGAGGCGCAGGCGAAGCGCTGGAGCGGGTCGAAGCGCAGGCTCATGAGACCGGCGTGCCCGGTCCGGCCGCGGGGATCATGCGGGCGAGTGTAGCCGGCGCCGCTCGTCGTGCCGACGCCTGGTTTGACCCCCGCTGGCCGGCTGCGTTATCTTTCTTGGCCCGTCCTGCTGGGAGATCGTCCAACGGTAGGACAAGCGGCTCTGAACCGCTGAATCGGGGTTCGAATCCCTGTCTCCCAGCCACTACGGACTGAAGGACTTACCGCGAACCGAAGGTCGCCTCCCGGGGCGGCCTTTCGTGCTTTGTGGGCCCCTGCCTCAGAACGGCTGGCCGAAGCTGAACACCCAGCGCTGCTTCGACTCGCCTGGCTCGGGATCGAGCAGGTGCGCCCAGTCGAGCCGCAGCACGCCGAACGACAGCACGATCCGGGCACCGACGCCGGCGTCCATCCGCAGCCCGCTCCAGCTCGCGTCGGAGACCGTGACGAAGGTGTTGCCGGCGTCCCAGAACGCCACGAGTTGCAGCGGGCCCACGGTCTTCAGCCGCAGCTCGCTGTTGAACACCGCCAGCGCCTGGCCGCCCGGCACGCCGCGCGCGTCGACCGGGGCCAGGTCGTCGAGTTCGAACGCGCGCACCGTCGACGGTCCGCCGGTCATGAACAAGTCGTCGTCGTCGAACGCCTGCTGCTCGCCCGGGATCACGCCCAGGCGCACGGCCGAGGCCCACGTCGCGCGACCGAACGGCACGTAGGCGAAGGCCTGGCCGTAGAAGCGCTGGAAGCCGAGGTCGGAGCCGAGCGACTTCGAGAAGAGGCCGGCGTTCAGGCTCGCGAAGTGGCCGCGCCGGGGGTCGATGAAGCTGTCGCGGCGGTCCGCGATCATGCCGAGGTTGAGGCTGCCGCGGTAGAGCAACTGCTCGCCGGCCTCGTGCTGTTGCGCCTCCTGGCTGAACGCGTAGCTGCCCTGCAGCCGCAGCCGGCGCTCGCGGAAGTAGCGCGAGGCCATCGCCGTCAGCGACCGGGTCCGGGTCGGCACCGTGAGCCCGTCGAAGTCCTCCTCCTCCTCGGAGCGGTCGCGCACGAACAGCTCGGCGGTGATCCGCTGCCAGCCGAACGCGTTGAAGGCGGCGGCCCTGGCACCGAAGTCGAAGGCGTCGCCGCGGAAACTCGCGAAGCCGCCGAGGCGCAGCCCGCGCCCGAACGGGTTGGCGACCACCGCGGCCGCGCCCCACTCGACGCTCGGGTCGCGGGCGGCGTCGGTGCCGGCGTCGGCGTCGGGGTCGCCCGAGTTCCAGCGCAAGCCGTAGCGCAGCTCGAGGTCCGCCCGCTCCGCGAGGTCGACGACCACGTCGCGGTGGTCGTCACCCGCTGCCGACGGCACCAGGCGCAGGTCGACGGAGCGGGTCGTGGGCATCTGGCCGAGCCGCCGCCGCGACTCGGCGAGCACGGAAGGCCGCAAGACGTCACCCTCGGCGAACGTCAGCAGGCGGCGCACGACGTGGTCCCGCGAGCGGCCCTGGGCCTCGATCCGGATCGACCCCACCCACAGCCGGGGACCGGGCTCGACCTCGTAGATCAGCCGCAGGCCCGCGCCGGCCGCGGCGTTCTCGAGCCGAGCCCGAACCCGTGCGTCGAGGTGGCCCTGCTCCTGGAAGTGGCGGGCCAGCGTTGCGCGGTCGGCCTCGAAGGCCGCGAGCCCGAACGGCTCGCCCTCCTTCTGCTTCAGCACCGGCGCCGCAGCGCCCGCGGGCAGCGGGGGCAGCCGCAGCTCCAGGATGCGGTCCGGCGCCGGCTCGACGATCGGGATCACGATCCGCGGCGGGGCGCCGGCGGCGCGCGGCGGCCGCTGGGCGGGCCCCACCTCGACGTCGAGCAGGCCGAGTTGCGCGTACGGCAGCCGCAGCGTGAGCGCCAGTTGCGACGGGTCGTCGAGCAGGGCATAGAACGCGGCCGAGCCCGGCTTCGGCAACCGCGCGCGCAGCGCGACCTCCGACACCGCGGCGGCGCCCGGAAACTCGAGCACGAGCCCCGGCACCTGCGGCCCCTTCGTCACGGCGAACACCACCTCGCGCGCGTTGCCGACGAGCGTGCTCCGGGCCGTGACCGTCGCGTCCGGGAAGCCCGTCGCCAGCAGCGCGTGGCGCGCGCGGTTGGCGAGTTCCGTGGGCAGCCGCTCGGGCGCGCGGTAGGGGTCCCAGGCGGACTCGACCGCGCGCACCAGGTCCGCACCCGGCGGATCACCCTCCCAGCGGAAGCGGATCGTGGGGCCGGCGCGGACCACGAAGCGCAGGTCGATTCGACCCGCGTCCGACTCGCCGCGGCGCTCCTCGACCTCGACCAGCGCCGAGCGGAAGCCGTGCTGGCCCAGCCACACGCGCAGCCGCTCCGCGTCCGCGCGCGCCTCCCAGGCGTCGAACGTGCGTCCGGGCTTTGCCTTCAGTTGACGGCGCATTTCCTCCGCGGGCCGCGGCGCGTCGCCCGCCAGCAGGACGGTGCCGACGCGCGCGCTGATCGTCTCGTGGCTCACGTCGCTGCGGCCGGGCAGGTTCAACGTCAGGCGGTGGTTGGCCTCGAGCGAGACCGCGTCATTGTCGTGGACGAGGCCCAGCAGCTGCAGGTAGCGCAGTGGCCGCCACTCGACCGCCCACTGCTGGTCCTCGCCGTCGATGCCGACGGTGTAGGAGAGCTTGGTCTTCTCGTTCAGCCGCCGGCTGGCGCGGACCCGGGTGTTGGGGTCGTCGTCGCGGGAGAACACGTCCTGGCCGCTCGCCACCTCGAGTTCGAAGCCGTCGCCGAGCTGCGACTGCAGGCGGCTGCCGAGGGCGGCCGCGATCTGCTCGGCGGCGATCGCGCCGCTCTCCTGGGTCGCCTGCTCGATCACGCGGCCGGTCAGCAGCAGCGAGGTGAGGTCGCTCTCGTTCAGCTCGGGCCGGTCCGGCGCGCGCAGGCTGGTCTTCATGTTGTCGGTGGTACCGCCCAGCTCCACCTCGACGTCGATGCCGCTGACCCGCGCGAGCAGGCCGAGGTCCAGCTCGGGCGGGCGCAGTGGATAGCCGGAGAGCGCGACCCGTCCGGCCTGGGTCTGGGTCCGCGTGGTGCGCAGCCACACGGTGCCGCCCTGGCGCACGTCGAAGCCGCCGTCCACCAGATACGAGCCGAGCGTGCCGCGCACGGTCAGGTTGCCGCCGGCCTGCACGTCGACGAGGCTGTTGCGGACCCGCAGGTCCTCGCTCGAGCGCAGCCGCAGGTCGAGGGCCAGCCGGTCGGCGGGGCTCTGGCCGCGCAGCGAGCGGAGCTGCCAGTCGAGCATCGTCAGCGACTCGCTTTCGGCGTCGAACTCGCGGCTGACCAGGCCGCCGAGGATCTCGAGGTCGCCGCCGAGCTTCAGCCGCTCGCCTTCGCCGGTCAGCGACAGCGGGCCCGAGACCTGCGCGCTGACGCCCTCGATCGCCGTCAGCGCCACGCGGTCCGCGGCGCCCTGGAGGTCGACCCGGCCGCCGGCCGCGTCGATCGTGCCGCGGGCCGTGAACGTCCCGCCGCCGACCCGGGAGTCGAGCGATTCGAGCGTCAGCAGCGTGCCCTGCAGCCGCAGCGCGGCCTGCAGCTCGGTGAACGCCGTCGGCGGGTCCTGCAGCGCGAGCTGCGCGTCGCGCACGGCGATCGTGCCCGTACCGGACAGCGGGCCACGGCCCTCGCGTCGCCAGCGCAGGTCGAGATCGGCGGTGCCCGCAGCCGTCAGGTCGTAGGCGCCGAGCAGCGGGTTGAAGATCGCGAGGTCGACGGGGCCGGCCACCGCGGCGTCGAGCACGTCACCCGCGCGGCCGAGCAGCGGCACCGCGGCGCGCACTTCGAGGCGGCCGGCAGGACCCTCGAACGCGGCACTCTCGAGCATCGCGCGGCCGGCCGCGACCCGCACGCGGGCGGGCTCGACCGAGCGCAGCAGCCGCTCGCCCTCGCGCCCGATGTCGAGGCTCATCCGGCTGTCGACCTGCAACTGCGCCAGGTCCCAGTTGGCCGCGTGGACCTGCACCTGGCCGGCGACGACGCCGCGCATGCGGGGCGCCGCGGCGGCGGCGCTGGCGACGGCTGGCTGCGCGCGCGCGAAGAGATCGACGCCTTCGATCCGCACCACGAGTTGCTCGGCGGCCCCGCGTGGCGGACCGGGCAGCGGCACGGCGCCGGTCGCCGAGATCGTGCCGCCCATCAGCGCGACCCGCGCCGACTCGACGTGCAGGCGATCGCCCTCGCCGGCCAGCTTCAGCGCTACCTGGTCCCAGGCCAGTGCGCCGATCCGGCCCGCGCGCAGCTCGACCTCGGCGCGGCCCTCCACCCGGGGCCGCTCGCCCGTGCCGGAGAGGCGCACGTCGAGCGACGCCTCACCGTCGAGCTCGATCGTGGGGAACGCCAGGCGCGCCCAGGCCAGCGCCGGCGTGCCGCGCACGTGCAGCGCCAGCGGCGCGCCGGGCGCGAACGGCACGCGACCGTCGATCGCCAGCCCGTCCGCGAAGGCGAGCCCGGTGATGTCGAGGCCCTCGTGGTCCGCGGCCAGGTGGAACGGGCCGGCGCGCCGCTCGACCCCGCCCGTCGACAGCTCGAGCGCGCCGACATCCACACTCGCCCGCAACGTCGAGGGCTCGCCGAGCGAGCCCGCGAAGTGGGCGCGGCCTTGCACGTCGACCCGCGCTTCCGCCGCGAAACGCGGGAAAGCCGTGACGAGTTCGGCGACCGGCAGCGCCGCGAGGTCCACCTCCGCGCTCATCGCGTAGCCGGGTGCGAGCGCGATCTCGGCCCGCGCCAGCGCGTCGGGCCAGCGCACGACGAAGCGTGCCGTGGCGCCATCGGACGAGAGCGTGGCCGCGGCGTCGGGCAGCGCTGCGCCGCGCCAGCGCAGTGTCGTCGCCGTCCACTGGCCCTCGCCGCGCGGCGTCGCGAACGGCCCGCTCGCGCGCAGCGATCCCGCGAGCGATCCGTCGAGGTCGTCGGGCAGGCCGAGCAGCGCCCGCAGCGGAGCCAGCGGCACGGCCTCGCCGCGCAGCTCGAGGTCCGTGAACGCGTCGAAGTCCCCGGCCGCCACCAGCCCCAGCCTCTGCCCGGCCTCGGAGTCCAGCGGCACCTTTGCCTGCGCGGTCCAGGTCGGCGTGTCGGCGTCGCCCTCGATGTGAAGGTGGCCGTCGAGGCTCGGCGAAAGCGCCGGGTCGGCGCCGGCCACGGGGCCCAGGTTCAGTCCCTGCACCTGGGCCCGCAGATCCCAGCGCGTCGGCGAGGTGATCGCGAGCGTGCCGGACAGCGTGGCGTGCCCGCCGGCCGCCGCCTGGGCCTCGACGGAGTCGAGCACGAGGGCATCGTCGTTCAGCACGAAACCGCCGCCGAGGGTGACCTCGAGCCCGGCGAACGCGAGTGCCGCATCCACGATACGGCCGTTGGCCACGGGCCGTGAAGGCACGCCGCTGAACGTGACGTCGGCGCGGGCGTGGCCGCGCAGCCAGCGTGTCTCGGGCAGGTCCGTGCCGACGTGGCGCAGCGTGGCGCCGAACTGCGACAGGTCGTCCGCGTCGACGACCGCGGTGCCGGTGAGCGCGCCGGCCGCGTCAGCCTGCAGGCGGCCGCTGCCGCCGCCGCCCGGCCAGCGCAGGGCGTCGAGGTCGACTCGCCACGCGGCGCCTTTCGCCTGCAACTTCACCGCGCCGGCGATCGGCAGGCCGCGCAACTCGGGCGCCGCGGCCAGTTGCAGGCGGCCGCCGGTCGTGGCCAGCGCATCGCCGCCGAAGCGCACGTCGACGGTGCCCTGGCTGCGGCTCGCGACCGGCAGCTCCGCGCCGGTCAGGTCGCGCAGCAGCGCGGCGGCGTCCAGCCCATCTGCGGCAATGCGCAGATGCGCACTGCGGGCCCCGAACGGGATCTGGCCGTCCAGCCGCGCGCGCCCGCCGTAGCCCACGAGTGCCACCTGCTCGAGCGCCAGGCCGTCCAGGCGGAGCACGAACACGCCCTCCCCGTCGAGCGGACCGACCTCGTTCCAGTGCACGCTTTCGGCGCGGCCGACGACCCGCAACACGTCGTCGGTGATCGTCAGCGGCCCCGCGATGCGGCCGGTCAGACCGGTGTCGAGCCCCGCCTGGGCCAGCATCACGAAATCGAGCTGCAGTTCGCCCGCCAACGCGGCCCGCAGCGGGCTCAGGCTGTCGATCCGCCCGCGCGCCTCGAACGAGCCCTGGTTCGAGCGCACGCGCAGTCGCTCGATCTCCAGCGGGACCCCCGGCCGCACGCGGGCGGTGGCGTCCACCGAGAGGATGGACGGCGTCGCGTCGCGCAGCGCCGCCAGGCGCCCCGTGGCCACCAACGCCAGGGTCTCGGCTTGGCGTGACAGGCGCGCGTCGAGCCCCTCGACCACGAGCCGCGCGTCGGCGCCCGTGCGCAGCGTGCCACCCTCGATCTCCAGCCCCGCCAGCCGCTCGAGCGCGGCCCACGGCCGTTGCGGCGCGGTGGCGTCCGGGGGGCGACTGGCCCGCGGCCGCAGCGTGAGTTGGGGCCGTGACAGCCGCAGGTGGAAGCGGCCCGCCGCGCCGAGCCGGACGTCGACCCGCTCCGCGTGCGCCTCGAAGCCCGCCGTGTCCACGTGCACGCCGCGCGCCGAAGCCGACAGCCCGAACAGGTTCCAGTCGAAGTCCGTCAGGGAGACGGCGCCCACCTTGCCGCTGGCGTATCCGGCCAGCGCCTGGCCGATCCACTGCCGCACGGGTGGCGCGTGGAGCAGGGCGACGAACAGCGCGGCCGCGGTGGCCGCGGCCGCCAGGCGTCGCCACCGCGGTCGGGGCAGGCGAGTCAGGTGGAGGCCCTCACACCGAATCGTAGAGCCAAGACGGGCCAGGGCACACGCCACGGCCGAAGTCAGGGACCCGCCGCCGATTCCTCCGCGGACGGCTCAGTCGGCCGCTGGGGCGGTCGGGCCGGCCAGGACAGCCTCGAAGCCGCCGCCGTCCGCGTTGCCCAGGCTCAGCGTGAACCCGTGCAGCGTCGCCGCCTCGCTGGCGATCGCCAACCCCAGCCCGCTGCCCTCCGGGCGCCGCGTGCGCGCCTCGCCGCCGCGGAAGCGCGACTCCGCGAGCCGCGGCAACTCGGCCTCGGCGACGCCAGGGCCGTCGTCGCTGACGCGCAGGGCGAAGCGGCCGACGCGGGCCTCGAGCACCAGCGCCACGTGGCCGCCCGCCCGGTTGTAGCGGATCGCGTTGTGGACCAGGTTGTCGGCCGCCTGCTCCAGCAAGGTGACGTCGCCGCGCACGCGGACTGCCGCTTCCGGCACGGCGTGGTTGAGCTCCACGCCGGCCGCACGGGCCAGCACCGCATGGCGCAGCGCGACCCGCTCCACCAGCGCGCCGATGTCGACGATCGCGGCGTCGCGCAGCGCCTCGCCCGTCTCCAGCCGGGCGGCGGCGCCGAGGTTCTTCAGCAGCGCGCCGATGTAGTGGGCCTCGCGGGCGGCGGCGTCGAGCCGGCCCGCGTCGACCGTAGCGCCGCGCTGCCGGGCGTCGCGCAGCTCCGAGAGGTGGCCCGCCAGCGCCGACAGCGGCACGCCGACGTCGTGGGTGGTGTTGGCCACGAAGCCGCGCAGCGCGCGCTCGCGAGCCTCCACCTCCTCGACGTGGGCGCGGACCGTGGCCGCCGCCTGGTTGAAGGACGCGGCCAGCTCCGCGATCTCGTCGCCGCCTTCGACCGTGACGGTCGCCGCGTAGCGGTGGGCGGCCGCCTTCTCCACCTCGCGGGCGAGCGCGCGGATGCGCTCGACGGTCGAGCCCGCCGCCAGCGCCACCACGCCGCCCAGCGCCAGCAACAGTCCCAGCGCCGCCAGGCCGAAGGCCGGCGACGGCACCAGCGCCGGCGGCGCCGGCAGGCTGAGTGCCACGAAAGCGCAGGGTCCGCTGTTCCAGGCGGTCGGCATCGCGCCGACCAGGCCGCGGGGCGCCTCCGCGCCGGCGGTGACGGCCCACGGGCTGCCCGCGGCCAGCGCCTCCCGCACGGCCGCCGGCAGCAGCGGCCCGGCGGTGGTGGGCGTGAAGTCGCGCGCGTACGCGTGCATCTCGAACAGCATCGCCCGGTGAAGGCCGCCGCGCGGCCCGTGCAGCGGCCGCCCGAAGTCGGCCGGCGGACCGAAGCCGGGCCCGTGCAGCGGGCCACGATCGAAAAACGGGTGCCGCCCGCTCTCGCAGCGCTCGCGGTCGAGGCCGTCGAGGCGCGCCTCGAGCGCGGCCCGCAGCGCCTGCTCGCCCGCGCGGCGGGCCACCCACTCGCGGGCCCCGGCCGCCGCCAGCAGCAGCCCGGCGCCGGCGGCGACGACGACCAGCAGCAGGCGCCCACGCAAGCCGAGCCCGCTCATGGCGCGAGCCGGTAGCCGATGCCCCACACGGTCGACACTCGCGCGCCACAGGTGCCCAGCTTCCGGCGCAGGCGCGAGACGTGGACGTCGAGCGTGCGCGCCGTGCCCTCCCGCTCGGGGTCGAGCACGTGCTCGCCCAGCCACTGTCGCG
>JAMPXO010000230.1 GCA_023701125.1 Vicinamibacteria bacterium | reverse complement strand
CGGCGGCCGCGCGGCCGACCTTCTCGATCTTGCCGTCCTTGCCGACCAGCACGACGCCGTCGCTGATCGCGGGGCCGGCCATCGTGTGCACGGTCTCGCCCCTGACCGCGAGCTGCGCGCCCGCCGGGGCCGCGGCGAGCGCCGCCAGCGCGAGGAGAGTGGTGGCCTTCGGGGTCATCGTCCCTCCTCCATGTCTTCGTCCGCTTCGTGCAGGTGCAGGCCCTGCGAGTCGTGGCTGGCGCCGAAGCCGCCCACGGCGTAGAGCCGGTCCTTCGGGTCGGCGCGGTCGAACACCTTCTGGCCTTCGACCCAGGTCTCGAGCACGTTCGTGTAGACGCTGAACGGGTCGCCCGACAGGATGACGAGATCCGCGTCCTTGCCCTTCTCCAGCGAGCCGACCCGCGACGAGAGATCGAGCATGCGCGCGCCGGCGATCGTCAGCGCCTCGACCGCCTTGCCGCGCGACAGGCCGTTGCGGATCGCGAGCGCCGCCTCGCGGCGGAAGAAGCGGGAGTCGACGATGCCGTCGTCGGTGTGGAAGCCGAACGGCGCGCCGACCTTCTCGAGCGCCGCACCGTTGGTCATCGCCACGTCCGCCGTCTCCAGCTTGCCGCCCGGGGCGTCGATCACGATGATCGAGCTGCCCACGACCTGCTTCGAGGCCGCGATCTGCGGCGCCACCTTCCAGGCGTCGCTGACGTGCTGCAGCACCACCCGGAAGCCGAACTCCTCGGCGAGGCGCATCGCCGTCAGGATGTCGTCCTGGCGGTGGGTGTGGAAGTGCACGATGCGCTTGCCGTCGAGCACCTCGACCAGCGCTTCCATCGCCAGGTCGCGCCCGGGCGCCTTCTTCGGGTCCGCGGCGCCGTCCGCCAGCTTCTTCTTGTACTCCTGCGCCTTGACGTACTGCTCGCGCACCAGCGAGGCCGACTTGGCGCGGGTGCCCGGGAACGGCGGCTGGCGGCGCGAGTTGGTGCCGTTCGCCATCTTCATGCCGCCGGTGACGCCCTTCTCGGTGGTCAGCAGCAGCGCGTCGATCGTCTTCGCGTCGCGCAGCTTCAGGTAGGCCGTCTGCCCGGAGAGCAGGTGGCCCGAGCCCGGCATCACGTTGACGGTGGTGATGCCCGCGGCCTGCGCCTTCTGGATCGCGGAGTCCGCGACGTTGATCGCGTCGATCGCCCGCACGTCGGGCTGGATCGGTGCGCTGGAGTCGGCGCCCTGCACGCCGCCGATGTGCGAGTGGGTGTCGACCAGGCCGGGCATCAGCACCTTGCCGGAGACCTCGCGGCGCACGGCGTCGCCGGGGATGCTGACGCTCCCCTCGGCGCCGACGGCGACGACCTTGCCCTTGTGGACGACGACGACCCCCTTCGGGATCTCGGGCCCGACGGCCGGGATCACGCGAGCGCCGACGAAGGCGACCGGCTTCTCCTGGGCACCCAGCGGAGCGGCAAGCAGGCCGAGGACGACCCCGGCCGCAGACAGGACGCGGCTTCTCATCATTCGGCGACAGACCTCCGGTAAATGGCGGCCGGCCAGTTTATCCCGGAGCGGCGGCCACTGGCTTCGAATCGAAGCCCCGCACCACCCAAAACCCTTGTTTCACCCTGCGCCCTCGGCGTATCGTCGGGCGCGGCGCTGCCGAGACCATCAGCGAAGGCCGGCCGTCGGCGCTCAGACGCCCTCTCGAGGAGAGACCTGCATGCGCGGCTCTCTGTGCTGTTACCGGCCCATGGCGCAGGGACCATCGCTCGCCAACTTCACCCCGGACTATCTGGTCGCCGGTCGCTCAGTTCCGGGAACAGGACGGCTCGCGCTGCGCACAAGCGACCGCCTCGTGGCGGGAGTCCGTAGCGGCTGTCGGCCCGGAGGAGGGCCCTCGTGAACGAGCGGATTCGACAGGCCCTGGTCGCGCAGGTGAATCCATTGCTGCACGACGACGAGGCTGTGACTCACGTCTTTCAGGCGGCGCGTGGCGAGAACCCGTGGGTGGCCGCGTGGTCCACCATCTTCCGCTTCCCCCGACTCGTCGTGGTGACCGACCGAGCCGTGCTGCTCATCGCGTGCAAGTCGCTCGGGCGGCCGGAGAGCGTCGTCGCCAGGCTGCCACGCTCCACGGTGCTCGGGCCGCCGGAGGAGAGCCTCTGGACGACGATCTTCCCGCCGCTGTGGGGGCGGCAGGCCATACGCGTCGATGGCGAGCGGTTGTGGGCGAACACGAGCGCCGAGGAGTTGCAGTTGATCGATGCGCCGGGCCGGCAGGCGGCAGCCGGAGCGGGAGAATCTCGGGAGGGCTCATGAATCGGAGCTTCGGCGTGGCCGCAGTGTTCCTCGGCGCTGTGCTCACCTCGGCCGCGCAGGCGCAGAGCGTGAAGGCGGAGGGCGCTCTCATCCTCTCGGCGGCGGACGGCAAGGCGGAGGGCCAGCTCGTCTGGGCCGGCGGCGAGACGGTTTCGAAGAAGAAGGTGCGCATCCGCTTCACCCTGCAGCAGGGTCCCGATGGTGCGTTCGCCGGCTATGGGTACGCGCGGGCCGGCATCGCCGAACTCAAGCCCGGCGACCGCGTGATGCTCTTCGTCCGCGACATCGACTTCCTGCGCCACCGCGGTGAGCTAAGCGGCTGGGTGGAAGGCACGAAGGTCAAGGGCGCGTGGAAGGCGCTCACGATCGAGAGCGCCGACCTCACCGAGGCCACGGCCCGGCTGTCAGTCAAGGAATCGTTGACGCTCACCACCGGCGCATCGATCACGACTCTCGAATTCGGCACGGTCGACGGGTACTTGCGCCAGGGGCTGGAGGCGGCAGGAGCGGCAGCGGCGGCGACACCGACTGCGGTCGCGCCGGTCGCGAGTCCGGCGGCACCAGCGAGCGTGGGCCGCGTCGACGTCACACCGGCTGTCTTCAAGCGCATCCTCGAGGAGAAGATGACCGAAGCCGACGTCGTCGCGCTGCTCGGTCCCGGCAAGCTGTCGGACCGGCCCGGGGTGCCGTCGAACATGAAGGAACTGGTCTTCGAGGGCGAGCAGGGCAGCCTCACGATCCAGTTCCGTGACGGCCGCGCGAGCGGAGGGATGTCGAGCTTCCGCCAGCCTCAGTAGTCGGCCTCTGTAGCCGGCGACGTGGCTTCCGGCCGTGACCTGATCCGGCCGGGCGCGGGGCTATCCTCGCCAGCGACCGGCGCGGCGGGCGCGCCCATCAGGGGAGGTGGCGTGGACGTCGCGGTCGTGGCCGAGAAGCCGTCCGTCGCCCGCGACATCGCTCGCGTGCTCGGGGCGCAGACGCGGGGGCCCGGCGTGCTGAAGGGCAACGGCTACGTCGTCACCTGGGCGATCGGTCACCTGGTGGCGCTCGCCCAGCCCCACGAGATCCACGCCGAGTGGAAGCGCTGGGCGCCCGAGACGCTGCCGCTCTTGCCCGAGCAGTGGCCGCTGGTCGTGCTGCCCGACACCGAAGAGCAGTTCCGGGTGATCGCCGCGGTGCTGCGCTCGCCCGCGATCGGGCGCGTGATCTGCGCCACGGACGCCGGGCGCGAGGGCGAGCTGATCTTCCGCTACCTCTACGAGAAGGTCGGCTGCCGCAAGCCGGTGAGCCGGCTGTGGCTGTCGTCGCTGACCCCCGAGTCGATCCGCCACGGCTTCGAGCGGCTGCGGCCCGGCAGCGAGCTCGATCCGCTGGCCGACGCCGCCCGCGGCCGCAGCCGGGCCGACTGGCTGGTCGGCATGAACCTGTCGCGGGCGACGACCCTCGCCCACGACGAGACGCTCCACGTGGGCCGCGTGCAGACGCCCACGCTGGCGCTGCTGGTGGAGCGCGAGAAGGCGATCCGCGACTTCGTCCCGACGGACTACCT
>JAMPXO010000229.1 GCA_023701125.1 Vicinamibacteria bacterium | reverse complement strand
GTGAGCAGGCGCAGGCGGCCGCCGCGGTCGAGGAACTCGCGGAGGTGGGCGACGAGGCGGCCGACGCCGCTGCCCATGACGAAGCCGACCGCGATGTCGGCCGCGTCCGAGGCCGCGAACTCGCGGGCGAGGTAGGGGAGCAGCGGGTCGGCCTCGCCGCCGGTGACCAGGCGCGGCGTCGAGCCTTCAGCGGGTGGAGCGGCGAGGTAGTTGCCCTTGCCGGGGATGACGTGGCGGACGCCGCCGCGCGGGTCGGGGACGTCGCCCTCGTAGCGCGGGATGACGTGGACGTGGAGGTGGAAGACCGTCTGGCCCGCCGCGCGGCCGACGTTGATGCCGATGTTGTAGCCGTCCGGGGCTGCGTGGTCCGCGCGCTTGGCCAGCAGGTCGCGGGCGCGGTCGATGCCGGCCATCAGCGCCGCGCGCTCCTCGTCTCCGGCGTCGAACCAGGTCGGCACGTGGCGGCGCGGGACGAGCAGCAGGTGGCCCGGGCTGACGGGGAAGCCGTCCCAGATCGCGCGCGTGAGCCGGTCCTCGAAAGCGATGCGCTCGCGCTCGGGATGGCAGAACGGGCAATCGCTCCCGGGCGTGGTCACCGGGTCGCCCGGGTCAGGCGGCTCGCGAACTGCGGCACGAGGGAGAGTCGCGGCCGGGGGAGCACGGGCGGCATGTTAGCAATGCACGATGCCCGGCCGCGGCCGCAGGAGATCGAAGGCCCCTGCTGCTGTCAGCCCTCCCGTCCCCGGCCCCTCCAGACTTGTGGGTGGCGTTTCGCGTGGATACACCCGACGACTACGACCGTCTCGCCGGAGAGGACGCGGAAGAAGACGGCATAAGGGAACTTCGGGAGGAGGACACGTCTGACATCACGGTAGATGACGGCGTAGGCCAGTGGTCGCTCAGCGGCCGCAAGAAGCGCGACGTCCACGGCGTGGATGAAGGCCTTGCCGAGGCCCGGTCGCTGCTGCTCGTACCAGTCATGCGCCTCCTCGATGTCGGCTTCCGCAGCCGGCCGAAGGAGAAGCTTCACCGGGACTGAAGGCGGTCTCGGACCTCTGCCCAGGGGCGACCAACAGGGCGCCCGCTGCGGGCATCCTCTTCCATTTCGTCGATGCGACGATCGAGTTCGCTCCGCTGTTCGGCGGAGAGCGGGATGCCGCTGGGCTGGCGGCTCAACCGGTCCCACAGATCCTCGAGGAGCTGCAACTGCTCCTCAGGCGTGAGGGAGTCGAGGTTCAGCGCTGCCTGGGACATGGTCACATTCTGCTCCGGTCGCAAGCAGTCACTCAAGTGAGGGAGAGGTGAGAGTGACCGTGGTTCACGGCGAGGATTCTCGGATCGGATCCTGCCGCCCGGGGACCGCTGGTGGGGCGCGCGAGGGGCCTCAAGTTGCAGGTGGTTCGGGCGGTCCGCCCGCCGGGCGGGCGACCAGTGGCTCAAGCGTTGAAGGTCACTTCGAGGAGGTCCGGGCTGGTCTCCCCGTGCTCGAGCCTGTCGGCGACGACCCGGAGTGCGAGAGCCTGCACCTTGGCCTTGGCCTCAGCCTCGGAAACACCGTAGGCCAGAACGCCTGGAATCTCGGGAAACTCCGCGATCCACCGACCATCAGTCTCGCGTCCGGTTTCGACATTCAGCTTCAAGGCAGTGCCCTCACGGCGGATTGTAGGCACCCGACGGCTATCCCCGGGTGATCTCGAGGGTGCCGGGGAGGCCCGCCTGGACGCAGGCGCGGCAGCGCCAGGCTTTCACCGGGCGGGCGGCCGTGCGGCTCGATTGGCAGACGGGACACCAGTGCTCGTAGCGCGCTCGCGTCGCGCTGGGGCGAGTCGGCTTCGGCGCGGGCTTACGTGCCGAGGCCGTCGGGCGGCAGCGCCAGAGGGCGGCGGTGGGATGGGCGATGCCCGCGAGCGTCATCAGGCGGCGCCACTCGGGGCCGTGGGGGCGAGGGGCCGCGACGCCTGCGAGGGCGAGGGCCGCGTGGGCGGCCTCGTGGGTGAGGATGGCGTCGAGCGTCGTGAGGCGCAGCGCGCGCGGGCTCGTCTCGATGCGCCGGGCGGCCGTGACGAAGCGGGCGAGGGTCCGCGAGAGCCGGAAGTTGGACCCCACCTCGACCGTGGCCAGGGCCGGGAGCGCCCAGGCGCGCGCGAGCCGGGCGAGCAGCCGGCGGGCGCGGGTCGCGGCTTTCGGGGGAAGCGGGCGCATGACTCCTCGAGTTCCCGGGAGTGTGCCCCGATTCCCCGCGGGCCGGGGAGAGGCGCCGCGCCCTCTGGCGAGGCCTGCCTATACTCCCGACCATGGCGATTCTGGAACGGACGGGGGCCGAGGTGCTCCAAACGGCGGCACACGGGGCACGATGAGCAGCGCATACGCGGCTCCCATCCTGATCGACGCAGACGGCCGCACCCGAACTCTGCAGCGAGTGCCGCTCGAGCGATCGACAGCAGACGGCGCCTACTCCGAGGACGATCTCCAATCTCTCCTCTTCGCTCATCCCGACGCGCTCCCGATATCGGACATCGACAGCTCGTTCTCCGGACTCGTTCCCATTTGCCGGGAGATGAACACTCCGGCAGGGCCGATCGACGTGCTCTACTGCACGCCTTCCGGCCGGCTGGCCATCGTCGAGGCGAAGCTCTGGAGGAATCCCGAGGCGCGTCGGAAGGTCATCGGTCAGATCCTCGACTACGCCAAAGAACTCAGCCGCTGGAACTACGAGCAGCTCGACGCGGCCGTGCGCAGGGCGCGCAGGGTGTCGGCAGTGGCAGGAGAAGTTCTTGGCCTCGCCGACGTGATCCGAGCGCACGTGGCCGATTTCGACGAAGCCCGGTTCGTCGATGCCGTGGCGCAGTCGCTGAGGCGCGGGGACCTCTTGCTGCTCATCATCGGCGACGGAATACGCGAGGGTGTGGGTGCGATCACCGAGTTCCTGGAGGGCCACGGCACCCTCCACTTCACGTTCGGCCTCGTCGAAATGGCGATCCACGGCCTGCCGGATGGCGGGCGGCTGATACAGCCGCGCGTGTTGGCGCGGTCCGCGATCATCCGACGCACCGTGATCTCGGTGGACGGCCCGAACGTGCGCGTGGCTGACACCGCAGACGGGCCAGAGAGCGAAGCCGAAGACGGGAGCGTGTCGCCGGAGCTGGAGGCGGCCCGCGCACGCTTCACCGGGTTCTGGTCGGCATTTCTGTCAGAACTTCGGCTCGACGATGCAAGCCAGCCCGTTCAACCTCCGAACAAGTCCACGAACCAGTACTTCTACATGCCCCGGCCCTCGAACGCCTGGGTGTCTGCGTATCTGGCGCAGTCGTCCGCAGAGGCAGGCGCCTACCTGGCCTTTGGCAAGGGAGCCCTGGAGGAGCGTCTGTTTCAGGCGCTTCTGCAGGAGCGCCCAGCCATCGCCAAGGCCCTCGGGGATGAAGTTCGCTGGGACCCGGAACGCAAGCGGGTCATCGTCACGCGGAGATTCACTGGCGACCTTGCCGATCCTGCGCGCGTTGATGTGCGTGAGTTCCTGGCCAGGTGGACGAACCGGCTCATTACGGAGTTTCGTCCCCGCATCGCGCGGCAGCTGGCCGAGCAGAGTTAGCGTTCCCTGGCACGATCTCGGCGCTGGCGGGATGACAGGTGTCACCCACGCAGGCTCACGACGGGCACTGGTCGCGGGCTCGGTCGCTGCCGATCATGGCCGGCGTGGAGGTGACGATGTCCCGCGCCGTGTCCGACCTCGATCGCGCCCGGGCCGAGATCAGCGCCGCTTCGAGCGGAGGCGCGCCGTTCCTGTTGGCGTTCGCGCTGACGCTGGGGGCGACCGGCGTGGCCGCGTTCTGGCTGGACGTGAAGGTCGCCGCGCT
>JAMPXO010000228.1 GCA_023701125.1 Vicinamibacteria bacterium | reverse complement strand
GACGAGATGCTGGTCAAGGTGGACCGGACGACGATGGCCGCCGGGCTGGAGGCGCGGGTGCCCTTCCTGGACCGCGCGTTCGTGTCCTGGGCGCTCGCGCAACCGGCGCGCTACAAGCTGGCCGGCGGGACCGGGAAGCGCGTGCTGCGGCTCGCCCTCGAGCGGCGGCTGCCTGCGGCGGCGCGGCGTCCCAAGCACGGCTTCGACGTCCCGCTCGGCCCCTGGCTGCGCGGCCCGCTGCGCGAGCGAGTGGCCGACACCCTGGCCGCGGACCGCGTGAAGCGTCGCGGGCTGCTGGCTCCCGCCGCCGTGGAGCGCCTCGTCGCGGCGCACCTCGCGGGCTCCGGCGACCACTCCCGGCAGCTGCTCTCGCTGCTCGCGCTGGAGCTGTGGCTCGGACGGCACGTGGATGCCTGAAGCCCCGCGCCGGATCGTCGTCGTCATCAACGACCTGGCGCAGGCCGGGGCGGAGACGCAGGTCGTCCACCTGGCGACGGGCCTCGACCGCCGCCGTTTCCAGCCCTCGATCGTGCTGCTCAAGCACCGCAACGACTTCGGAGACGAGCTGGCGCGGGCCGAGGTGCCCGTGTTCGCGCTGCACCGCAAGGGGCCATGGGATCTCGGGCTCCACGGGCGGCTTCTCGCACGACTTCGCGCCGAGCGCGCCGACCTCGTGCACTCGTTCCTGTTTCTCGCCAACCTCTGGACCGCACTCGTCGCCCGCCGCGCCGGCGGGCCGCGGCTGCTGCTCTCGCAGCGCTGTTCGTACGAATTGCAGTTGAGCCCCACGTTACGGAGACTGGCTCGCTGGAGTCACGGGCGCGCCGACCGGCTGGTCGTCAACTCGCAGGCGATCGGCGCCGAAGAAACAGCTTCCGGCTTCCCGCCGGATCGGTTGGTCGTGATTCCGAACGGCACGCCGTTGCCGGCGCTGTCCACTTCTTCGGCGGACGGGCGCGGAGCGCTGGGCCTTCCGGGCGCGGGACCCTTCGTGCTCTCGCTCGGGCAACTGACGCCGGAGAAGGGGCACCGCGTGCTGATCGAGGCCTGGAGCGCAGTCCACGCGCGGCACCCCGACGCGCTGCTGGGCCTGGTCGGGGATGGGCCGGAGCGCCCGGCGCTGGAGGCCCGCGCCCGCGCACTCGGCCTCGATTCGAGCGTGCAGTTCTTCGGCTTCCGCAGCCCGGCGGCGCCGTTCCTGGCCGCGGCGGACGTGGTCGTCCAGCCGTCGTTCAGCGAGGGCATGCCCAACGCCGTGCTGGAGGCGATGGCGCACGCCCGTGCCGTCGTCGCGACGGCCGTGGGCGGCGTGCCGGAGCTGGTCGGCGACGCGGCGCGGCTGGTCCCGCCAGCAGACGCCGGAGCGCTGGCCGCGGCGTTGACCAAGCTGCTCGACGACCCCATGGCGCGCGCGGAGCTGGGACGCCAGGGCCGCCTGCGCGCCGAGCGAGATTTCTCGCTGCAGGCGATGGTCCGCGCGAACGAGGCGCTCTACGAGGACTTGATCTCGAAGACGGCGACGAACGCGCCGGCCGGATCGCCCGTGAAGTGAACCTCGCGCAGGTCCGGCCGCGATCGGAGCGTGTCGAGGCTCACGCCCTGCTCGGCCAGGAACGTCGGGGTCACGAGCAGGTGACTCACGCCCCAGCGCTTCCGGCCTGACGCCACGAGCTCGGCGTCGCCGCCCGCGACCAGCGCCTTCTCGAACGCGAGCCGGTCATGGGTGTCGCGCGGGTTGTGCAGGAAGTAGCCGACCAGCACGCGCCGCGCGCCGAGCCCGGCGGTCCACCGCGCGTACTGGGGATCGCCCGCGACCACGGCCGTCGGCGCGGTCTGGTGGCGCAGGTAGTCGGTCGGCGCGCGGTACAACTCGGGCACAGGCTCGAGCGACGGGGAGAAGTACTGGTCCATCCGCGGCGGGTTCCAGAAGTGCGGCACCGACCACGGCAGGGCCAGCGCCAGCAGCAGCGCTGCGCGGGGCCGGGCTTCGGCGAGGGCTGTCGCCCAGGCGGCTGGCAATCGCGCGGCCTGCGCCCGTTGCGCGAAGCGGCCGGCCAGGTCCCAGGCGCCGAAGCCCGCCAGCAGCGCCTCCCAGAACCGCGTCCAGTAGTAGATCTCGTCGCGTTCGCGGGCGTGCTGGAGCTCCCCGAGCACCAGGTAGAAGGCCCAGAACAGGTAGCCGCCGGCCGCCTGCCAGACGAGCAGCCGCGACAGCCGGTCGCCGCGGCGGGCCAGCACGACGCCGCCCCACAGCGCCAGCAGGAACAGGGCGCCCGTGCGGGCCGTGGGCTCGAGCAGGTGCGGCGAGAAGACCGGGATCTGCATGCGAGCGCCGCCCGGGGTCAGGAACGGGTAGGTGAAGACCAGCGTCAGCAGGTAGGGGCTGGCGATCGCGACGTTGACGCCGACGGCGATCGCCACGTCGCGCAGGTCCGTGCGCGCCTCGGCGCGGCGGGCCACGGCCGAGGCGAGGGCGAACAGCGCCAGGCCGAGCGCGACGTAGGCCATGTGCAGCACGAAGACCCAGGCCAGCAGGTGCAGCCAGACGCCCGCGACCAGCGCGTCGCGAGCGCCGCGCGCGCGCGCGATGCGGTCCAGAGCGATCGGGAACACGACCAGACCGAGCGCGTGGTTGGGCTTGAGCAGGAAGGTCATCGCCCACGGCGAGCGATAGGTCCCGAAGAAGTCGAACGGGGACGCGCACAGCAGCGCGGCGAACGCCACGACCACCGCCCGCTCCCACGGCGCCACCGGCGCCAGCAGCCGCCACAGCGCCAGCGGGAAGCCGACCAGCGCGATCAGCGGCAGGCGGTCGTAGAGGGCCAGCAGCCGGTCCGGGTCGAAGCCCGACAGGGTGGCCGCGAACAGCCCCCAGAACGGCTCGAACGCGAACTGGCCGGGCTGCGGCGTCTGCCACGCGGGATTGCCCGCCGCGACGACCTGGGCCATCGCCAGGTTGCCGAGGCGGTCGTGGCTGGGGCCGGCGGCGTACGGCCGGGCCAGCGGCAGCGTCGACAGCGCCCACACGAACGCGGCCGCCGCCACGACTCCCGCCAGCACATGACCGGGGCGGCCGCGGCGCGCGAGCAACAGCAGGCCGGCGAGGGCGATCAGCGGGAACGCCGCGCGAGCCGCGGACAGCCCCGCGAGCGCGTCGGCGCTCGAGCTCAACCCCGTCTCCGCATCGCCGCGGAGTCTAGTTTCACGCCGGGCGCCGAGCCAGCGAGAGCGCGTCCAGCGTGCGCGCGACCCACTCGCGGGCGCCGTCGGGCGGCCGCCGCACCGCGCGCTCCACGGCCGCGCGGTAGGCCGCGTCGACCTTGAGCAGCTCGTTCGGCAGCAGGCCGATTTGTGCGACCCGCTCCCGCCCGCGCTGGGCCAGCTCGCGGGCGCGGGCCGGGTGCAGCAGCAGCTCGGCGATCGCCGCGGCCAGCGCCTCGGGCTCGCGCGGCACGACCCGCGCGGCAGGCGGGTCGCCCACCGCCTCGCGATAGGCCGCCAGCTCGCCCAGCACGACCGGCGTCTCGCACGCCATCGCCTCCAGCAGCGACTGCGGCAGGCCATCGGCTTCGGGCGCCATCGCCACCACCTCGGCCAGCGACAGCAGCGCGGGCATGTCGGCGTGCTCGACGCGGCCCGTGAAGCGCAGCCGGTCGGTGATGCCCGCGGCGTCCGCCAGCGCCAGCAGCCGCGAGCGATATTCGGGGTCGGCGTGGTACTCGGTCAGCAGCAGCACGGCCTCGGGTACCGCGGCCAACACGCGCGGGAAGGCCTCGACCAGCAGGTGCACGGCGTACAGCGGGGCGAGGATGCGTGGGCTGAGCACCACGCGCTCGCCGGGCTGCAGGTGGAGCCGGGCCTGGAGCGCGCGGGCGGCCGCGGTGTCGCGATGGAACACGGCGGGGTCGACGCCCCAGCGCACGACCCGGGCCCGGTCCTCGAAG
>JAMPXO010000227.1 GCA_023701125.1 Vicinamibacteria bacterium | reverse complement strand
GGCGGCCGGGATCGAGGACCTGCTGCTGCAGAACGCGGAGAAGGAGCGGCTGGAGGAGGAGCTGCGGATCGCGCGCCAGATCCAGATGAGCCTGCTGCCGCAGGGCGTCGTCGAGATGTCCGGGCTGCGGATCGCGGCGCTGTGCCTGCCGGCGACCGAGGTCGGCGGCGACTACTACGACCTGCTGCCGCTGTCGGAGTCGCGGATGGGCGTGCTGGTCGCGGACGTCTCCGGCAAGGGCACGTCGGCCGCGCTGTACATGGCGGAGCTGAAGGGCCTGGTGCTCTCGCTCTCGCGCATCTACGAGTCGCCCGCGCGGCTGCTGGGCGAGGCCAATCGCATCCTGTGCTCGACCCTCGACCCGCGCTCCTTCATCACCATGACCTACGCCATGGTCGACACCCGGGCGCGCACCGTGCGCCTCGCCCGCGCCGGCCACAACCCGGTGATCGTGTTCGAGCAGGCGACGGGGAAGACGCGGGTGGTCGCGCCGCCGGGGCTGGGCCTCGGCCTCGACAAGGGCGAGGTGTTCGAGCGCGTACTGGAAGAGGTCGAACTGCCGCTGCACGAGGGCGACATCTTCCTGTTCTTCACCGACGGCCTGTCCGAGGCGATGAACCCGGCGTCCGAGCTGTTCGGCGAGATCCGGCTGGCGGAGATCCTGGCCGAGGCGCCGCACCTGTCGTCGGAGGAGCTGAAGGAGCGCATCCTGGCGGAGATCCGCCACTTCGTCGACGGCGCCGCCCAGCACGACGACATGACGCTCGTGATCCTCAAGGTCGTCGCGCCATGAGCGGCGCGGGGGCGCCGCCGTTCGAGCAGGCGCTGGCCGCACTCGAGCAGCGGCTCGGGCACGCCTTCGCCGACCGCGAGCTGCTGGTGCGGGCGCTGACCCACACCAGCCACGTCAACGAATCGGGTGCGCGCCATCGCTCGCACAACGAGCCGCTGGAGTTCCTCGGCGACTCCGTGCTCGGCTTCCTCGTCTCCGACCTGCTGCACCGGCGCGACCCCGAGGGCCCCGAGGGCCTGAAGAGCCGGGCCCGCGCCCACCTCGTCTCCGCGCGCTCGCTGGCGCGGAGGTCCGAGCGGCTGGGGCTGCCCGCCGTGCTGCGGCTGGGGCGCGGCGAGGAGAAGACCGGCGGTCGCGGCAAGACGGCGCTGTGGGCCGACGCCTACGAGGCCGTGATCGCGGCGCTGTACCTCGACGGCGGGTTGGCGGTCGCCGCCCGCTTCGTGACCGCGGAGTTCGACGACGCGCTCGACGAGGGCTTCGCGGCGGTCGATCACAAGAGCGCGCTGCAGGAGCTGTTGCAGGGGCGGGGCGAGCCGACCCCGGACTACGCCGTCGAGGAGGTTGCAGGGCCCAGCCACCGCCCGCGCTTCCGGGTCGCGTGCCGGATCGGGGGCGAGGTGAGCGCATGGGGCGAGGGCTTCTCCAAGAAGGAAGCGCAGCAGGACGCGGCGCGGCAGGCGCTGGCGAAGCTGCAAGGCGACGCGTGAGCGGCCGCCGCCCGTTCCTGCGGGCACTGACCGTCGCCAGCGCACTGGCGGCCTGCGCCGGGCTCGCCTCCGCGCAGGACGTGCTCAAGATCTACCGCTGCCAGCACCGACCGACGTGGGAGCTGCTGCCGCTCGCGGAGTCGACGCTCGGCGCCGCGGGCCGGGTCGCCGAGGACGGGGGCACCGCGTCGCTGATTCTCTCTGGCGAGGCCTCGGCGGTGGCCCGCACGCTGGCGATCCTGGCCGCGGTCGACGTGCCGCCGAAGACGCTCGACCTGCACTACGAGATCGTCGACGAGGCCGATCTCGATGCCGCGGGCGTGCGCCTCGAGTGGCGCGCGGGCCCCGGTGGCTTCCAGGTGGCGGTCGCGGCGGGCGCCCGCTCCGTGCGCTCGCGCGGCAGCAGCCAGGGCCGGGTTCGGGTGCAGGAGGGCGGGGAAGGCCGGATCGCGGCGGGCGAGTTGATCTACGTGCCGTCCGGGCCCTGGGGCGGCGTCACGCCGGTGGCCGCGGAGCAGGCGCTGGTCGCTCGACCGCAGGTGATGGGCGACGGCAAGGTGCGGCTGGACCTGGTGCTGACCGACGCGGAGCGCACGGGCCGCGGTCCCCGCGGGGCGGGCGTCGGCTACACCGAGGCGGCCAGCCAGCTCGTGCTCGCCCCAGGCGAGACGGCGGTCGTCGGCGCGATCGAGAGCCAGACCTCGGGCCGCGAGCTGGGCACGGGCGGTGCCGCGGGCCAGCGCGGCAAGACCCGCAAGCTGCTGCTGATCCGCGCCGAGATCGTGCCCTAGTTCACGCCGGTCGGGTTCCGTCGCCGGGGTGAACCCGGGCGTCGGTCCCGCGGGGGCTACGTCGCGAACGGACGCTCCTCCGCCCCCGCACCCCCGTTGGTCCTCATATACTGAACACGTGCTGACGCGGGGACGACGCACGAACGGGAGCGATGCCTGGCGGGACCAGGGGCGTCTGGCTCGAACGGCTGGCATGCTGAGGGGAACGTCGGCCCTCGCCCCGCGCGGGGTCGTCCGCTTCTCGTCGTTCGAGGAGGCCGAGGCGTGGCTGCTGAAGACGATGACGCTTACGCACGCGCGCCGGAGCCGGAAGACGTCGTCCGCGTCTGCCGGGCGCTCGAAGCGGCCGGAGCCCGCTACCTCCTGATCGGGGGTTTCGCCGTGATCGCTCACGGCGCGGGGCGCTTCACCAAGGACATCGACCTGCTCGTCGACGACGCGCCGGAGAACGTCGCGCGCGTCAAGCGGGCGCTCGCGGTGCTCGAGGACAACGCCGCCGCCGACGTCGAGGACGACGACGTCGCGCGCCACGTGGTCGTGCGCGTGATCGACGAAGTCATCGTCGACCTGATGGGCCGCGCCTGCGGGCTCGACTACGCCGCGGCCAGCGCCGACGCGGAGACGATCGAGCGCGACGGGGTCTCGATCCGCGTGGCCAGCCCCGCCACCCTGATCCGCACCAAGGACACGCCTCGCCCCCAGGACGCCATCGACCGCGCCTTCCTCGCGGGCGTGATCGAGGCCCGTCGCAGCGGGTAGCGAGGTCAGCCGGTCAGACGTTCAGGGGCGGCGGCGGAGGGCGGCGCGGATCAGGGCCAGCGTCTCGTCGCGCTCCGTGCCGACCAGCTTCAGCCGCGGCGGGCGCACCGTCTCGCGGCCCATGCCCACCTCCTGCTGGACCAGCTTGATGAGCTGGACGAACTTCGGCACCACGTCGAGGCGCAGCAGCGGCAGGAACCACTCGTAGAGCGCGCGAGCCTCCGCGTGGCGCCCGGCGCGGGCGTGCTCGAACAGCGCGATCGACTCCTTCGGCATCGCGTTGACGAGGCCGGCGATCCAGCCGGTGGCGCCGGCGGCGATGCCCTCGACGATCAGGTCGTCGACGCCGACGGCCAGTGCGAGGCGGTCGCCGAGGATCGCCCGCAGCGCGGCCAGCCGCCGCACGTCGGCGCTCGACTCCTTGATCGCGACCAGGTTGGCGTGATCGCGGCACAGCGCTGCCACCTGCTCTGGCAGCACGTCGGTCTTGTAGGCGATCGGGTTGTTGTAGAGCATGCACGGCAGCGGCGTCGCGCTGATCACCGCCCGGAAGTGGGCCTCGGTCTCGCGCCAGTCGCCGACGTAGACGTAGGGCGGCAGCACCATCAGGCCGTCGCAACCCAGCTCGTGGGCGGCCTTCGCCACGGCCACCGCCTCCGCGGTCGACAGCGCCGCGATGCCGGCGACCACGCTGGCGCGCCCGCCCAGCTCCTCGCGCAGCGCCCGCAGCACCTGCTTCTTTTCCTCGAACGAGAGCGTCGCGCCTTCGCCGAGCGAGCCGAGCGCGACGACGCCGCCGCAGCCCGCGTCGACCATCCACGCGGCGTGCTTCCTGAGGAACGGGACGTCGATCGCGAGCGCGTCGTCGAACGGGGTGGTGATCGCGGGGATCACGCCATGCCACTTCATCGGT
>JAMPXO010000226.1 GCA_023701125.1 Vicinamibacteria bacterium | reverse complement strand
TGTCCGCTGTTGAACGCGGCCCACGGCGCCTTGGCGTCGTGGGCCACCGCCCGGCCTGCGAACACCGAGGGCAACGACTCGAGGGTGCTGCCGGCCGTCGAGACGGCCTGGCGATGAAAGGTGAAGCCGCGCAGCGCGCGCTCGACGTCGGGCGTGAGCGTGCGCTCGAAGAGCTGGGTGTCGAACTCGTCGAACAACAGGTGGTACACGTTGGGCGCGGCGAGCGCAGGGCCGGACCGGGCGAGCGCCGAGGGCGACGCGAACACCACCCGCCGCTGGCCGAAGCTCCAGGCGTCGCCGGCGATCCACGCCGCGGACAGCGTGGCGAACAGGCCCGCCGCCAGCCGCGGGTCGATGCGGCGGGCGAGCCACACCGATCCGGCGAGCCAGGCGAGGCCCAGGGCGGCGAGGCCCGGGGGCTCGGCGAAGAACCACAGCACGGTGTTGCGCATGCCCAGGTAGGCGAGGAACAGCGGACCGAGCAGGTACCAGGCCCACAGCGCGGGACGCCCCGCGGGCCGGCGCGCGAGCCCGAACAGCACGCCGCCGAGGAGCGCGGCCACGGTGCAGCCCAGCAGGTGGGGCCACAGCAGGCCCGTCTGCAGGTCGAGGTCGATCTGGTTGCGCAGGTAGACGTCCACCGCCGTCGACACCAGCAGCAGGAACGGCGTGCCGATCAGCGACAGGCCGGCGACGGCCCAGGCCGTGGGGGTGCTGCGCTCGGCGCCCGTGCTCAACGCCCCGCTGCGGCCGCGTGCCGGAAGGCGAGGCGGTACAGCGTCCGCGTCGGCGCGATCTCCTCCTCGTCGAGGATCTCCGCGCGGGCCGCCGCCAGGGCGCGGAACGTGGCGCGGTCGTAGCCCGGGTGCGAGCCCGTGTGGGTGGCCAGGATCGACTGCGCCATCGGGTCCTCGGCCGCCACGAACTCGACCACCACGACGTCGGCGACGTCGGCCAGCCAGTCGAGCAGCGCCGGGATCGGCACGTTGCGGCCGAGGCACAGGTGGTGGACGAGGGCCAGGCAGGTGGCGAGCGCCGGCCGCCCGCGCCCGAACAGCGACGTGCGTTCGTGTCCGCGCCAGCCCTGGTCGGGCGACGGGTTCATCAGGTCCGCCACCAGCGGCAGCACGCGACCGCGCTCGGGCGTGGTGCGCAGCGCGCGGTACAGCGCGTCGACGGCGCCGGCGTCCGCGTCCATCGCCACCACCAGCCCCGCCCGCCGCGCCAGGATGCGGCTGAAGCGGCCGGTGTTGGCGCCGAGGTCGAAGGCCAGCGCGCCCTCCGCCATCGCCGCTGCCGCGCGCTCGACGAACGCCTCCTTGGCCGGCAGGTAGGCCGCGTCAGCTGTCCCCTGCACCGCGCCGTCGGCGTCGTAGGCCGCCCAGTCGCTGCTCGCCCGCGAGCGCAGCCGGCCGACCAGCCGCAGCAGCCCGGCGAGGTTGGCCTCGACCGCCGCCTTCGGCAGTTGCAGCTTGCGCACCTCGCGCCGACTCGTCGTCGACAGCGTGCGCGAGCGCGACTCCAGCCAGCTCCGCAGCTTCACGTGCGACAGCACGCCCGGCTTCACGACCGCCAGCGGGCCGAGCATCGGCGCCAGCGTGCGCGCGATCGGCAGCCCCTCCAGGTTGCCGCGCAGGAACGGCTGGAACGGCAGGCCCTTGTAGGCCTCGAGCATCAGCGGGGCGAGGAAGTGGTCGCAGAACTGGCCGTACGCCTCCCACGGCATGCCGGGGGCGTACTCGCCGAGCGAGCCGAGGTCGACGAAGACCGGCGCAGCGCCGTCGAACAGCACGTTGTACGCGCTGGCGTCGCGCAGGATCGCGCCCTCGGCGAGCAGCATGCGGCACAGCTGCAGGGTCAGCGCGGCGGCGTCCTGCAACATCGAGAACGACCACTCGTAGGGGTAGCTGACGAACGGCACGCGGCGCGCCTCGAGCATCGCGGCCCAGTCCCCCGCGGGGACCGGGTCCGCCACCCGCCAGCTGTCGACCAGCAAGCCCTGCCTCACGAGGCGCTCGACGAGGCCGCTGTCGCGGAAGCGCTGGTCGCGCACCGCGGCGGCGGGCGAGAGCGCGCGCAGCACGCGCCCGCCCGCATCCTCCAGGACGCGGGTCTCGGGGTCCCGGAACGAAGCCGCGACGGGCTTCATCGCGGGTCGGGTTCGGAGCCCCCCTTGGGTTGCTCGGGCGGCTGGCCCTTGATCCGCCGCACGAGCTGGTGCCAGTAGCGGCTGATCAGGAATGCCGCCGTGGCGAGGCCGCCGAGCAGGGCCTGGATCAACAGGCCGCCGGCGCCCGGGTCGATGTAGGCGTGGGCCGGCGCGGCGAGCAGCGCCATCGCGAGGACGGCGACCGCCAGCGGCGCGCGGCGCGCGGCGAGAGGTCCGCAGGATACCAAGTGCACGTCGCACACTATCGCCGGAGTTCGAACGGGGCAACCCGGGCCTTCCGTCGCCGGGCTTGACAAGCGTGTTGGAGACACGCATATTGCCTTCGTGCCGCAGAAAGCCACCCACGCCGGGCTCGACCCGCTGGCCAGCGAGGCGTTCGTCGCCCTGCTGCGGGTGGCCGGCCGCCTGCTGCACGACCTGAACGCGGCCTGCGCCGAGCACGACATCACCCACGACCAGTACAACGTGTTGCGCATCCTGCGCGGGGTGCACCCGCAGGGTCACCCGCGCTACGAGATCGCGGCCCGCCTGGTCAGCCGCGCGCCCGACGTCACCCGCCTGCTCGACCGGCTGGAGAAGCGGGGCCTCGTCGCCCGCGGCTGGCACCCGGAGAACCGCCGGCTCTCGATCGCCAGGATCACCCCCGCCGGCCTCGCGCTGCTGGCCGCCGTGGACCCGCGGATCGACCAGGTCGCCGCCGCCTACACCGCGCACCTGAGCGAGACCGAGTGGCGCCAGCTCGGCCGCGCCTGTCAGCGGATGCTGGCGTGACCCTTTTTTTGTCCTTATATGTGTTTACAACACATAAAGTCGTCAACACCCGTGACCGAGGAGGTCCCATGAACCGCGCCCGCCGTCTCGCCGTCTTCGCCGCTGCCCTGCTCGCGCCTGCTGCGTTCTCCGCGGCCGACGCTCCACCCGAACCGGCGGTTTCCGCCGTGGAGCGGGTGGGCGCCAGCCCGTGGGGCCCGAATGACGAGATCGGCACCCTCAACCTGATGACCGACAGCTCGCGGGCGAAGGTCCTGTCGCGGATCGCCGGCGGCAAGGTCTACGACCTGTCGGTCGAGTTCTTCAACGGCATGCCGAGCTGGTATCTGCTCGGCGACCCGCGCTTCCAGTTCTGGCTGACCCACACCCCGCGCGGCCACGCCGTGGACGACCCGATGCACCTGGGCGAGGAGAAGAACGCACGCGTGGCCTACACCGGCGACGCGGTCTCGATGTACACCCACACCGGCACCCACATCGACGCGCTCAACCACTTCGGACTGCAGGGCGAGATCTGGAACGGCTTCCGCGCCGACCAGCACCTCGGCGACCAGGGCTGGCGCAAGGGCGGCGTCGAGGAGTTCCCGCCGATCGTCGCCCGCGGCGTGCTGATCGACGTGGCGGCGGCGAAGGGCGTGAGCGTGCTGCCGAAGAGCTACTCGATCACGCCCGCCGACCTGCAGGACGCGCTGCGTCGCCAGGGCGTGTCGCTGCAGCCCGGCGACGTCGTGCTGATCCGCACCGGCCGGATGACGCTGTGGCCCGACAACGACGGCTACATCCACGACCAGCCCGGGCTCGGCCTCGACGGCGCGCGGTGGCTGGCCGAGGAGCAGGGCGCGATGGTGATCGGCGGCGACAACCTCTCGCTCGAGCACTTTCCCGTGCACTCGAAGGAGAACTGGATCCCCGTCCACACCTACCTGCTGGCGCAGCGCGGGATCCCGATCGTCGAGGTCGCGTTCCTGGACGAGCTCGCGCGCGACGAGGTCTACGAGTTCGCGTTCGTCGCGGCCTCGCTCAAGTGGCGCGGAGCCTCGGCAGCGCCGTTCCGCCCGCTCGCCCTGCCGCTGCGGTAGTCCGGGGGCGGGGGGGGGGGGGGGGGGGGGGG
>JAMPXO010000225.1 GCA_023701125.1 Vicinamibacteria bacterium | reverse complement strand
TCGGTCGTGGTCTCGAGCTGCAGCGCGACGCACGCCTCGCCGATCAGGTCGGTCGCGTGCGGGCCGAGGATGTGGATGCCCAGCACCTCGTCGTACTTGCTCTCCGAGACGACCTTGATGAAGCCGTGGTCGTGGCCGATGATCCGTGGCTTGGCCAGGTTGGCGAACGGGAAGCGGCCGACCTTCACGTCGTAGCCGCGGCGCTTGGCCTCGGCCTCGGTCAGGCCCACGCCCGCCGTCTCCGGCGAGCAATACGTGGCGCCCGGGATGCGGTCGTAGTTGATCGGGATGAAGTGGTGGCCGGCCAGCGCCTCCGCCACGCGGATGCCCTCGTGCGACGCGACGTGGGCGAGCTGCGGGTGCGGGTTGCCGTCGATCGTGATCACGTCGCCGATCGCGTACACGCCCGGCTCTTCGGTCTGGTAGTCCTTGCCGACCTTGATGTAGCCGCGGTCGAGCTTGACCTTCGTTGAGTCGAGGCCGAGGCCCTCGACCACGGGGCCGCGGCCGACCGCAACCAGCACCTTCTCGGCCTTGACCGTCTGCTTCTGGCCCTGGGCGTCCGTGAACCCGATCTCGACCCCGTCGGCCGTCACGTTGGCGGACTCGGTCTTCGCCGAGGTGAAGATCTTCATCGTCTTGCTGAAGATCTTGCCGGCCTCGATGCCGATCTCCTCGTCGTCGAGCGGCAGCACCCGCGGCAGCATCTCGATCACCGTGACCTCGCTGCCGAAGCGCTGGAACACCGAGGCGAACTCCATGCCGACCGCACCCGAGCCGATCACGATCAGGCTCTTCGGGATCTCCTGCAGTTCGAGGATCTCGTCCGAGGTCAGGATGTGCTTGCCGTCGATCTTCAGGAACGGCAGCGAGCGCGGCCGGCTGCCCGTCGCCAGCAGCACGTTCTTCGACTGGATCTTCTGCTCGGCGCCGCTCTCGCCCTTGACGATCACGGTGTTGCGGCCCTCGATCCGGCCCTCGCCCTTGAACAGGGTGATCTTGTTCTTCTTGAACAGGTACCCCTCGATGCCCTTCGACAGCCGGGTGACGATCCGCTGCTTGCGCGACATCACGGCGGGGAAGTCGACCGCGATGTTGTCCGCGGTGATGCCGAACTCCTTGCCGCGCTTCAGGTCCGCGAACAGGTCGGCCGTGTGCAGCAGGGCCTTGGTCGGGATGCAGCCGCGCAGCAGGCAGGTGCCGCCGGTGCCCTTCGGGTCGCGCTCGACGGAGGCCACCTTCAGGCCGCGCTGGGCCGCGCGCACGGCCGCCACGTAACCGCCCGGGCCGGTCCCGATCACGGTCAGGTCGAAGATCTCGCTGGACAAGGCAAAGCCCTCCTGTTTCTTCGCGGATGCTAGCATCCTGATCCTAGACCATGACCGAAGCCGGCTTCCTCCTTCTCGCGATCCTGCTGCTCCTGCTGGGGAACGGATTCTTCTCCGGCAGCGAGATCGCCCTGATCTCCGCGAAGCGGGGGCGGATCGACGCCCTCGCCGACGAGGGCTCGCGCGGCGCAAGGAAAGCGAAGGCGCTCCAGGACGACCCCGAAACGTTCCTCGCCACCGTCCAGATCGGCGTCACCCTGATGGGCACGCTGGCCGGCGTCGCAGGCGGCTACCTCGCCAGCCAGCACCTGGAGCCGTGGTTGCGCGACCTGCCGTTGCCGGGCTGGGTCGTGCCGGCCGTCGTCGCTCCGATCGCGGTCTCCGCGCTGATCGTCTACACCGAGCTGATCCTCGGCGAGCTGGTGCCGAAGGCGGTCGCACTGCGCTTCGCCGAGGCCAGCGCGACGATCGTCGCCTGGCCGATCCACGCGCTGTCGCGCATCACCCACCCGTTCGTGGTACTGCTCACCTACTCGACCCGCGTCGTGCTGCGCGTGTTCGGCTTCCAGGACACGGCGGGTCACCGCCCGTTCGTCTCCGAGGAAGAGATCCGCCACATGGTGCGCGAGGGCCGCCAGCAGGGCGTGATCGACGAGCAGGAGGCGCAGATCATCAAGAGCGTCTTCGACTTCAACGAGACGCCCGTGAAGAAGATCATGGTCCCGCGGCCTAAGATCTTCGCCCTCAACGCGGCGACCCCGTCGCAGGAGGTCGGCTCGCTGATCGTCGAGAGCGGCTTCTCGCGGATCCCGGTCTACGAGGAGACGATCGACAACATCACGGGCGTCGTCTACGTCAAGGACGTGCTGCGGCTGCTCGAGAAACGGCAGCCGGTCGTGCTGCGCAAGGTGCTGCACCCGGCGCCGCTGGTGCCCGAGACCAAGCGGATTGGCGAGCTGCTGAAAGAGCTGCAGAAGCGCCGCACCCACATGGCGCTGGTGATCGACGAGCACGGCTCGACGGCGGGCCTGGTCACCCTCGAAGACGTGATCGAGGAGATCGTCGGCGAGATCCAGGACGAGTACGACTGGGAGGAGAAGCCGGTCGAGCGGCAGAAGGACGGCTCGCTGGTCGTCGAGGGCACGGTCTCCGCCGCCGAGTTGCGCGAGGGCTTCGCGGTGCCGATCCCGGAGTCCGAGGAGTTCGAGACCGTGGCCGGCTTCATGCTCGACCGCCTGGGCACGGTCCCGCGCGGAGGCGAGAGCGTCGAGGTGGGCGACCACCGCTTCGTCGTGGTCGACGTCGAGCGCCACCGCATCAGCAAGGTGCGGATCGAGAAAGCGGCCGTCGCCGCCGCGAAGTAGAATCCGCCCTCCATGACCGCTGCCCCCTCCGAGAGCCCGACCGCCGCCGCGCCCGAAGTTCGCCCGCGCGGCAAGGTCGTGATCGTGATGCCCGCCTACAACGCGGCGAAGACGCTGGAAGACACCTTCCGCGCCATCCCGCAGGGCTACTACGACGAGGTGGTGGTGGTCGACGACCACAGCCGCGACGAGACCACGCAGCGGGCGCGCGACCTCAACCTGAAGGCGATCCGCCACCCCCACAACGTGGGCTACGGCGGCAACCAGAAGACCTGCTACATGGAGGCGCTGCGCGACGGCGCCGAGATCGTGGTCATGCTGCACCCCGACGGGCAGTACGACCCGAAGATCATCCCGGAGATGATCGCGCCGATCGCCGAGGGCCGCGCCGAGATGGTGCTCGGCTCGCGGATGGCGATCCCGGGCGGCGCGAAGCAGGGCGGCATGCCACTGTGGAAGCGGATCGCCAACCGTTTCCTGACCACCTGCGAGAACCTCGCGATGGGCCGCGAGTTCACCGAGTGCCACACGGGCTACCGCGCCTACTCGCGGAAGTTCCTGGAGACGATCCCGTTCCTGCGCAACTCGAACGGCTTCGTCTTCGACACCGAGGTGATCTTCCAGGCGGTCCACTTCGAGCAGCGCGTGGTCGAGGTGCCGATCTCGACCCGCTACTTCGACGAGGCCTCGTCGGTGAACTTCCGGCAGGGGGTCGTCTACGGCCTGGGCACGTTGATGACGGCCCTGCGCTTCCTGCTCCATCGGGCGGGCCTCGTCCACTCGGAGAAGTTCCGCCAGTAGCCGGAAATCCGGTGCTTGCGCATCCTCTGCGCGCCCGATTGTCGCGTTTTCCCTCACATCTCCGACCAGAAGTGAAATAAAGTTGGCCCAAGTGTTGCTACATGCAACAGCCGAGAGGGCCAGAGCCCTCGCGACTGCATTCCTTGCGCAGCTGCGTGGGAAAGCCCCGGACTTTCCAGGCCGTCTTTAAGGGAGCACGCCATGGATTCATTCAAGAAGACCCTGGCCGGAGCGGGACTCGCAGCCTTGTTGGTGGCGGGTTGGCTCGCGACGGCCGGAAGCGTCGCGGCGGCACCGGTGCAGGAGGGGCCGAAGGTTCAGGCCCCACACGCCGCGTACGCCGGGACCGACACCTGCCTCACCTGTCACGAGGATCAGGCCGCGTCGATCCGCAAGGGCGCGCACTCGCGCACCTATAGAGCGGGTACGCCGATGGCGGCGCAGGGCTGCCAGGCGTGCCATGCCGACACCAAGGCGGCGCTCGGCTGCGAGTCGTGCCACGGGCCGGGCAAGGAGCACGCGGACGCGGGCGGGGACAAGACCAAGATCAAGCAGTTCTCGAGCCTGTC
>JAMPXO010000101.1 GCA_023701125.1 Vicinamibacteria bacterium | reverse complement strand
GGCCAGCGCGTGTACCTGAGCGGCTTCGACCAGGACCCGCACGAGATCGTCGGCGTGACGCGCGACCACAAGGTGCGCTCGGTGGGCGAGGAGCCGCGCCCG
Source organism: Vicinamibacteria bacterium (assembly GCA_023701125.1). Classification (GTDB taxonomy): domain Bacteria; phylum Acidobacteriota; class Vicinamibacteria; order Fen-336; family Fen-336; genus WYBL01. The sequence goes on along the minus strand of JAMPXO010000101.1, from coordinate 19,523 downwards.
TACCTGCACCTGCCGATGGAGCCGAGCCGCACCGTCGGCCTGGTGGCTCGCGCCAAGGGCCCGGCGGCGACGCTGCTGCCCGCGCTGCGCGCGGCGGTGCTGGCCGTGGAGCCGGCGATCGTGTTCACCGAGGCGACCACCGCCACCGAGGTCGCCGCGACCACCGTGGCGCCGACCCGGATCGGCGCGGCGCTGATGGCCGCGTTCGGCGCCCTGGCGCTGCTGCTGGCGGCGATCGGTCTGTACGGCGTGATCGCCTACTCGGTCTCGATGCGCACCCGCGAGGTCGGCGTGCGGATGGCGCTCGGCGCGCGCCCGGCCGAGGTGGTCCGCCTCGTGCTCGGCCAGGGCGCGAGGCTCGCCGCCGCGGGCATCGCGCTGGGCGCGATCTGCGCGGCGCTCGTCGGCCGCGTGCTGGAGTCGCTGCTCTACGGCGTCAGCGCCCTCGACCCGCTGGCCTTCGCGGCGGCGGCGCTGGTCCTGCTCGCGGTCGCGATGCTCGCCAACGCGGCCCCGGCCTGGACGGCCGCCCGCATCAACCCGATCCGCGCCCTGCGCACGGAGTAGGCCGGGAGCAGCGCCCGCGGCCGGGCGACGCCTGGCAGTCGGGCGTTCGCCGAAAAAGGCCGCTCGATCCGTCGCCACGGGAAGTAGGATTCGGGCGGCATGGGCGATTCGGTCATCTCCGTCTCGGAGCTGACGCGCCGGTTCGGGGCCCGCGCGGCGCTGGATGCGGTGAACCTGTCCGTCGCTCGCGGGGCGGTCCATGGCCTCGTCGGCGCAAACGGCGCGGGCAAGACCACGCTCATCAAACACGTCCTCGGCCTGCTGGTGGCGGAGCGCGGCTCGGTGCGCGTGTTCGGCCTCGACCCCGTCGCGGAGCCGGTCGCCGTGCTGTCGCGGATCGGGTACCTCTCCGAAGAGAACGACCTCCCGGTCTGGATGACCGTCGGCGAGCTGATCCGCTACACGCGCGCGCTCTATCCCGGCTGGGACGACGCGTACGCCGAGGAACTGCGCCTGATGTTCGCCCTCGAGCCCGCGGCCCGGATCAAGACCCTCTCCAAGGGCCAGAAGGCGCGGGCCGGCCTGCTCGTCGCGCTCGCCTATCGGCCGGAGCTGCTGGTGCTGGACGAGCCGTCTTCCGGCCTCGACCCGATCGTCCGCCGCGACATCCTGGCGGCGGTCATCCGCACCATCGCCCACGAGGGCCGCACGGTGCTCTTCTCGTCCCACCTGCTGGACGAGGTGGAGCAGGTGGCGGACCACGTCACCATGATCAGCCACGGCAAGGTCGTCCTCAGTGGGCCGCTCGCAGCGCTGAAGCGGGACGCGCAGGTCGTGGGTGGACGCGAGCCCACCCTCGACGAGCTGTTCTTCGCGCACGTCGGGATCCACGCCGCCTCCGAGGCGGAAACGTAGAGCTCCGGGCCATGCGCTCGACCGCGGCCGCCTTCGCCTGGGAGTTCCGACGGCGGCTCGGGTGGGGCCTGGTGGCGAGCCTGGTCTATTTCGTCGCCCTGGCCCTCGTCCAGTTCGGGATCGGCGCGCGCTCCCCCATCCATCCCCTGAGGGAGATGACCTTCGCCTTCACGGTGAGCATCCCGGTGAGCCTGGCCTTCATGTATTTCCTGGCCGTCTTCAGTTACGGCCTGGCCGGCGACCTCACCGCCCGCCACTCGCTCTATCCCGCACGCCTGTTCACGCTGCCGATCACGACCGCGGCGCTGGCCGGCTGGCCGATGTTCTACGGCACCCTCACCATGGCGGCGCTGTGGGCGGCCACGGCCCTGATCGCGCTGTGGCCGGTCCAGGCCCCGGTCCCGCTCATCTGGCCGGGATTCTTCGCCGCGGCCTTCGTCGCCTGGCTGCAGGTGGTGAGCTGGATGCCGTACGGGTTGCCCGGGCTGCGCCTGATCGCGGCCGTCCTGCTCCTGACCACGATCGACGTCGTGGTCGCGGTGGCCGTCCATCTGGAGGTCCGCGAGTCCGTGATGGTGGCGCTGATGGTGCCGCAGATACCGCTCGCGTATCTCGCCGCCCGCCACGCCGTGGGTCGGGCCCGTCGCGGCGACACCCCCGACTGGGGAGGAGTGTTCGTGCGGCTCGGCCGCATCGCGGACGCCTTCCCTCGCCGACGCGGACCCTTCCCCTCGGCGACAAGCGCCCAGGCCTGGTTCGAGTGGCGGCAGCACGGCCGGTCGCTGCCGGGTTGGGTGGCGATCCTGGTCCCGTTCGAGGTCCTCTTCCTGTACGTCGTGCGCGATCAGCCGCCCGTGCTCACGGTGACCGGGCTCGTCGTCATGCTGCTCACCCCGCCGTTCCTGGCCGCCTTCGTGGCCGTGACCGTGGGCCGGTCCAGCGCGGACGCCAGCAGCGCCTACGGCCTGGCGCCGTTCGTGGCCACGCGGCCCCTGAGCACACGGGCCCTGGTCGCCATCGAGCTCCGCATGGCCCTGGCCAGCACGCTGTTCGCGTGGCTGCTGGTCGTCGTCGCCCTCGCGCTGGGGCTGGCCCTGTCCGGCTCCTGGCCGGTCGTGATCGACAAGGCCCGCGGGCTGGCTGACTTCGTCGGCCCGGCCCGCGCGATCGCCATCGCCCTGCTGGGTGTCCTCGCCCTCCTGGCCATCACGTGGAAGCAGCTCGTGCAGGGGCTGGCCATCGGCCTCACCGGCCGCGAGGGGCTCATCAAGTCGAGCGTGCTCGGCCGGCTGTGGTCGCTGGTCATGATCGGACTGGTCCTCCATCTGTTCAATCGCAACCCGGAGTTCCGGGTCTTCCTGTGGCACAGCGTGCCCTGGCTGCCCCTCGTGCCCGCGATGGTCAAGGTCGGCGCTGCCGCCTGGATTGCCGGCCGCCTTCATCGCGACCGGTTGATCGCTGACCGCGCGCTGGTGGCCGCTGCCGCGGCGTGGCTGGCCGCCGTCCTCGCCGTCCACGGCGCCCTGCGCTGGACCTTCGACACGCCGCATTTCGCGCAGTCCCTCCTGCTGAGCCTGGCCATCCTGGCCGTGCCCGTGGTGCGGCCGGCCGCGGTCCTGCTGGCCCTCGCGTCGAACCGGCATCGCGGCACGGTCCCGCCCGGCCTCGTGGGCGCCCGCAGGCCTGCGCTGCGCGTGGCCCACGCCCTCCTCGCCGTGCCCGTGGTGCTCGCCTTCGCGGCGCTGGTCTCGTTCCAGGTCCGGCACCGCGACAACGGCCGCCTCCTCTCCTCGGGCCTGGAGCGGACGTACCGGCTCCACGTCCCGAAGAGCTACGACGCCACCCGGCCGACGCCGCTCGTCATCAGCATGCACGGCGCGGGCCTGTGGGCCGCCGCCCAGATGGAGATCTCGCGCTGGAATGCGGTGGCGGACGAGCAGGGGCTGATCGTGGTGTACCCGTCCGGCGCCCGCACCGCGGGGCCCCGGGTCTGGCGCGCGGGCCAGGGCGGGGCGACGACGAGGGATGTCCAATTCATCGCCGACCTGATCGACGCCCTGAAGGCGTCGTACAACATCGATCCGGCTCGCATCTACGCCGATGGCCTCTCCAACGGAGGGGGCATGGCCTTCCTTCTCTCCTGCACCCTGTCCGACCGCATCGCGGCGGTCGGGATGGTGGGGCCCGCCCTGTTCCTGCCCTGGGGCGGCTGCCAGGACATCGCGCGGCCGGTGCCGATGATCCTGTTCCACGGGACGGACGAGCGGTTCGCGCCTTACCACGGCGGCCGGTCGCCGGTGGGGCGCGAGCACGTGTTCCCGTCGATTCCCTCGTTCACGGCGGCCTGGGCGCGAAGGAACCGCTGCGGCGAGCCCGTCGAGTCGCGCCGGGCCGCCGACGTCACCCGCCGCGAGTTCCAGGGCTGCGCGGACGGCGCGGACGTGTGGCTCTACACCATCCACGGCGGCGGCCACACCTGGCCCGGCGGCGGCGACCTCCCGGAGTGGTTCGTGGGCAGGACCAGCCGGAGCATCGACGCCTCGCGCGAGGCGTGGACGTTCTTCCAGGCGCATCCTCTCCAGCGCCCTCGAACCGCCCCCCGCTCTGGGCGGTGACCTAGCCGGGCGAGAGCGGCCCGGGAACGTCGATCGCGAGATTCGAGCGGGTTCGCTCGAAGTCGCGGCTCCAGAAATCGGGCGGATAGTGAACGATGGCGCAAGCCAGCCCCCGGGCCTCGAGGCGCTGACTCAGGGCGGGCAGGTCGTAGGTGAGGTAGCGCAGTGCCTTGTCTCCGGGCAACAGGCCGCGCACGAACCGGCGAACGGCGGTCGGCAGCACGAGGGCGGCGACGAGTCGGGCCCGCTCGGTGATGCCGCCGAGCCGCCAGGCTTCGCGGCGGGCCGCACGGACCTTGTGGCGGTCCGGGATCGCGGCGATCAGCGCGCGCCCTCCCGGCTCCAGCACCCGCACGATCTCGAGAATCATCGCGAAGCCGTCCTCCACGGTGGGCAGGGTGTGGACGACGCCCGAGCAGTACGCCTTCGTGAAGGTCCGATCGGCGAACGGCAACGCGCGCCCGTCCGCGGCCGCGAAGCGGGGCGCGGTCGCGACGCCTTCGTCCCGAGGCCTGGATCGCTGCGCATCGATCAGCATGCCGGGGATGAAGTCGACGCCGACGAGGCGCTTGCACCGCTTCGCCACATGTCGGGTGACGAGTGCGCTGTCGCATCCGACATCGAGGACCACATCCTTCGCGGCGTCGAGATCCAGCGTGCCTCCGATGTGCCGGGCCATGGCCTCGAAGGCTTCTTCGGGAAGTTGATGAAAGCCGATCGAGCGCTCGGCCAGCGGCTTTTCGAGCCAGCCCTCGAACCACGCGCGCCATGCCGCGGCCCGGCTTCGGGCGTCGTCCGCCACCTGCTCGCGGGCGCGCACGAGGGACGCTGCCCCGATCGAGCGCGACCCGAAGACCAGCGGGGCCCGCGAGAAGAGCCGGGCGTACCGAACCCGGGCGACGGTTTCCTGACAACGGCTCGCCGCCCGCAGGCCCTCGGGATTGTCATTGCGGACGTATGAATAGACGCGGTTCCGGCCGTGACTCCGCATCGCCTGGAAAATGGCAGCACGAACCGCCGCGTCGATCCCCTGGCGGCGAGCATCGGGCCGGGTGTAACCGTCGTAGAAGTAGGCGGCGTTCGGGGCGGGAACGAAGTCCATCCCCAGCTCCGGCACGTTCGTTCCCGTGAACGTGACCCAGCGGGTGTGAACCGCCCGCCCCTGTTCATCGAGTGCGCCGAAGCACAAGTCACCGGCCGCAAACCTCGGCTGGAGCGTCTCCCAGCCGGACTCGGATCCGAACAGGATGGCCTGCCGATCGGTGGCCCGGAGTTCTCGCACGGTGAATCCGGGCGCGGATCGAACCTCCACCTCCAGGTCGGCCCGTCGGGCGAAGAACGTCAGGCTCCCCACCTGAAGTTGTGAGCGAGTGAGCCGACGCAGGATTCGAATAGCCAGTGCCCGCGGCCCGATCTCGCGGAAGAGACGGGCGCTTCGACGCAGGGGTCTCTCGATCGTGTGAGCCGCGGTGTCCATCCGGGAAGGGACATATTCAAAGCCTGTGCCACTGCGCCCACGAGGGCGACACCCCGTCCTCGCTGCCCTCGAGGGTTCACCTCGTGGGGAGCGCCCCTCTTTCTACAAATGGGACCGGGCTGCGGGCGGCCCGGTGCTCGAGCGCAGCCACCGACACGTCCTGGCACTCACTCGCGGGAGGCCAGCGCTCTGACGTTCAGCGCTCGTTACTCCAGAGTCCAGGGGCAAGGAGGATCGATGTTCAATCCACTCCCCTTCCCGGACCCTGGATCACGCATCTTTTCAGCCTCGTCGCCCGAGGCCAAAGCCGCCGTCGTCGCTCTTCTGGCCGAGCACGACGTCATGGAGAAGCTGCGCACCCCATCGGCCAGCATCGGGATGGTCGCCACCGACCCGGAGCGGAGCGCCAGGGACGCCGTTGCCTTTGTCGAATCTCGCGGCTTTCAGGCCACGGTCGTCATGGACGCCGAGCCGGACCTCCCGATTGCATTCGTGGTCACCGACGCAATGGTCGGCACGGTCTTCAATTTCCGGAGGCACGTGATTCACCTGCCTCGCCCTCAGCCCGCCTAGGGCTTCAAGGTGTAGCCGCGGGCAAACGGGCCGGCGCCGGGGAGGTACTTGCGGGCCCGCACGATTTCGGCGACCTGGCGGATGTGTCCGAGATCGTGCAGCGCCCACTCGTGCAGCATCTGCGACAGGGTGACTTCGCCGTACTCCTTGTGGACGGCCACCCGGGAGCCGGCCGAGGCGGGCACTTCGAGCAGGTACTCGACGTTGCTCTCGCGCTGCTCCTCGAACTGATCGAATACGTCCTCGGGATCCGCGTTCCGGTACAGGTCGAGATGCATGTGGGCGTCGTCGGGCTCGAACAGAGGGCGCTCCTCGTCGAGGAAGCGGTCGAGGCGCATGCGATAGCAGTGGCCCTCGGAGTGGGAGAGGTGCGCGAGCACCTCCGCAATCGAAAAACGATCGAGAGCCGGTTTCCAGATGGCGTCGGCGTGGTCCACCGCCGACATCAGGCCGCGCAGAATGGCCGGAGTCGACTCCAGCAACTCGATGCAGGGAAGTTGGTCTTCTTCGTTCCTCATCGGTGCCCCTTGCGGTCCAGTGTCCGCCCCAACAGCTACGTGAGGATGTGGCGTTCGATCGCGACGGCCACGCCGTCTTCGTCGTTGGTCGGGAGCAGCGGCAGGCCGAGGGCGTGGAGACCCTTGTCCGCGTTGCCCATCACGTAGCCGACGCCGGCCGTGAGCAGCATCTCGTGGTCGTTCCAGTTGTCGCCGATCGCCAGCGTCTCCGCCGCCGTGTAACCCCACCGCTGCTGGAGGACCGCGAGCGCCTCGGCCTTGTGGACGCCCGGCGTCATCACGTCGACCAGGCCGACGCCCTCGCGGGGATACACGGTGCGCTCCAGCCGCGCCGTGTCGCCGAGCCCCGCCGCGAGGCGGGGCCCCAGCGCCTCCATCTCCGCCAGCGGGCCGCCGAACATGACCTGGATCGGGTCGCCGTCCTCGTCCAGCCAGGCGAGCAGGTCGTCGACCGTGCGCACGTCCGGGTGGGCCTTGTCGAGGTAGTAGGCGAGCAGCGTGTTGGACGGGTGTACGCCGCCCTCCAGCACCAGCCAGCCTTCGCCGCCCAGGCCGCAGTGGAGCACGGCGTCGGCGCCAGCCGCGCGACCGATGCGAACCGCCTCGGCCGCGGCCGCGCGGGCCAGCGGCCGGCAGCGCACGATCTTGCCGTCTTCGACGATCAGCGCGCCGTTGTGCAGCACCAGCGGCACCTGCTCGCCGAGCTGCCGTGTCACCTTGCGCGCGCCGGGCATGCGGCGTCCGGTGACCAGCACCAGCCGCACGCCGCGCTGCTGTGCCGCCTCGATCGCAACCAGCGTGCGCGGCGAGATGGTCTTGTCGCTGCGCAGCAGGGTGCCGTCGATGTCGAGAGCCAGCAGCCGGATCAGGACGTCGGCCCGCCCGTGCCGGTGAGCGCCCGCCATCCGCCCGCGGCTGTTCGCACCACGACCGTGCGCGCCGCCAGGTCGCCCAGCCGCTGCCAGTCGCGGGTGTAGGCCACCATCAGGATGCCGATCAGGAAGTTGAAGAAGCCGTCGACCAGCTTCAGCACGTTGCGCACGAGAGCACGGCCGAGGCCGCAGGGCCGCAGGTCGGTGCCGACCACCCGGATGCCCGTCAGCCACTTGCCAGGCGTCACGCCCCACCAGCCTTCGCCGACGCTGAACGCCGCCAGCAGCAGGAAGCCCCAGGCGACGGCGCCGGCCATCAGCCCGAAGAAGCGCAGCGGCCCGCCGCCAGGGCCGAACATCTCCTCGGGGTCGGCGGCCACGAAGAATCGGGTGAACGCCCACACGGCCGGCGCGCCGAGCAGCGCGGCGTCGACCAGCTGGGAGAGCGCGCGGCGGGTCAGCGAGGCGTGGGGCACCTCGCGACCTTCGTGGACGTGCACGCCGACGCGGTGGACGCGCATCAGCCACGACAGGATCAGCGCCAGCACCAGGCTCAGCAGCGGCGTGAGCAGGTGCGGCAGCCACATCATCGTCATGATCTCGTCGGGGAACGCCGAGCCGCGACCGAAGCGCTGCCCGTCGTCGAGCGCCGTGCCGTTCCACGACTGCCGGCGGATCGAGCCGGGCCAGCCGGACGTCAAGAGCGTGATCGGCCCGCCGGGCTCGAGTTCCAGCGCGGTCAGCCCCGAGAGCATCCGGCGATCGCCGCTGGGTCCGAGGGGGGTGGCGCGCCAGCGCTGTTCCTCTGGCGCGAGCAAGTGCAGGCCTTCTTCGCCCGCGACGACGACGGCGGGTCGCCCGTTCCTGAGGAACGCGCGCCACTGGCTCGGCTGGGAGGCGACGACCGTCCAACTCTCCTGCGCGGCGTCCAGGTCCCGCGTGTACAGGGTGTTTCCCTCCTGGCGGAAGGCCGCGACGGACTCGCCGACCGCCACGAACTGCGTGCAGCAGGCCTCGGGCTCGACGACCGGCCGCACCAGGGTCCAGCGGCCCTCGCTCCAGGTCAGCAGGCTCGCGCCGTCGGGCCGGCTCTCGACGGCCGCGGGGCGGCCCGCGTACAGGAACGGCGCGGAGAGGTCGCCACGGGGCACGCCGACGTCGAGGGGATCGAGCTGGGCGCCGTCGAAGGTCGCCATCCGGTCGGACGAGACCAGCCACAGCCGCGGACCGTCCGCGAGCAGGTGCGGCTTCCAGCCCGCGAGATCCACGACGGGTTCCACACCGGTGGGGCCGAGTCGGACCAGCCGGGTCTTCGCGGCCTTGCGGCCCGCCGACTCGACCCGCTCGGTCACCTCGACGAGGTACACCGCGCCGCGCCAGCTCGAAGCCCCTTCCAGCTCGAAACGCGTGAACTCCATCCCCGCGAACATCCGCGGCATGACCAGGAACATCGCCCCGATCGGCACGACGAACTGGAGGATGAAGAAGAGCGCGCCCAGCACGCCGGCGACGAGGGTGAACGTGCGCTGGCTCTCCTCGGACCGGTATCCGGCGCCGCGAGCCAACTCGGCCTTGCCGTCCATCAGGGTCGCCTCCTGTCCAGTCGTGAGCCGCCGCGGACCTCGCGCGCCCGGGGGCATGGCATCCTAGCCCGCTCTCCATGACGCCGGCTGCGCCGCCTCCCTCCCGCCTCCGTTTCCGACTCGACCCGTGGGCCGCCGAGTACGGCTCCGAGTTGCCGCTCTCGGACCCGGCCGGGACTGTGCCGGCGGCGGTCGACGCGACCGTCGAGCGCCCGGCGGAGGCGTGGGAGCCGCTGCGGCCCGGGCCTGCCGCCGAGGAGCCCGCGCGGCTGGTGTTCGTCGACGGCGTGCGGCGGATCGAGGCGCGAGTGCTGGCCCGCGACGGCGAGCGGGTGATCCCCGGCGCCTTTGGCACCTACGCGGTCGGCGCGGTCGTGGTCGAGGCGGGCCGCGCGGCGGCCTGGGGTGCCTGTCGGGTTTCGCGGGTGCTCGTGCTGGGCGCGGGCGCGTCGTTGCCCGAGTCATACGTGGTGCCTTCTGGCGCCGCATACCGCCCGGTGAGCGCGGCGGACGACGATCCCGACGCGCCCGTGCGGAGGCTGCAGGAGGAGATGCGGCTGGCCGAGGAGACGCTGGGCGAAGAGGAGTCGCGGGCGGCGGGCACACTGGTCGTCGCCGACGGGCCGCTGCGCTTCCGCGACGCCCGCGGCGCCGCGGTCGGCTACGTGAAGCGGCTGTTCGAGCGCCACGGCGTGCCGCTGCCCGTGCTCGCGGCTCTTGCCCCCGGCACCCGCACCCCGTTGATTGCGCTCGAAGGTGATCGCTTCCGCCGCTACACGTGGTTCCTCCGGCTCGCCGCGCGCGGGCCGGCCGACTTCGATCTCGCCGGCATCGTGCGGCTCGAGGTCGCGGAGACCGTGGGCCTCGACGCGGCGAAGCGGCTCGCCGACGGCACCGCCCGCCGTCTGCCTGGCTTCGCGCCGTCGCGCCAGCGCGACCCGCGCTCGCCCCAGAACCTGTTGCCGATCGGCGCGCTCGAGCAGCGGCTGCGGCGCGAGATGGGCGACCCGGCGCTGGCCCGGCGCCACATCGAGACGGCCCTCGCCCGCGAGGCGCGGGCGTGACCCGCCTTCAGTCGGCGCGGCGGATCGCGATCAGCGACTTGGTCAGCGGGCCCAGGCGCTCGCGCACCAGTTGGCTGTCGGGGAAGAGTGCCCGCATCCGCCGCGCGTCGAGCAGGCGGATGCTCGCAGCCTGCACGCGCCCGTCGCGCGAGTCCGTGGCGCGCGGCATCCAGCCCCAGCTTCGTTGCGAGGCGAGCCAGCCGCGAGCCGCCAGCGGCAGGTACTGCCAGAACGGGAACAGGTAGTGGGCCTCGATCGGGAAGTGCAAGTGGGGTGTCTGCACGTAGTAGGCGCGCCCCACCCGCCGCACCTCGTCGGCCATCGTCTGCTGGTCCACGTCTCCACCGACGTGTTCGATCACCGAGTTGGAGAAAACCAGGTCGAAGCTGCGGTCGTCGAACTGCGGCATGCGCCGCGCGTCGCCCGCCACGCTCTCGATCTCGAGGCCGCCACCGCCGTCCACGTGTGCGGCGCTCAGGTTCAGCAACGTGAGGCGGATCGGCAGCTCCATCTCCGCCAGCATCTGCCGCCAGTAGGGCCAGGTGCCGCCGACGTCGAGCACGCGGGGCCGCGGGCCCGCGGCGCGCAGCAACTCGAGCACGCGACGGAAGCGCTCGCGGCGCAGGCGCGAGGCCAGCGACTGGGGATCCCGGTTGTCCGCGAGGCGGCCGAGCAGGCTCATGGGTTCGTGGGAGGACGATGATGGAGACGGGCCACGGGGGAGTCAATCCGGCCGGGCTGGTGCTGGGCAGCGTCGACGCGACGCCGCTCGAGTTCTGGATCGGCGTGCCCGAAGGCTCACGGGTCCAGCTCGACGACCTCGTCTGCGTCGAGACGACGCTGGCCGACTCCTCGACCGTGCGGTTCTTCGGCGTGGTCGACGTCGTGCGCAAGCGCTACGAGGGCCAGGCCTTCGACTCCGACGCGTTCCGCCACGCCGAGGGCACGCTGCCCGTCGACGTCTCGTACGCGGCGCACGTGGCCGTGACGCGGATCGAGCCCGAGGTGTTCGTGCCGCCGCACCCGGGCGACCCGGCGCGGATCGTCGCCGGGGCCGAGTTCGAGCAGGCGCTGTACTTCGACCGCATGGCGAAGAAGATCGCCATCGGCCTGACCCGCTCGGGCGAGCCCGTCTACGCGAACCTCGAGTTCCTCGACGGCACCCGCGGCGCTCACCTCTCGATCAGCGGCGTGTCCGGCGTCGCCACCAAGACGTCGTACGCGTCCTTCCTTCTCTATTCGCTCTTCCATTCCGAGGCGCTCGGCGCCGACGCCGCCAACACCAAGGCGCTCGTCTTCAACGTCAAGGGCGAAGACCTGCTGTGGCTCGACCGCGAGAACGTGCGGCTCGACGAGAAGGCGCGCGCCGGTTACGCGAAGCTGGGCCTGCCGGCCGGCCCGTTCAAGAGCGTCGGCCTGTACGCGCCCGCGGGCGCCGGCGCGACGCCGATGCCCGACGTCGGCTCGCGCCAGGAGGGCGTGCGGCCGTACCTGTGGACGCTGCGCGAGCTGTGCGAGCAGCGGCTGCTGCGCTTCGCCTTCGCCGACGCCGAAGACGCCCGCGGCCAGCTCGGCTTCGTCGTCGAGCGGGTGGAGAGCGAGCTCGCGAAGCTGGCGAAGGAGCTGCCGAAGGACGAGGCGGGCATCGTCATCGAGGGCATGGTGTGCCGCACGTTCGACGAGTTCGTCGACGCGGTGGCGAGCCCCTGGCTCGACGCGCTGATGGCCCGCGGCAACTACGCCTCCGGCACGGTCGACGCCTTCCGGCGCCGCCTCTACGGCATCGCCCCGCGGCTCGCGCCGCTCGTCCGCGGCGACGCCTCGGCCAGCCAGTACCCGGTGTCGTGGGCCTCGCACCAGGTCACGGTGGTCGACATCCACAAGCTGCACGCGACCGCGCAGATGTTCGTCGTCGGCGTGCTGCTGAAGCGGATGATGGCCGAACGCGAGGCGCGCGGGTCCAACCGGCCGCTGGTGTTCGTCGTCCTCGACGAGCTCAACAAATACGCGCCGCGCGAGGGCTGGAGCCCGATCCGCGACCTGATCCGCGACATCGCCGAGCGCGGCCGCTCGCTCGGCGTGTGCCTGATGGGCGCGCAGCAGACGGCGTCCGAGGTCGAGAAGCGGGTGATCGCCAACGCCGCGATCAAGGTCGTCGGCCGCCTCGACGCGGCCGAGTCCGAGCGCGCCGAGTACGGCTTCCTGTCCAAGGTCGCCAGGCTGCGCTCCAACCTGCTCCAGCCGGGCACGATGATCGTGTCGCAGCCGGAGATCCCGACGCCCGTGCTGCTCGGCTTCCCGTTCCCGTCTTGGGCCACCCGCGCCGACGAGGCCGCGGCCCCGCCGCCCGATCCGGCGCAGGCGCGGCGCGACCTGTTCTCGAGGATCAAGTAGTGCGCATCGCCCACACCAGCGACTGGCACGCGGGGCGCGTGTTCAAGCAGGTCGACCGGCTGCCCGAGATGGAGAGGGTGCTCGACGCGCTGGCCGACGACCTCGTGCGCGAGAAGGTCGAGCTGCTGATCCACAGCGGCGACGTGTTCGACACCGGCGCGCCGCCCGCGGGCGCCGAGTCGCTGGTGTTCCGCTTCTTCAAGCGCGTCGGCCGCGCCGGCATCCGCACGATCGTGATCGGCGGCAACCACGACAGCGCCGCCCGGCTCGAGGCCTGGGGCGCGCTGGCGGAACTGGTCGACGTGACCGTGGTGCCGCGGCCGGTCGCCGCCGACCGCGGTGGCCTGATCGAGTTCGAGTCGCGGGACGGAGTGAAGGCGCGGATCGCGGCGGTGCCGTTCGCGGCGCCGCGCTGGTTCACGACCGCGCTGGAGCTGGCCGAGGGCCGGGTCGACCCGCAGACGGGGCTGAAGATCGGCGGCGACGTGCTCGCCCACCAGAACTACGCGCAGTCGCTGGCGGGGATCGTGAAGAGCCTGAGCGAGGGCTTCCGCGCCGAAACGGTCAACCTGCTGACGATGCACACCCACCTCGTCGGCGCCGCGTTCTCGGGCTCGGAGCGCACGGTCCACCTCGGCGACGAGTGGGCGGCGACGCCGCAGGCGATTCCCAACACCGCCCACTACGTGGCGCTCGGCCACATCCACAAGCCGCAGGCGCTGCCGTCGGCACCCGCGCCGACCGAGTACGCGGGCTCGCCGCTGCAACTCGACTTCGGCGAGGTCGGCGAGCAGAAGGGCTGGGTGCTGGTCGACGCGCGGCCGAAGCAGCCGGCCCGCATCGAGCGCGTGCCGTACCGCGGGGCGCGGGCGCTGCGCCGGATCACGCTGACGCCGCCGGAGCTGGAGCGCGAGGCCACGGCGCTGCGCGCGGAGGACGCGCTGCTGTGGATCACGGTGCCGTTGCTCGGCCCCGACCCGGAGCTCAACGGCAAGGTGCGCAAGCTGCTCCCCAACGCCGTGCGGGTGGAGGCCCAGGTGCCCGAGCTCGCGGCTCGCGAGGAGGTGCGGCCGGCGCCCGGGGCGGCCCCGCGCGAGGTGTTCGCGGCCTACTGCCGGCACGAGGGCCGCGAGGCGACGCCGGCGCTGCTCGCCGAGTTCGACCGCCTGCTGCACGACTGCCACGGCGACGAGGCGCACTGAGATGCGCCCGCTCGCGCTGCGCATCGAGAACCTGACCGCCTTCCGGGGCGTCCACGGCCCGTTGAGCTTCGACGGCCTCGACCTGTTCGCGATCGCCGGGCCGACCGGTGCCGGCAAGTCGAGCCTGCTCGACGCGATGCTGCTCGCGCTGTACGGCGAGGTGCCGCGCACCGGCAACCAGCTCAAGGAGCTGATCTCGCTGGGCAAGGACCAGTTGAGCGTCAGCCTCGACTTCGTGCGCGGCGGCGAGGCCTATCGGGTGACTCGGCGCCTGTACCGCAATACGAGGCCCACCCAGGCCCAGCTCGAGCGGCTGGGCCGGTCCGGCGTGGGTGGCCAGGTCGCGCTGGCGCCGGAGCCCGAGGCGCTGGCGGAAGGCGTCAAGGACGTCAACGCCGCCATCCAGCGGCTGCTCGGCCTCGACCTCAACGCCTTCACCCAGGCCGTGATCCTGCCCCAGGGCGAGTTCGCGCGGTTCCTGAAGAGCACGGCCAAGGACCGCCAGAAGATCCTCGGCACGTTGCTGCAGTTGCTGGTCTACGAGCGCATGCGGGATCGAGCGCAGACGGAGTCGAGGGCCGCGGAGGCCGCGGCGTCGACGCTCGAGCGCACGCTGGGCGAGGACGCCGCGGTGACGCCCGAGGCCGTGGCCGCGCTGAAGGCCGCGCTCGCGGCGCGGGTCGAGGCGAACGCGCTGCTGGAACCGAGGCTGGAGCGGGCCACCGCCGAGGCGGCAGCGGGCGAAGAGCGCGTCCGGGTCCTGCGCGAGCAGGAAGAGGCGAAGCGCACGCAGGGCGAGCTGGAGCTGCGCCGCCTCGAGGTCAAGACGGACGAGGCCCGGCTGTCCGCGGCCCGCCGCGCCCAGGGCGTGGTGCCGCTGCTCGACCAGGCGGAAGCCGCCGCGCGGGAGGCGAAGCGGCTGGCGACCGAGGCGGAGCGCGCGAGAGACACCGCGGCGCGGGCGAAGGCCACCGCCGACGAGCGCCGCGCCGCGCACGAGCGCGTGCTCGCGGACGCGGCGCGGCTGCCTGGCCTCGACGCGCAGATCGAAGCCCTCGGCCAGGCCGTCGTGCTGGCCGGGCCACTCGCCGACGCCTTGCGCGCGGCCCGGGCGGCCGAGGCGCTCGCCGCCGAGAAGAAACAGGCGGTCGCCCGCGGCCGCAAGGACAAGACGGCAAAGGTCGAGGCCGCCGCGGAAGCCGAGCGCGTCGCCCAGGAGGCGACGGCCGAAGCGGAGCGCGCGGCGGTGGGACTGGTCGCCGCCGAGTCGGCGCTCGCCGCGGCCGAGGCGGCCCGGCGGGAGGCGGAGAAGCGCGACGCGGTCGCCCACCTCCGCCATGGTCTTCAGAAGGGCGACGCTTGCCCGGTGTGCGAGCGCGCGCTGACGAAGGCGCCGCCGGCGGCGGAGGGCAACGATCTCCCGGCGCTGTCCGCTGCCGTGGAGCAGGCCCACCAGGCGCGCGACGCCGCGCGGGCCGCGGCCGAGCGGGCGCGGCAGGCGGCGGAGCAGAAACGCACGGCGCTCGAGCGGGCGGCGCTGGCCGCCGAGGCCGCGACCCGCGAGGTCGAGCGAGCCTCGGCCGAAGCGCTGGAGGCGGACGAGCGCGCGATCGAATCGAAGGCCGCGCACGAAGCGCGGGCGAGCGAATTGGCCGCCCTGGTGACGAGGGCTCTGGCGGGCCTGCCCGAAGCGCAGGACGCTGCCGACCCCGCGGCGCTGCAAGCGCGATTGCGGAAGGATCGACTGCGGCTGACGGAGGCCCGCGACGCGGCGCAGGCAGCGCTCGCCGCGGCCGAGACCGCGTTGGCCGGCGCCGAGGCCACGGCCAGCGCCGCGGCCCAGTCCGTGGGGACGGCCGAGCAGGCGGCCCTGGCCCACGCCGCCACCGCCCGCGAGGCGGTCGAAGGAGCCCAGTTCGCCTCGGCCGAGGCCGCGCGGCAGGCGGCGCTCGCGCCGGCCGAGCAGCAGCGGCTGGAGGCGGCGATCCAGGCCTGGAGCAGCAAGCTCTCCCTGGCCCACGAGCGCGTGGCGGCGCTCGCGGAGCAGATCGCGGCGCTCCCGCCGGGTCCGCGCAGCCTGGCCGAAGCGCAGGCCGCGCTGGCGGCCGCCCAGCGCGAGCGGGACGGCCTGCGCACGGAGCGCGAGAACGGGCTGCGCGAGGCGGCCCGGCTGGAGGAGCAGGCGGCGGCGGCCGAGAAGCGGCTGGAGCAGGTCGCGAAGCGCCGCGCCGAGCTCGACCTGAAGCGTGCGAAGCTGTCGTTGCTCAAGCAACTGGCCGAGGACCTGAAGGTGAACCGCTTCCAGGCCTACCTGCTGGAGGAGACGCTCGCGGAGCTGGTCCAGGGCGCATCGCAGCGCCTGCTCGCTCTCTCGTCGGGCCGCTACGCGCTCTCGTACGCGGACGACGACTTCCACGTGCAGGACAACGACAACGCCGGCGAGCGGCGCCGCGCCGACACGCTGTCGGGCGGGGAGACGTTCCTGGCCTCGCTGGCGCTGGCGCTGGAGCTGTCCCAGCAGGTGCAGAAGGCCGCGGGGGCGATCCACCTGGAGAGCCTGTTCATCGACGAGGGCTTCGGCACCCTCGACCCGGAGACGCTGGAGACGGTGCAGGAGGCGATCGAGAGCCTGCCCACGGGCGGTCGCATGGTCGGCGTGATCACCCATCTCGCCGAGTTGACCGCGCGCCTGCCCGCGCGGATCGTGGTCGAGAAGGGACCGGCCGGGTCGAGCTTCAAGGTGGAGGTCGCATGAAACCGCATCATTCGAAGCCCTCGCGCGAGGCGACGGCCGCGCCGCCACGGCGGGTGCGCCTGGTCGCGGGGCCGGACCTGGGTGGCGCCCGCGTGCTCGACGCGCTCTTCGCCCTCGTTCCGCGCGAGATCGGTCACACCGTGCCGCGGGCCGAGCTGCGCCGCGCCGTGGTCGCCGGGGCCGTGCTGGTCAACGGCGCGCCGGTGCGGCGCCCGGGCGAGACGCTGCCCGCCAGCGGCGCGCGCCTGGAGATCGCCTTGCGCGCGGCGTACGCGGGGCGCGGGGTGGAGGCGGAGGAGGGCGAGGTCGACGCGGCCGGGGCGCTCGCGATCCTGTTCGAGGACGAGTGGGTGATCGCCGTCGCCAAGCCGCCCGGCCTGCTCACCCACCAGAGCGCCGACACCCGCCGGCCGCACCTCTTCGGCCTCGTCCAGGAGCTGCTGGCGCGGCGCGGCGGCGGCGACGAGGGCGGGCTGCCGTATCTCGGCTCCCACCAGCGGCTCGACAAGGACACGTCGGGCGTCGTGCTGTTCGCCAAGGCCCGCGCGGCCAACGAGGGCCTGGCCCAGGCGTTCGAGGGGCGCGAGGTCGAGAAGGTCTACCTCGCCGTCGTCGGCCGCCCGGCGCGACCGCTGGCCGATGCCTGGGTGTGCGAGGAGCCGCTCGCGCTGTTCGGCTCCGGCAAGCACGCCCAGATGAAGTCGTCGCCCGAGGGTCAGGCCGCGACGACGGAGTTCCGGGTGCTGTCGCGGCGCCACGAGGTGTGCCTCGTCGAGTGCCGGCCGCGCACGGGCCGCAAGCACCAGATCCGCGCCCACCTCGCCATCGCCGGCGCGCCGATCGCGGGCGACCTGCGCTACGGCGGGGTCG
Organism: Vicinamibacteria bacterium; assembly: GCA_023701125.1. GTDB lineage: Bacteria > Acidobacteriota > Vicinamibacteria > Fen-336 > Fen-336 > WYBL01. Next base: position 2,178 of record JAMPXO010000101.1, on the reverse strand, counting down.
CGGCGCTGGGCGGGGTGGTCGTGCCGCGGGTGCTGCTGCACGCGGGCGTGCTCAGCCTCGCCCACCCGATGACCGGCGCCCCGCTGCGCCTGTCCTGCCCGCTGCCCGCGGACTTCGCCCCGTTCATGGGCAAGGCGGCCGGCGGCGGCAAGGCGGCCAGGCAGAAGGAGCCCAGGCGCGGGCTATACTCCCGCGGCCCTTCAAAGAGGTGACGATGAACCGAAAGATTGCCGTAAAGGCCGTGGTGGCGTGTGCGCTGGCCCTCGCCACGGTTGGCGCCCAGGCCCAGGAGAACAAGGCCCCCGGCTGGTACGCGAAGGCGATTGGAAGCTTCGCCTCCGCCAGCGGCAACACCAAGACCAGCACCCTGGGCCTGAGCGCCGACGTGACCCGCTCGTGGCTGCGCAGCGACGTCAACTTCGTCGCCGGGGCGCTGCGCCAGAGCAACACCAAGTACACCTTCGCGGCCGTCAACTCGACGGTCACCGAGACCGAGACCACCGAGGTCTCGGCCGAGACCTTCTTCGCCCGCCTCAAGGGCCGCTACCGCTTCACCGAGCGGTTCGCCGGCTACCTCTCGGGCGACTACGAGCGTGACGTGCCGGCCGGCATCGACAGCCGCACGATCGGCGCCGCCGGCATCGACTACCTGTTCGCCGACCGCGAGGACCTCAAGTTCAGCGCGGGGCTCGGCGTCACAGGCACCAGCGAGGACCTGGCTGTGCCCAAGGGCCAGCCGGCGACCACGACCGTCGCGGACAGCGCCGACGGCAGTCTCGGCGTGCGCTTCGCGTGGAAGCTGGAGTACGGGTTCGGCGGCCAGGACGACGGGGGCAAGCGCAACTCCCGGTTCCTGTCCGACCTGATCGTCGACGAGAACCTGGAGAACACCGACGGCATCCGCGTCAACACCGTCAACGCCATCGAGGTCGGCATCAACCGGACGTTCGGCTTGCGGCTGGGCCTGGCCGTGAAGTACGACAACGATCCGCCGGTGCTGCTGCTGAAGACCACCAACGCGGCGGGCCAGGCCACGGGCGGCGAGCAGGCATTCGCGCTCAAGAAGACGGACATGATCGTCTCGGCCGGCCTCACCGTGAACGTCTTCGCGGCGCGCTGAAGACCACAGCCGGGGCCGGGCTCCGCGCGAGCCCGGCTCCGCAGCGCCGGGCAGCCCGCCCGAAGCGTCTACAATCGACCCCCTGATGTCCGTCCTGCGCCTGGTCCCCGAGTCGGGAGAACCGCTCGAGTTCGCCGCCGAGCTGACCGTGGTCGGCCGCGATACGACCGTGTGCGACGTGCTGGTCGCGGACGGATCCGTGTCGCGCAAGCACGCCGTGATCGAGCGGCGGCCGACGAGCTGGGTGATCGTCGACCAGGGCAGCGCCAACGGCACCTGGATCGAGGACCGGCGCATCAACAAGGCCGTCCTCCTGCACGGGCACAAGCTGCGGCTGGGTGCCGTCAAGTTTTCGGTCGTGATCGAGGAGCGGACGGTCGCCGCGCCGCCGGCGCCTGTGGCCCACGCTCCGGCACCACGATCGCTGCCGACCATGCCCTTCGCACCCAATATCGCGAGCGCAGGCGCCGGCTCGGGCACCGGCCCGGTCGCCGCCGGCTCGGGGCCCGGCGCGCCGTCCGCTCCCGGCCGCATGTCCGCGCAGGAGGCCGCCTCCGTGCTGGGCGTCGCCCCTGGCGCGACGCCCGACGAGATCCGGCGCCGGTACCAGAAGTTCTACAACGAGATGCAGGTGCGGCTCACCAACGCGCCGACACCGGCGCTCAAGCGCATGTACCAGAAGAGCCTGACGGACGCGCGCCAGGCCGCCGAGACGCTGTGCCCGGGGATCGCCCTGTAGCCAGCCGTCCTTGACCGCGTCCGCGGCGGCGCGGTAGCTTGCGCGAGACCACAAGCCAGGGTCGGTCCTCCGTACAGCCGGGCGGTAGCGCCAGCCACTCACGGCGGGCGTGACGCCAGGGCCGGGAGCGCGAGTTTATGCCGCCGATCAAGATCACCGCTGCCACGGCGCTCGCCGCCACGCGGCAGTTGCACGCGGACTTGCGCAAGGCCGCGCGCGACGCGAGCCCGCTGCCGTCGCTGGACGCCGTCGTCTCCGGGCTCTCGGGCCTGGAGGCGCCGCTCGCCGGACGCACGCTCGAGGTCGAGGTCGCGCTGGC
>JAMPXO010000100.1 GCA_023701125.1 Vicinamibacteria bacterium | reverse complement strand
GGTGCCCGGCTTTGCCGGGCACCGGAACCCTATGTCCTTATCGGCAGGCTGTGGACGCCGACGCGCAGGAAGAAGCGGCCGTCCTCCTCGAACGCGTGCTCGAGCAGGGTCTGGTGCGCCGCGCGCGAGAACTGGGCCCGGGTCCGGCCGCCGCGGGCCGCGCACTCGAAGTGACCGCTGTTCTCGTCCATCGCCAGGTCCTCGACCGCCTCGACGCTGCCGTCGTCGAGCACCGCCCGGGCCGTGCCCGCCGGGTCGTCGATTTCGAGCCGCGCCACGACGAACGGCGGGCCGTCGACCGCGACCGGGAGCCGCCGCCCCGCGTGATCGATGAACGCGCCCTCGTCGTCGAAGACGAGGTGGCGCTTGAAGAAGAGCAGCGACAGTTCGTGCAGGACCGGCTCTTCGCCGACCCGCCACGAGCCGTCCGCGAGGATGCGCAGCCCCTCCGGGACGTCGATCGCGGTCGCCACGGCGCCGATGATGCCACGCCGCGGCGAACGTTCAGGCTCTCAGTGGTGGCTGGCGTGCGGGGCGGGGGTGGCCGCTCCGTCGGCCGGCGCGCTGGCCGGCATCGTCCGCCCGTGCGCTCCGTGGCCCGGGCCGCCGCCGAGCGTGCGCACCAGCGTGAACGCGGCGGCCGCGATCAGCAGCACGCCGGCGGCGCGCGCGAAGCCGGAGCGCCAGGCCGTGGGCACCAGCGCGCCGCCGAACGCGGTCACGGTGAGCGCGGGCACGGTGCCGAGCGCGACCCCGGCCAGGATCAGCGCGCCCTGCGCGGGGCTGCCGCTGGCCGCCGCGGCGGCCAGCCCGGCGTAGACGAGGCCGCACGGCAGCAGCCCCATCAGCAGGCCGACGACCAGCGAGAAGCCGGCCGGGCGCTCGCGCACCAGCGGCCCGATCGCGCGGGCGTAGAGCGGGGCGGCCCACGGGGCGGCCGCGCCGCGGGCTCGCAGGCCGAGCAGGCCCAACCCCGCCAGCACCATCGCCACCGCCGCCACCACGGCCAGCGCCTGCCCGGCGTGGCGCACGGTCGAACCGATCACCGTGGCGCCCGCGGCGCCGGCGAGAGCGCCGAGGAACGCGTAGGACGTGGCCTTGCCGAGCTGGAGCAGGATCTGCTGCAGCGTCCGCGTGCGCGCGCTCGCGGGACCCGCGGCGACGCCGAGCACGAACGGCCCGCACATGCCGACGCAGTGGACGGACCCCGCCAGCGTCAATGCGGCCGCGGCGACCAGCCCCTCATTCATGGTCCAGGCTCCAGGGGCAGCGCGTGGGCCCCGAGCCGCTGCGAGTGGAGCACCACGAGCAGGCTGGAGACGATCATCGCGACGGCCCCGAACAGCGGGTGGAGCAGGCCGGTGACGGCCAGCCCTACGCCGACGAGGTTGTAGAAGAAGGCCCAGAACAGGTTGATGCGGGCCGTGCGCAGCGTGCGCCGCGCCAGCCCGACCAGCCACGGCAGCCGCCGCAGGTCGCCGCCGAGGACGGTCACGTCGGCGACCTCGCGGGCGAGATCCGTGCCCGACTCGAGAGTGACGCCGACCGCGGCGCCCGACAGCGCGGGCACGTCGTTGAGGCCGTCGCCGACCATCAGTGGCGTGTCGCCCGCGGCCACCGCGTCGCGCAGCACCTGCAGCTTGTCCTCCGGCAGCAGCCCGCCGCGCGCGCGGACGCCCGGCAGCGTCGCAGCGAAGGCGGCGACGGAAGCCGGCTGGTCGCCCGAGAGCAGTTCGACCTCGAGCCCGAGGCCGCGCAGGCCCGCCAGCGCGGCGAGCGACGTCGGGCGTGGCTCGTCGCGCAGCTCCAGCGTGCCCAGCGCGACCCCGTCACGCGAGACGTGGACCAGGCTGGCGCCGGGCGCCGCCTCGCGCGCGGCCACCCCGGTGAATGCTGCCGAGCCGACGCGCACCGTGCGGCCGTCCACCACGCCGGTCACGCCCCGGCCCGGCGTCGCGGCGAAGGCCGTCACCTCCGGTCGCGGCAGCGCTCGCGCTGCGGCGGCTGCCGTGATCGCCCGCGCCAGCGGGTGCTCGGAGTGGGCCTCGACCGCCGCGGCCAGCGACAACAAGTCGTCATCGGGTTCCGACGGCGGAGTGAATCCGCCGCCGGTCCCAGGGTCTGGGGGACGGAGCGAAGCGACGGCGCCCAGCGGCCCGAGCGACGGGATTGACTCCCGGCGCGAGCCGCCGTCGGGGCTCCGTCGCGAACGGAGCTCCTCCGCCCCCAAACCCCCATCGCCGCCCACGCAGGCAGGAGTGTGGATCGCGATGAGCCGCGGGGTGCCGAGCGTCAGCGTGCCGGTCTTGTCGAAGAAGGCCAGCCGCGCGCGGGCCAGGCGTTCGAACACCTCGCCGCTCTTGACCAGCACGCCGGCGGCGGCGGCGCGGCCGGCGGCGGCGGTGGAGGCGAGCGGGGTGGCGATGCCGATCGCGCACGGGCAGGCGATCAGCAGCACGCAGAGCGCGTTGAGCAGGCCGACGCCGAAGCCCACCTTCCACCACCAGAACGTCAGCGTGGCGGCGGCGACCGACAGCACCAGCGGCACGAACACGGCCGAGACGCGGTCGACCAGCGGCATCAGCGGGAAGCGGCCGGCGCGGGCCTCGTCCACGAGCCGCACCAGCCGGGCGATCGTGGTGTCCGCGCCCGTCCGCCGCACCTCGACGCGCAGGCTGCCGTCGAGGTTGACGCTGCACGCGGCCACGGTGTCGCCGGGGCCGCGGCGTTCCGGCAGCGGCTCGCCGGTCAGGTCGGCCTGCGAGCAGGAGGCCTCGCCCTCCACGATCACGCCGTCCGCGGGCATCGCCTCGCCGGGCCGCACCCGCACGTGGTCGCCGACCCGCAGTTCCTCGATCGCCACCTCGGTCTCCGCGCCGTCCGCGCCGATCCGCCGCGCGTCGCGCGGCATGCGCTGGGCGAGCGCCGAGAGGGCGTCGGTCGCGCGCGCGCGGGAAGCGGCCTCGAGATAGCGGCCGATGGTGACGAACAGCAGGATGCCCATCGCGGTGTCGAGGTAGAGCGGGCCTTCGCCTCGCAGCACGGAGGCGACGGAGATCGAGAACGCGGCCGACACGCCGAGCACGATCAGCGCGTCGGTGTCGAGCGTGCCCTCGCGCAGCCGCCGCACGCCGCGGGTCAGGAACGGCGCGCCGAGCAGCACCAGCGCCGGGGTGGCGAGCAACAGCAGCGCCCAGCGCACCCACGCCTCGCCCGCCAGCCGGTCGGCCTCGCCGCGCCCGCTGTACAGCACGAAGCTCAGCATCATCACGTTCATCGCCAGGAACGCGCCGACGCCGACAGCCATCAGCATGCCGGTGGCGACGCCGTGGCCCGCGTCGCCGCCCGTGATGCGGTGGGCGAGCGCACAGCCGGTGCAGCAATAGAGCGGGGTCGCCCGCACCTTCGCTCCCGCCACCGGCAGCCCGCAATGCGCGCACAGCGGCAGCCGGGCGGCGGCGCCTGGCGACGGCGACGCGGTCACGACGGCCGCGGCGGAGGCCATCGCGCGCGGTTCAGAGCGCCGGGCGTTGCGCGACCGGCTGGCCGGTCTCGAGGTCCAGCAGCACGGGCCGGGCGCGCTCGGCCGCGACCCAGGTCACGATCATGATGCCGAAGAAGAGCGCGCCGATGCCCCAGAACAGGGCCTGCAGCACGCGCCCCTCGGCGGGGAAGAAACTCGACTTCGGGATCATGACGACCTCTTCGAACGCGACAGGAGGGAGGCGGGGAAGCGCTGGTGCACGGGCGGCGCATCGACCACCCAGGCGAACGGCGTGATGCCGGAGACCGCGTCGGCCGGGACCTTGACGACGATGGTGAAGCGGCGCTCCTGGCCCGGCGGCACGACGCCGTCTTCGAGCCCGGAGAGCACCGCGCCGGCCGGTAGCCCCTCGGCGGCGACGCTGACCGTGAGCGGCGCCTTGGTGCGGTTGGCCGCGCGCAGCAGGCTGCGGGCCTCGGCGAAGCCCGGCTCTGCCGTCTCCGTGCCCGCGAACACCGGCGAGAGGTGGAGCGCGACGGGCTGCCGCAGCGCGATGCCGACCACCAGCGCTGCGCCGAAGCCGATCGTGGCCACGCTGACCAGCACCCGCTTCACGTCCCAGCCGCCGCGGGCGAGGCCGCCCATGTCGAAGGCCAGCAGCCCGGGCCGCGGCTGCTTGAGCCGGCCCAGCACGCCGTCGCAGGCGTCGATGCACGAGCCGCAGCGGGTGCACTCGATCTGGAACGAGCCCTGGCGGATGTCGATGGCCATCGGGCACACCCGCTCGCACAGCCCGCAGTCGATGCACTTGCCGGTCTGCTCGGAGAAGCGCACGTGCAGCGAGCGGCCGTCCTCGATCACGCCCTGGAGCAGGCCGTAGGGGCAGGCGGTGCGGCAGAACGACTCGCGCACGAAGGCGAGGTCGAGGAAGGTGAGCAAGGTGAGCGTCACGCCGACCGCGCCGACCCAGAGTCCGACGTCGAAGCGGGCGATGCGCGCGATCACGTCCGGCAGCGGCGCGAAGTAGGCCATCAACAGCGCCGTGGCGACGACCGACAGGGCGAACACCAGCGCCATCGCGACAGCCCGCGCCGCGGGCTTGCGCCGCTCCGGGTCGAGCGGACGCGCCAGTCGGCTGGCGAGCCGGTCGAGGTCGTGGGCCAGCTCGGTGAACAACGTCTGCGGGCACGCGTAGGCGCAGAACACGCGGCCGAGGACGAGCGAGGCGGCGCCGATCAGCCACATGCCGAACATCAGCGCCAGCCACAGCAGGGCCCACTCGTCGAGCCCGATCTCCTGCCGGAACAGGTACAGCTTGCTCGCCGTGAAGTCGAAGCGCAGCAGGTCGAAGATCGGCAGGATCGCGAACCCGGCGAGGAAGCCGGCCTGGATCAGGCGCCTCCGCCGGGTGTTGCGACCCTGGCTCTGGACTGTGTGAGTGGGGCCCGCCATCACGTTCAGGCTCCCACGGCAGCGGGGGAGGGGGTGTAGCGCAGGCGCGGGTTCCGCTCGGGCGCCACTTCCAGCTCGCGGTGGAACGTGAAGCGGCGCATGGTGAAGGCCTGGGTGGGGCAGCGCGTCGCGCACATCGAGCAGCGGATGCAGGCCGTCTCGTCCTTGAGCATCACGCCGCCCAGCGCGTCGAGCTCGAATGGCTCGAACGCGGCCAGTTGCTCGGCGGTGATGCCGAGCTGGCTCTCCGCCATCACCCGCAGCCGCTCGTCCGCCGCCACCTGGGACAGGCCGACCAGGGTCAGGCAGTCGTCCGGGCAGACGTCGACGCAGCCGTTGCAGGCGATGCAGCGGTGGCCCTCGAAGTACGTCTGCACGTCGCAGCGCAGGCAGCGCTCGGCCTGGCGCCGGGCCTCGGCCTCGGGGTAGTTCTCCTCGACCAGGCGGTTGCCGGCGGTGGCCAGCTCGGCCTGCTGCGGCGCCTTGGAGGGCGGCAGCGCGCGCTGCCGGATCTCCCAGTCCTGCCCCATCGTGTAGATCGCGGGGGACCAGGCCGAGCGCAGCGCGACGCTGGTCGACGTGCCGCGCAGGTAGTCGTGGATCGAGCGCGCGGCGACCTGGCCCGAGGCGATCGCGTCGATGAACAGCCGCGGCCCGAGCACGACGTCGCCGCCCGCGAAGACGTCGGAGCGCGACGTGCTCTGCAGCGTCTCCGGGTCGACCTTGACCAGGCCGCGCTCCGACAACTCGACGCCGTCCTCGGGATGGAGGAAATTGAATTCCGCGCGCTGCCCGACCGCGAAGATCACCGTGTCGCACTCGACCCGCTCGCGCACGCTCTCGTCGAACACCGGGCTGAAGCGGCGCTCGGAGTCGAACACCGAGACGCAGCGCGCGAACTCGACGCCCTGCACCCGGCCCTCGCCGAGGACCAGCCGCGGCCCCAGCGAGTTGTGCAGGCGCAGGCCCTCGTGCTGGCCCTCCTCGATCTCGACCGCGTCGGCCGGCATCTCCTCGCGGCTCTCGAGGCAGGCGACGTGGACCTCGGTCACGCCGCTGCGGCGGGCGGCCGTGCGGGCGACGTCGGCGGTGACGCGGAAGTCCTCCGCCTCCTCGTCCTCGGTGCGGCGCAGCGCGGTGCGGGCGACGTCGAAGGCGACGTTGCCACCGCCGATCACCAGCACCCGCGGCCCGATCTCGACCTTCTCGCCGAGGTTCGCGAGCTTGAGGAACTCGATGCCCTGGACGACGCCGGGCAACTCGGAACCCGGCATGTCGAGCTTGCGGCTGCCCTGCAGGCCGGCGCCGATGAAGAAGGCCTTGAAGCCCTGGGCCTTCAGGTCCTCGAGGGTGCGGCCGGGGACGCCGACCGGGGCGTTGCACTGCAGCTCGACGCCGAGCGAGAGGATGGCGTCGATCTCGGCCTTGACCAGCTCGCGCGGCAGCCGGTAGAGCGGCACGCCCAGGGTCAGCATGCCGCCTGGCACCGGGGCCGCCTCGAACACGGTCACCTTGTAGCCGGCGCGGGCCAGGTCGTGGGCGACGGTCAGGCCGGCGACGCCGGCGCCGATCACCGCGATCTTCTCCGCGTAGTCGCCCGCTGGCGGCAGCATGCGCAGGTCGGCGTGGCGGTGGTAGTGCCCGTCGTGGCCGGTGTCGTTGCCGTACAACTCGCAGGCCCAGCGCTTGATCGCGCGGATCGAGACCGGCGCGTCGACGCTGCCGCGGCGGCAGGCCCGCTCGCACGGCGCGCCACAGATGCGGCCGCAGATCGACACGAACGGGTTGGTCGCGCGGGCGATCGCGTAGGCGTCGCGGTCGCGGCCCTCGGCCACCGCCGTCACGTAGCCGCAGGCATCCGTGAACACGGGGCAGCCGACCCGGCACTTGACCTGTTCGACCCAGTACCGCTCGGCGTCCGGGATGCGGAGCCTCCGGTACGCGGAGGAGACCGGTGCGCCCACCTACTCCTCCTTGGCGAAGAACGCGTACCAGAGCAGCCCGGAGACGAACAGGGCGATCACCACGAACAACCCGCCCATGACGGCGCCCGAGGGCGCCTTCATGACCTGGTTGGCCTGCTCGACGAGCGGCCCGCGGGTGGCGTGGCCCGTCTCGCCGGACCAGTAGCTCACCAGGTAGACGAGCCCGAAGATGCAGAAGCCGATGTACGAGAGCTTGAGGAAGCCGGGCACCGGCGTGTTCTTGCGCTCGCTGATCCAGCCGCCCGCGATCTCGTGAATGTCCCCGTCGTGCTTCTCGGCCGTCATCGCTCCCTCCCGCAAGGCTCGTCGTCGTGCAGCATCCGGAACTTGGGCGCCTCGTCGTCGGCCACCGCACCGCTCCGGATCGCGCGGACCAGGAAAGCGGCGGTGGCGACGACGAAGCACGCCATCAGCACGTAGATCGACAGGACGGACGTCCAGGTGTAGTCCGCCACGTCACTCCTCGTAGTCGTGGCCCGGGCGCCAGTCCTTGGCGCGGCCCAGGCTCTGCATGTAGGCGACGATCGCGTCCAGCTCGGCGGGATCGTTGGCGATCCACGGGAACGGCGGCATCACCGAGCCCGGCACCAGGCTGCGCGGATCGCGGAAGTGGGCGACGTGCCACTGCCGGTCGTACTTGCCGCCGACGCGGGAGAGGTCGGGACCCACGCGACGGGTGCCGAACATGTGCGGCTGGTCGTAGACGAACTCGTCGGGCGTCGACACCGGGCTGCGCACGTCGCGCCAGCCGGAGCGGATGGTGTCGGCCTCGATGGTGCGGGTCTGCTGGGTGTGGCAGTACCAGCAGCCCTCGCGCACGTAGATGGCGCGGCCCTTCAGCACCATCTGGGCGTGGACGTCGCCGCCCTTCGCCAGCGTGGCGTAGTCCTTCAGGCCCGGCGCCGGCTTCGCCCAGCTCTCGTCCAGGAGCGGCGGGGCCAGCGTGGTGAGCAGGCCGCCGATCCAGAAGAAGACGACGGCGCCCGCGGCGAACAGCGCGCTCGACTTGTCGATCTTGTTGAGCATGGCGCCCTCCCCCTAGACCGCGGGCTCGGGACGCTCGGCGCGCCCCATGTACGTGATCAGCACGTTCCAGAAGAAGAGCAGGATGCCGGTGAACATCAGCAGCCCGCCCATCAGCCGCACGCCCCAGAAGGGCGCCATGAACTTGACCGTGTCGATGAACGGGATCGTCGCGTCGTTCCACTGCAGGCCCTGCAGGAACCCGCCGATCCACAGCGAGACGAAGAACGACAGGCCGCCGACCAGCCACAGCCAGAACGAGGCGTTGGCCAGCGACTGGCTGTGCAGCCGGGTGCCCAGCATCCGCGGCAGGGCGTAGTAGGCGCCGCCGATCGCGAAGAACGAGAAGGCGCCGAGCACCGCCATGTGGGCATGGCCGACGATCCAGTCCGTCTTCGACACGATCGCGTTGACCGTGCGCAGCGAGTGCATCGGGCCCTGGAAGCAGGTCAGCAGGTAGAAGATCGTGCCCGTCATCAGGAACTTGATCGGCACGTTGTCCTTGAGCTGGTGCCACTGGCCCTTCATCGTCGCGAAGAAGTTCCAGACCAGGCTCCAGACCGGGATCATCAGCATCACGGAGAACAGGATCGCGACCGTCTGCAGCCACTGGCTGATCGGCCCGTGCAGCATGTGGTGGGCGCCGGTCCAGACGTAGACGAAGGCCAGCGACCAGAAACCGATCATCGACAGCCGGTGCGAGTACAGCGGCGTCTCGGCGGCCTTGGGGATGAAGTAGTAGCCGATGCCGAGGCCGAGCGGGGTGAAGATCAGGCCGACCGCGTTGTGGACGTAGAACCAGTTGAGGTTGGCCTGGTTGACGCCGCTCGTGAAGTGGGTGGCGAAGTTGCCGACGATGTAGACGAACGCCGTCCACAGGATCGAGGCCAGGATGTACCAGAGCGAGACGTACATCTGCTGGTACCTGCGCACCGCGACCGTCGCGAAGATGTTGACCGCGAACAGCACCCAGGCGACGGTGACCAGCACGTCGAGCCACAGCGGCAACTCGGCGTACTCGAGGCCCTGGTTGATGCCCATCGACAGCGTCACCACGGCGCCGAGGATGATGAAAGTCCACAGCCCGAGGGTGGCGAGGCCCAACTTCTCGCTCCACAGCCGGACGCCGCACAGCCGCGGCACCAGGTAGAAGCACAGGCCCATGTCCGCGGCCAGCAGCCAGCCGAACAACATGCCGTTGGTGTGCAGCGGCCGCATCCGGCCGTAGGTCAGCCACGACACCTCGCCGAGCAGCGTCGGCAGGTGCAGCTTGGCCGCGATGATCAGGGCGACGAGGCCCGAGATCAGGAAGAAGACCGACGCGACGATCAGGAAGCCGAACGCGCTCTTGTCCTCGTGGCGCGCGACTCCGGGGCTTTCGGTGCTCATGTCGTTCTCTCGTTACCTCGCGGTCGGGATGGGCGGGGAGGGCTTGTCGAAGGCCAGCTTCGGCGTCGCCTGGCCGAGGCCGTTGATCTGCAGCACGTAGTTGAGGAGGTCGCCGATCTGCTCGTCGCTCAGGTTGAAGTCGTAGCCGGCCGCCGGCATCGCCGTGCCCTGCACGCCGTACTTGATCGACTCGTGCAGGCGGGCGTAGCTGACGGAGGTCACGAACGGCTTGTTGCGCAGGTTGCGCGGGCGCGGCGAGATCGAAACCGCGTTGGGGCCGTTGCCGTCGGCCTTCTTGCCGTGGCAGCCCCAGCAGCGATTGAGGTAGACGGCCTCGCCGCGAGCAGCGCTCTCGACCGAGAACGCGACCGGGTTCGCCTGCGGGAACTTGCGGTCCTTCGGGAAGCGGTCCTCGCCCTTGGTGAAGGTGGCGATCACGTACTCGACCAGGGCCTTCGCCCGCTCCTGGCCCAGCACGCCGCCCCACGGCGCCATGCTGGTGCCGCCGACGCCTTCCATCACGGACGTCGTCAGCCGCTCGCGGGTCTTGGTGCGCATGAAGGCGGCCTTGGTCAGGTCGCGCGGGCGCGGGTCGAGGTACTGGGCAATCACGCCGTCGCCCTTGCCGGTCTCGCCGTGGCAGCGGGCGCACAGCTCCTTGTACTCGCTGGCCGGGTCGGCGGCGAGCGCGGGCAGCGGCCGCGCCAGCAGGTGCTGGGTGAGGTCCTCGAACGCCTCGCCGGGCAGTGGGTAGGGCGGCATCAGCGAGCCCGGCACCACCGCCTTCGGGTCCTTGAAGTGGGTCATCAGCCAGTCGTGGCCGCGTTGCACCGACGTGTAGCCGAGTTCGGGCCCGACCTTGCCGTCGCGGTCGCCCAGCTTGTGGCAGGACAGGCAGCCGACCTTCGGCAGGATCGCCTCGCCGCGCTGGGCGGCCGGCAGGGCGGCCAGTTGCGCGGCCATCTCGGCGCCGACCACCGAGGTCAGCGGCAGCGACTCGGGGCGGGCGGCCTGGGTCGCCAGGAACTGCTGGATCGGCGCCCGGGTGATGCGGTTGCCCTGCTGCGCCTTCAGGAAGGTGGTCAGCTCCAGCACCTGCTCGGGAGTCAGGTCCTGGCGCGGCATCGTCGACACCGGGTTCGAGGCCCGCGGGTTCTCGATCTTCTCCTTGACGAACGACGCGCGGCGCTTGCGGCCGACCTCGGTCAGCTCCGGGCCGATCGAGCCGTAGGACAGGCCGGAGATGGTGTGGCAGGTGTAGCAGGCGCGCTCGAAGAAGAGCTTGCGGCCCGCGGCCACCTTGGGCGCATGGGCCCAGCCCGGGTCGTTGTGGCACTGGACGCAGTTGGCCTCGATCAGCTCCTTGTCGAGCAGCGGCCACGGCCAGTCGTGGCCGCCCTCGTGGGCGTCGAAGGCCTCCACGCCGCGGCCCTGGCCCTCGTGGCACAGCGTGCAGCCGAAGGTTTCGAACTTGTGGCCCGGGATCTGCGGGTGGGTGCGCAGCGGCTGGTCGGCCTTCTCGAAGCGCGGGTCGTCGATCGCGATGTGGCAGGTCGTGCAGCGGTCGACCCGCTCCGGGCCGAAGCTGCGGACGATGATCTGCTCGATCGCGGGCCGGCGCGCGGCCAGCGTCTTCTTGACCTCGGGGTTGTCCGCGAGCTTCTCCGCCTGGGCGAAGTACTGGGTCTGGTGCTCCTGCCAGCGGGCGACCAACTGGTCGCGGAAGACGACGCCGTGGATGGCGAGGACGATGACGGAGAGGAACGCGAGGGCCTGTCGCATGGCGCTCACCAGGGCGTGACGAGGGCCCAGTTCGGGCCCCGGAACCAGGTGCCGATCACGATCAGCACGAGGTTGACCACGAGAAGGGTCGTGAACAGCGTCAGGGCGAGCAGGCGGTGGCGGGAGAACCACACGCCGACGCCCCGGTTGTCACGGTCGATGTAGGGGAGCAGCAGCAGCAGGATCACGAAGATGGTGGGGATCCCGATCCCGCCCCAGAACGCCGAGTACGAGACCATCTCCTGCAGGCCGAGGAAGTACCACGGCGCCTTGCTCGGGTTGGGCGGGTGGGTCGGGTCGGCCGGCGCCTCCAGCGGCGCGTGGAACATCAGCGAGACGACCAGGATCGCGACCACGGTCAGCGCGAAGCAGAACAGCTCGGACACGAACAGGTGCGGCCACGCGTAGACCGTGTTGTCGGGCGCGTTGCCGACCTTGGTGAACGGGCCGCGGACCAGGCCCATCACGCCGAAGGTCTTGACCTTCGCCGTCTTGGCGGCGGGCGCCAGGCCCTCCAGCTTGCCCTCGCGGGCCGCGGCCGTCTGCGCCTCGGGGACGTCCGAACCCTCGGGCCGCGACAGGCCGCCGTCCTTGCGGATGCGCCAGAAGTGGACGCCCAGCAGCACGATCATCACGGTCGGCAGCACCGCGACGTGCAGCACGTAGAAGCGGATCAGCGCCTCCTGGCCGACGACGCGGTCGCCCAGCAGCAGGAAGCGCATGTGCTCGCCGAGCACCGGCGCATAGCCCGCGATCGCGGTGCCGACCGTGATCGCCCAGAACGCGAGCTGGTCCCACGGCAGCAGGTAGCCGGTGAACGAGGCGACCAGCGTCAGCAGGAACAGCACCACGCCGACGATCCAGTTGAACTCGCGCGGCGGCTTGTAGCTGCCCGTGTAGAAGACCCGGCACAGGTGCAGGAAGACGAGTGCCACCATGCCGTGGGCCGACCAGCGGTGCATGTTGCGCAGCAGCGTGCCGAACGCCACCGTGCCGGCCAGGTCGAGCATGCGGTTGTGGGCCTGCTCGACCGACGGCACGTAATAGAACATCAGCAGCCCGCCGGTCACGCACAGGATGATGAACAGCGACATCGAGATCGCACCGAGCCCCAGCGTGTAGCCCGGGCGCAGCGTGTTGACGTGGGTCTTGACCGGGTGGATGTGCAGGAACAGGTTCTGGAAGGTGGTCTGCGACCGGCCCAGGTCCGACGAGGGCAGCGGGTTGCGGAACACGGAGTTCCAGACGTTCTTCGGCAGGTCGATCAGGTCGCGCAGCAGCGCCATGTTCTAGACCTTCAGGAAGGTGCCCTGCGGCACCTCGGTCGCGGTGTCCACCTCGACCTCGCCCGCCGGCGAGAGGGCGAGCGCGAACCACGGCAGCGGCCGCGGCGCGGGGCCGCCGAGCACGCCGCCGTCGGCGTCGAAGCGGCTGCCGTGGCAGGGGCAGTCGAAGCCGATCTCGGTGGTCGCGATCACGCAGCCCAGGTGGGTGCAGGTGTTGGAGATGGCGGCCATGCCCGCCTCGACGCGCACGATCGTCACGCGCTGCCGGGAGAGCGGCAGCCGGGTGCCCATCGGGAAGGTCTCGGGGCGGCCGATGCGGAAGCGCGAGGGCTCGCCGTAGGTGACCCGCGGCTGGAAGAAGAGCAGGTTCGAGAGCCCCGCGACCCCTCCCGCCCCGCACAGTCCCACGGCGCTCGTCACGGTCAGCGCCCGGCGTCGCGACATCGCGGCCGGCTTGTCCGTGGCCTTGTCCTCATCGCTCATCGTTCTTTCCTCGCGTCACCCGGGGGATTGGGGTCCGCCAGCTCGGGCCAGAACAACTGGTCCTTCGTCCGCTCGAGGTCGCGGAACTGGCCGGAGTGGACGGCCCAGGCCCAGGTCAGGGCACCCGCGATGCCGAGGCAGATTCCGGCGACGAAGAGGCTGACGGTGACCGCCACTGGGCGGCCGGGTAGCAAGGCACGTGCCTCGCAGTGGAGGCCCCATTTCGGCGTTCCGCGCAACTCTTACTGCCCGAAGGACCTCCGCCCTGCGCGACCCACGCGCGGCGCGCGCGTTAGTTGCGTCGCCCCGGGGATTCCGGCCGCTCGGGCCCCCGCCGGACGTGGAACGGCGAGTGCTTGCTCCTGTGGCAGCGGGTGGACCCGAGGACGTGGCCCGCCCGGAGGAGCGACACCATGCGCTTGCGACCTCTCGGATGGATCCTCGTCGTGGTCGTGCTCGGCCTCGTGACCCTCGTGCCCGCGGCGTCGGCCCAGGACTCCGGATACGTCGGTTCGGACCTCTACCGCATGTACTGTGCGAGCTGCCACGGCACCGGTGGCAAGGGCGACGGGCCGATCGCCTCGTCGTTGCGCTACGCGCCGCCGGACCTCACGACGTACCGCCAGCGCGCCGAGGGGAAGTGGGACCCCGAAGAGATGCGGCGCATCATCGACGGTCGCCAGCCCGTCAAGGGCCACGGCGGCGCCGACATGCCCGTGTGGGGCGACGCCTTCAAGCAGAGCCGCGACGGCTTCAGCGAGGAGAAGGTGAAGGCGCGCATCGACGCCCTCTCCGCCTACCTCGAGGAGATGCAGGCCAAGTAGACCGCGCGGACGCGCTCAGCGCTCGAGCGCGCCCACCTGGCAGGTCACACCGGTGCCGCCGAGGCCGCAGTACCCGTCAGGGTTCTTCGCCAGGTACTGCTGGTGGTATTCCTCTGCGTAGTAGAAGGCGGGGGCGTCGAGGATCTCCGTCGTGATCGGGCCGTAGCCTGCCGCCGCCAGCGACGGCGCGAAGGCGTCGCGGCTGCGCTCCGCGGCCATGCGCTGGGCCGCATCGAACGTGTAGATCCCCGAGCGGTACTGGGTGCCGACGTCGTTGCCCTGGCGCTGGCCCTGGGTCGGGTCGTGGCTCTCCCAGAACACCTTCAGCAGGTCCTCGTAGGTCACCCGGGCCGGCTCGAAGACGACCAGCACCACCTCGTTGTGGCCCGTGCGGCCGCTGCACACCTCGCGATAGGTCGGGTTCGGGGTCAGGCCCGCGGCGTAGCCGACCGCGGTCGAGTACACACCGGGCAGGCTCCAGAAGCGCTTCTCGGCGCCCCAGAAGCAGCCCATCCCGAACAGGGCCCGGGCGTGGCCCGCGGGGAACGGCGGCCGCAGCCGGTGACCGTTCACGAAATGCGTCTCGGGCACGGCCATCTCTTCGGCGCGCCCCGGCAACGCCTCGCCGGGTCCGGGCACCTGCAGCTTGCGGGGATCGGTGAACAGCCACATCACGGCTTCGCCTCCTCGTCTTCCGGGCCCAGCGCGTCGAGCAGGCGGCGGTACTCGGCGCTGACCTGGGCCAGCTCGTCGACCAGCCGCCGCAGCTCCTCGCGCTCGCCCTCGAGCGTGCCGACGTTGACCTCGCGCAACGTGCGCAGCAGCGAACGCAGCGTCTCCAGCGGCGACTTCTGCGCCTTGCGGGTGAAGAACTCCGCCTCCAGCGCCGCCATCGGCCGCGCCAGCGCGGGCGCCGCCACGTCCTGCTCGGCGGCCAGCCGGGTGCCGTGGCGGGCGTCGAACTTGGCGATGCGATTCCACAGCTTGACGTCGCCGGGGCTGCGCCAGACGTTGCGGCCACTGCCCCGCGGTCGCGAGAAGGCCCACGCGAACAGCACGTCGGCGGCCTCCGTGCCCAGCTCCAGGTCGCGGTCCGCGATGCCGAACCGGGCGCGGGCGTGGCCCGGCTCGAGCAGGGCCAGGAACCAGGCCTGGTCGGCCTCCTCGAACGCGACACCGGCGGGGTTTGGGGGCGGAGGAGCGTCCGTTCGCGACGTCGCCCCCACGGGACCGGCGCCGGGTTCATCGCGGCGTCGGAACCCGTCGGGCAGCGACGCCCCGAAGCGCGCCTCGAACGCCGCCTGCATCGTGACCGCCTGCACCGCGCGGCGGACCCGCCACGAGGCGAGACACACCTTCGTGCCGACGGCGCGCAGCACCGGCTCCTCCAGTGCGAGCGGCCCGCCGCGGTCCTCCGCGAAGGCCTGGACGTAGAGGCCGTGGATGTAGCGGTGCAGCGCCGCCGGCCGCCACTGCCGGGCATGGGTGATGTGACGCACGCCGAGCAGCCGCGGCAGCGTGCGGCCGAGCTCGGCCGCATCGCGGGCCGCCACCGGCACCACGTCGAGTTGCTCCGTCGCCGCGACCACGGCGCGCAGCGCTTCCAGCCGGGCGCGCCCGCCGCGCGGTACGCCGTCGCGGGCTTCCATCTCGCCCAGCCTGCGGTGCAGCCGGCGCAGCGCGCACAGCCGCGAGTTGCCCTCGAGCACGAAGAAACGACCGGGCTGCGTGGGCGGCTCCCACACCAGCATCGGGTCGACGGGCGTCCAGCCCATGCCGACGATCGCCCGCTCCAGCTCGTCGAGGTCGGGATGCGCGCGCGCCATCGCGGCCTCGAGCCGCTCCTGCTCCACCGCTTCCATTGCGGGGCCCGGCGTGTCGTAGCCGGGTCGCGCCGCGGCACCCAGCCGCGGGTTGTTGGGGTCGAGGTGGAGGGCGCCGAGGGCGACCCGCAGCGGTGCGCCGAGCGGCGTGCTCACCGTGGCCCCGCGTCGCGGCGCCGGCGGTCCTTGTCGACGTACATCGCCTGGTCGGCGGTGTCGACGGCGGCGAGGATGTCGGTGTCGGGACCGTAGGGGGCGAAGCCGATGCTGGCCTGGCAGCCCGCGCGCTCGATCGCCTGCTGCAACGCCTGCTCGCGGAGCGGACCCTCGTGCTCACCGGCGCCCGGCAGCACGACGACGAACTCGTCGCCGCCCCAGCGCACGAACAGGTCGTCGTTGCGGATGTGATCGCGGACCGCGTCGGTCAGCCGGCGGATCGCGGCGTCGCCGGCCGCGTGGCCGTCGTTGTCGTTGATCCGCTTCAGGCCGTCCATGTCGATCACCAGCACCAGCCCGCGGTCCGGGCCGCTGCCGCTGCGCAGGTCGCTGACCAGGCGGCGGAACACGCGGCGGTTGAAGCAGCCGGTCAGGGTGTCGGTGTCGGCCAGCGCCCGCAGCCGCTCGTAGGCCTCCTCCAGCTTGGCGTTGGCCTGGGTCAGCGCGCGGTGGCCCTCCTCCATCGTCGCCAGCACCATGCCGAGGCCGAGCAGCATCTGCAGCACGAGGGTCGCGAACGGGGACAGCTCCGCGTACAGCAACTGCTCGTGCTCGTGGCGGGCCGCCCAGAACAGCACCGCGGCGAACTGGACGAACAGCACCGAGAGCGCCAGCAGCGACCACACCACGACCCGCAGCCCGACGCCGCGGCGGCGCACGTGCGGCCACAGCAGCACGGCCGCCAGCGCGTAGGTGATGGCGAGGATCGCGTGCAGCCCCGACTGCAGCGCCCAGGTGTCGCCCAGCAGGTGCGGCGCCACGCCCGACCACAGCGCCACGGGCAGCAGGATGAAGGTGTGCTCGCGGCGCAGCCCCATCCCGCGCGACTCGTTCTGGGCAGCGGCGCACAGGAACACGCCGTGCGAGGCCGCCAGGAACAGGTAGGCGGACAGGCTCGCGGTCCAGCCCAGGCCCTCGGACACCAGCAGCAGCGCGAGCGCCGCAGCCTGCACGATCCAGGCGGCGGTCCAGTCTCGGAAGTAGCCGCGGGCGGTCTGCCGCGTCAGCAACACGAAGAACAACGCCAGCACGAGGCTCCCGGCGAGGTGCGCGGCGGTGCCGACCGTGAACAGCATGAACGACTAGCCTACCGCGCCCGGCCCTCGGGCCGATCGCATAAGTGGGGTGATAGGCTCGGATTCGATTTCAGCGGAGGTCGACGAGATGGGCGAGACGATCCGGTTCGCCGCCGAGGGCGGCGAGTGCGAGGGGTGGCTGGCGAAGCCCGCGAGCCCCAACGGCAAGGGCATCGTGGTGATCCAGGAGTGGTGGGGGCTCAACGACCACATCAAGGACGTCACCGAGCGCTTCGCCGCTGCCGGCTATCTCGCGCTGGCGCCGGACCTGTACCACGGGGTCGTCACCAGGTCGCCGGACGAGGCCGGAAAGCTGCTGATGGCGCTCGACATCGCACGTGCCGAGCGGGACCTGCGCGGCAGCGTGCAGAAGCTGAAGGCGGACACCGGCCGCCGCGTCGGCATCGTCGGTTTCTGCATGGGTGGCGCGCTGTCGCTGTTCGCCGCGTGCAGGAACGGCGCGGACATCGGCGCCTGCGTCGTCTACTACGGCGGCCACCCCAAGGTCGAATTCGACTGGGACGGGCTGAAGGCCCCCGTGCTCGGCCACTGGGCGGAGCACGACGACTTCGCCAACGCCAACGTCCCGCGCTTCTCGAAGGAGCTGCTCGGCCGCGGCCGCGCGTTCGACTTCCACACCTACCCGGGCACGAAGCACGCGTTCTTCAACGACACCCGGCCCGAGGTCCACGACGCCGCCGCCGCGAAGCTGTCGTGGGAGCGCACGCTCGCGTTCTACGCCGAGAACCTCTAGGGGAGACGGAGAATGTCCCGCGAAAAGCCCGACCACCACGACGCCGACCTCGTGCTGCGCGTCTACGAGATGCGCCGCGAAGCGGTGCTGCGCGAGTCGCGCAACGTGATCGCCCGCGACTTCTGGCCGAAGAGCTACGACGACGTGCTGGCGATCACCAAGCTCGACCACCCGCACAACGCCGCGTTCCGCCAGGTCGCGACCTACTGGGAGATGGTCTACGGCCTCGTCCGCCACGGCATCGTGCACGGCGAGTACTTCATGGAGAACAACGGCGAGGGCATGTACCTGCTCGCCAAGGTCGCCCCGTACCTCGAGCAGTACCGCAAGGACTTCAGCCCCACCTCGTTCCGCAGCGCCGAGTGGGTGGCGCAGCACTCCGCGGAGGGCAAGCGCCTGTTCGAGCTGTTCCAGGCTCGCGTCGCCAAGGTCCTCGCGTCGAAGTGATCGCCGTCCCCGCCTTCGTCGTGATCGGCGGCGGGGCCGACGGCGTGTACTACGTCAGGCAGCTCCGCCGCGCCGTCGCGGCGGGGCGCCTCGCCTGCCCGCGCGTGGTCGTGGTCGACCGCAAGCCCGACTGCGCGGTCGCGACGCTCTCACGCGTCGGCGCTCCCGCCCTGGAGTTGGCGGTGGCCGACTGGGACGCCTGGCTTGCCGACGCGCTCGACTTGCTGCCGGCCGACTCCCATCTCGTGCCGTGGCACTGGGCGCCGCACCTGCTGCAGCACTACCTGGCCACTCACGTCGCCCGCGCCGGCGGCCGCGCCGCCCGCGTCGGCGGCCTGCCCGCGGTCGGCACCCCGTACGACCGCGAGACCCGCGAGGGCGACCGCGCGCTGTCCTACGCCACCTGGACCTGCCCGCCGACTTGCATCGAGCCGGCGCTGTGCCCGCACACCCGCGGGCCGAAGGACTGGAGCCTCGCCGGCCGCCTCGCCACGCCCGAGGCGAACTCGCTCGTGTTCCCCTGCCTGCACCTGATCTGGGGTGTCGGCACCATCCCGGTCGCCGCGATCCGCGCTGCGCGCGACCGCGTGCTGGCCCGCCTGCGCGAGCGCCCCGAGCCGGCGCTCTGGCACGTCGGCACGGCCAGCCACTGCCACGGCCTGCAGGCCGGACTCGAAGTCTCCCGCCCTGCCTGAGCCCGCGGCGCCAACCGCGGGGGAGGTGGCGGCGTCCAGGGGGTGTGTGAGCGAGGCGCGGGCCGCGGACCCCCTGGTGGAGCGGGCGCGACGCGGCGACGACGCCGCGTTCGGCGCTCTCGTCGAGACCCACCAGGCGCGGGTGTTCCGGGCGGCTCTCGCGGTGCTCGGCTCGCCGGAGGAGGCGGAGGACGTGGCGCAGGAGGCGTTCCTGACGGCGCACGCGAAGCTGCACACGTTCCGTGGCGACGCGGCGTTCTCGACCTGGGTCGGTCGCATCGCGTGGCGGGCCGCGCTCGACCGCCGGCGCTCGATCGTGCGCCGGCTGAAGCGCTTCGTCAGCCCGCCCGCGGAGGACTGGCCCGAGCCGCCCTCGCCGGGCCCCTCGCCCGAGGCGCTGTTGCTCGGGCGCGAAGAGCGCGACCGCACGCGGCGCGCGATCGCCCGCCTGCCCGAGGGCCTGCGCGACGCGCTGCTGATGGCGAGCGCGGGCGATCGTTCGTACGAGGAGATCGCCGAGCTGCTGGCGATCCCCGTCGGCACCCTGAAGTGGCGGGTCAGCGAAGCGCGCAAGAAGCTGCGCGCGGCGCTCCAGGCGGAGGGGCGATGAGCCCGCGTGATGCCCGAGAGCAGCCGACGCAGGTCGACCCGGGCGTGGAGCCGGTCGCGCGGGCGATGACCGCGCACCCGGTGCCGGACATCGCCACCCGCGTCCGCGCCCGGCTGGCGCAGCCCGGGCCGGCTCCGGGTCTCGGCTGGCGCCCCGTCTGGGCCGCAGCCGCGCTGGCCGGCGTCGTGATGCTGGGGCTGCGATTGGCGCCCGGCCCTGAACCGGCCGTCGCGCCCGCGGCGACGACCGTCGCCCAGTCGGCGGCGCCCGCGCTGCCGGTACCCGCGCGCGGCGCCGTGGGGCCCTCGCTCGCGGCGAAGCCAGCCCCCGCGGCGC
>JAMPXO010000099.1 GCA_023701125.1 Vicinamibacteria bacterium | reverse complement strand
TGCGGTCGAAGGCCCCGCGGTCGACGACCAGGTCGCGCAGCACGGGGAAGGCCGTGGCCCGCCACGGCTCGATCGTGATCGTGTCGCCGTTCTTGAACGACCTCATGTGCAACTGGCAGGTGGTGGTGGCGCCGCGCGGCCCGTGCGGCCGGCCGTTGATGACCAGGCCGCACATGCCGCAGATGCCCTCGCGACAGTCGTGGTCGAAGGCGATCGGCTCCTCGCCCTTCTCGTTCAGCCGCTCGTTGACGACGTCGAGCATCTCGAGGAAGGACATGTCGGTGCTGATGTCGTGGGCCTCGTAGGTGACGAACTTGCCCGCGTCCTTCGGGCCCTTCTGGCGCCAGACTTCGAGGGTCAGGTTCAGCGACTTGCCGTTTCCGCTGCTCACTTGTAGCTCCGCTGCTGAAGGTGGACGTTCTCGAAGGCCAGGGGTTCGACCAGCCGCTCCGGCGTCTGGCCGTCGCCCTTGAAGGCCCAGGCCGCGACGTGGCAGAAGCGGTCGTCGTTGCGCAGCGCCTCGCCCTCCTCGGTCTGGTACTCCTCGCGGAAGTGGCCGCCGCAGGACTCTTCGCGGACGAGGGCGTCGCGGGCCATCAACTCACCCAGTTCCATGAAGTCGGCCACGCGGCCGGCCTTCTCCAGCGACTGGTTGAGCTCGTCGCCGCCGCCGAGCACGTTGACGTTCTGGTAGTACTCCTCGCGCAGCGCGGGGATCAGCGTGAGCGCCTTCTCCAGGCCGGCCTTGTTGCGGGCCATGCCGCAGTACTCCCACATCACCTTGCCGAGCTCGCGGTGGAAGCTGTCCACCGTGCGCTTGCCCTTGATCCCGAGCAGCCGGTTGGTGCGGCCCGCGACCTCGGCCTCGGCCTTCTTGACCTCGGGGTGATCGAGCCCGACCTTCTCGAACTTGTTCGAGGCCAGGTAGTGGCCGATGGTGTACGGGATGATGAAGTAGCCGTCGGCCAGGCCCTGCATCAGCGCCGAGGCGCCGAGCCGGTTGGCGCCGTGGTCGGAGAAGTTGGCCTCGCCCAGCACGTGCAGGCCAGGCACCGTCGACATCAGGTTGTAGTCGACCCACAGCCCGCCCATCGTGTAGTGGACGGCGGGGTAGATCCGCATCGGGACCTTGTACGGGTTCTCGTCCGTGATGCGCTCGTACATCTCGAACAGGTTCGAGTACTTCTCGCGCACCGTGTCTTCGCCGAGGCGCTTGATGGCGTCGGCGAAGTCGAGGTAGACGCCCTTGCCGCCGGGGCCCACGCCCTGGCCCGCGTCGCAGGCCTGCTTGGCCGAGCGCGACGAGATGTCGCGCGGGGCGAGGTTGCCGTAGCTCGGGTACTTGCGCTCCAGGTAGTAGTCGCGCTCGTCCTCGGGGATCTGGTGCGGCGGGCGGGTGTCGCCCTGCTTCTTCGGCACCCAGATCCGGCCGTCGTTGCGCAGCGACTCCGACATCAGCGTCAGCTTCGACTGGTGGTCGCCGCTGACCGGGATGCAGGTCGGGTGGATCTGCGTGTAGCACGGGTTGCCGAACGCGGCGCCCTTGCGGTACGCGCGCCAGATCGCCGTGACGTTGCAGCCCTTCGCGTTCGTCGACAGGAAGAACACGTTGCCGTAGCCGCCGGTGGCGAGCACCACCGCGTCGGCGACGTGGGACGAGATCTTGCCGGTGACCATGTCGCGGACGACGATGCCGCGGGCGCGGCCGTCGACCAGGATCACGTCCAGCATCTCGTGGCGCGAGTACATCGCGACCTTCTTCTTGCCGATCATCCGCTCCAGCGCCTGGTAGGCGCCGATCAGGAGCTGCTGGCCGGTCTGGCCGCGGGCGTAGAACGTGCGGCTGACGAGCGCGCCGCCGAACGAGCGGTTGTCGAGCAGGCCGCCGTACTCGCGGGCGAACGGCACGCCCTGCGCCACGCACTGGTCGATGATCGCCGTCGACACCTCGGCCAGGCGGTAGACGTTGGCCTCGCGGGCGCGGAAGTCGCCGCCCTTGACGGTGTCGTAGAACAACCGGTACACGCTGTCGCCGTCGTTCTGGTAGTTCTTGGCCGCGTTGATGCCGCCCTGGGCGGCGATCGAGTGGGCGCGGCGCGGCGAGTCCTGGTAGCAGAAGCAGGACACGTTGTAGCCGAGCTCGGCCATGGTCGCCGCGGCCGACGCGCCGGCCAGGCCGGAGCCGACCACGATCACGTTGAACTTGCGCTTGTTGGCGGGGTTGACCAGCTTCATCTCGAAGCGGTGCTTGTCCCACTTCTTCTCGATCGGCCCGGACGGGATGTTGCTCTGGAGTTCCATGGTGTCTACCTCCCGCTCGTCGACAGGGCGCCGGCCGGCGCGGTCGTCGCCGTGGAGGCGATCTGGGGCGGAGCCGGCTTCACGATCCCGGCCAGCACGGCCACCGGGAAGGAGATGTTGCCGGCCACGATCAGCGCGGCGAAGGCCGTGGCCGCGGCGTGGCGGAGCATGTCGTACTTCGGGTGGGCGAGGCCGAGGGTCTGGGTGAAGCTCCACACCCCGTGGTAGAGGTGCAGGCCGAGGCACAGCATCGCCACGATGTAGAAGCCGGACACCAGCGGCACCTGGAAGCCGTGGACGAAGTTGTTGTGGACGGCACCCTCGACGAAGTTCGGGTGCACCGTGCCCGTCGTCAGGTGGAGGATGTGGTAGACGATGAAGGCGCCGAGCGTGATCCCGGTCAGCCGCATCGTGCGTGAGGCGTAGTCGCTCTTCTTGTAGGTCTCGACGCGGTAGCCGGTGGGCCGCGCGTCCATGTTGAGCTTGGTCAGCGACAGCATCGCCCAGACGTGGGCGAGCGCCGAGCCGAGCAACAACAGGCGGGCGCCCCAGAGCGCGGCGGGCATCTTGCGCAGCAGCGCGCCGTACTCGTCGAGCTTGGTGGGTCCGGCGTAGACCTGCAGGTTGCCGGCCATGTGGCCGAGCACGAAACCGAACAGGATCAGGCCGGTCACGGCCATGACCACTTTCTGGCCGATGGTCGAGCCGAAGAAGGCCTTGGCGGCGTTCATCCTCGCTCCTTGATGACAGGGGTTGTAACGATCGGGGTGGTTATTCCTCGCGGAAACGGCGAATCGGCCGTGCGGGGGGCCGCAGCGCCTCGAGGTCGGATTCTAGCGCCGCATCAGGCCTCGCCGCGCGCGGCGGCGACGGCGGCCTCGACGGTGCGGCTCGCGCGTTGCTTGTAGAACTCCTGGAGCACGTCCTTGACCCGCGGCTGGCGGGTGGTGATGGCGTCGAGCGTGGCGCGGTCCATCTCCAGCAGCTCGACGTACGCGGCGGCGGTGACGGTCGCGCTGCGCGGGTTGTCGGTCAGCAGCGAGATTTCGCCGAAGAAGTCGCCCTCGTGCAGCTCGCGGAGCTGCACGTAGCGTTGCTCGGCCGTGCGCAGGTAGGCGCGCAGGCGGCCGGTGGTGACGATGAACAGCGAGGTGCCGGGCTCGCCCGCGGCCATCACGATCTCGCCGGGCTGGTAGGTGCGCAGGGCGAGGCCCTTGATCACCTCGACCAGTTCCTCGCGCGAGAAGTCGCGGAACAGCGGCGTCTCCACGAGCTGCGGGCGCGGCGTCTCCACCGGCTGCGCCTTGAGACCTTCGACCTTGAAGATGTCCTCGAGCAGCGAGGCGACCTCGTCGCGGAAGGCGTCGTCGAGCGAGGCCTGGAACTCGACGGGCTCCGGGGGCGCGGCTTCCGCAGGCGCGGTCTCCGGTTCCACGGGCCCCGAGTCGGGCACCACGACCGGGGCCATGTCCAGCCCGATCTCGGTCGGGCCCTCCGGGATCTCCTGCGTCGCCTGGCGCTTGGTCCACGGGTCGAAGCCGCCGCGACGGCTCTCCTGGGCGATCAGGTACGAGAGCTTCTCTTCGACGTCGCCCGACTTGTGCAGCTTCTGGACCCGCTTCAGGACGGCGATCGCCTTGCCCGCGAAGCCGGAGAGGGCGAGGTCGTCGGCGAGGTTGGTGAGCACCTCGACCGCTTCCTTGGTGCGCCCGGTCTGCTGCAGGACGTCGGCGAGCTGCAGCCGCAGCTTCTCGTCGCCCTTGCGCACCTTGAGCTCGGCCTTGAGCAACTCCAGCGCCTTCGCGAAGTTCTTCTTCGCGATCATCTCGGCCACGCTCGCGCTCTTCGAACGCGCGGTGAAGCTCAGCACCATGGCGGGGACCTCCGCGGGCGAGACTACCGCAGCGGCCGGCCCCCAACAACGCCTCGCCGCGTGACCACCGCCCGCAGCAGCGCGCTCTGGACTCCCGGCTCCGCGAACAGCCCGTGATGGTCGCCGTCGCCGAACGCGAGCCGGCTGGCCTCCTGGACGCCGCAGTCGTCGGCGTCGTCGTGGGCCGTCTCGACGTGGGAGGCGAGCAGGCTGGCGCGGGTCACGCGCCCGTCGCCGGCCTCGTAGAGCAGGGCCGTCTCGCGCGGGTTCTCGGGCACGAAGCGGGGCACGCCGCGGCCGTTCAACACGCCGTGGGCGAGCGTCGGCAGCGTGTCGCCGCCGAGCAGCGCGACGGGCACGGGGCACGGGGCCTGCGGCGCGCGGTCGAGGCCGCCACGAACGTCGCGCGCGCGGAACAGGGCCGCCCGCGCGTATTCGCGCAGGTCCGGGCTGCGACCCGCGGCGAACGCGCCCCAGCCGTGTTGCTCCCAGGCGGCCGGGTTGAGCAGGTCGATCGCGAGCGGCGCCCCGGTCCCGTCGAGCAGGGGGTGCGCCGCGGGCGGGGGCAGCAGCGCGTAGAGCGAAGGGAACGTGGCGCACACCGACGCGGCCAGGGTGGTGGTGGAGAAGCCGACCGGGGCGCCGTTCAGCAGCGCCTCCAGCGCGGGCAGGCTGCCGCCGTTGGGTGCGGTCGCGACCACCAGCCGCGCGACCCGCGGCGCGCCACCCCAGGTCACCGGCCCGGTCGGGTCGTCGCTTCCGAAACGCAGGTGGAGGCGCGCCACCAGCCCGCCCATGCTGTGGCCGATCACGGTGAACCGCGCGTCGGGCGTGCCGCGCTCGTGGGCGAGGCGCTCGAGGTAGCGGCCCAGCCCGCGTGCCGACTCGGCGAGGTCGCGGCGCCAGTCGTAGGCGTAAACCGAGTAGCTGCGGCCGCCGGGCGAGTTGCGGACGAAGCCCGCCCGCTCGAGCACGCTGACCAGGTCGCCGTACTCGCTGAAGCCGAACAGCCGCGGCAGGATGTGATCGACGCCGAGCAGGCCGCCGGGCACGAGTCCGTCGCGAGCTTCCTCCAGCGGCAGCTGCGCGGGCAGCGCGATGGCGTGGGCACCGACCATGTTGCCGAGGCCCAGCCACGTTTCCCGGCCCCGCGCATCGAGCAACTGCGAGCCGAGGATGCCGGGCACGATCACCACCGGCGGCACCGGCGTGTCGTCGTGGGCGCCGAGCAGGGTGTGGTCGAAGCCGCGCCGCGGGCGCAGCGCCTCGTACAGCACCGCGGCCAGCGCGCCCGCCGCGAAGCCGGCGACGAACTTCCCGTAACCCCGCCCCTCGACTCGCACCACGCCGACCTCCGCGCGCCGATCTTACTGGGGGTGCGGGGGCGGAGCAGGGTTCGCGCGAGTCGCTCATGAGATAACATCTCGCCCCGCTGTCGCAACGGCAGACGCGGCCGCCTGCGATCCGTTCCCCGGCACGGCGCCCCCGCGATAGGAGAGGAAGCTGATGAAGATCCACGAGTACCAGGGGAAGGCGATCCTCGCCTCCGCCGGCGTGCCCGTGCCCAAGGGCAAGGTGGCGTTCACGGCCGAAGAGGCGGTGGCCGTGGGCAAGGAACTCGGGTTCCCCGTGGTGGTGAAGGCCCAGATCCACGCCGGCGGGCGCGGCAAGGGCGGCGGCGTGAAGCTCGCGAAGAGCGCCGAGGAGTGCGCGCAGATCGCCGGCAAGATGCTCGGCATGACGCTCGTCACCCACCAGACCGGCCCCGAGGGCCGGGTGGTCAAGCGGCTGCTGATCGAGCAGGGCATGGACCTCGAGGGCGCGAAAGAACTGTACCTCGCCGTGCTCGTGGACCGCGCCAGTGGCTCGCCCGTGTTCATGGCCTCCGCCCAGGGCGGCATGGACATCGAAGAGGTCGCCGCGAAGGACCCGAAGGCGATCCTCAAGGAAGTGATCGACCCGGCCGTCGGCTTCCAGGCCTTCCAGGCCCGCAAGCTGGCCTTCGCCCTCGGCCTGCCGTCCGCGGTGGTGCCGAAGGCGGTCGCGCTGATGCAGGGCGTGTACCGCGCGTTCGAGGCGGTCGACGCCTCGATGGTCGAGATCAACCCGTTCCTGGTCACCCGCGCGGGCGACGTGTTCGCCCTCGACGCCAAGGTCAACTTCGACGACAACGCGCTCTACCGCCACCCCGAGTGCGCGGAGATGCGCGACCTCGAGGAGGAGTCGCCGCTCGAGGTCGACGCCTCGAAGTACAGCCTCAACTACATCAAGCTCGACGGCGGCAACGTCGGCTGCATGGTCAACGGCGCCGGCCTGGCAATGGCGACGATGGACATCATCAAGCTGGCGGGCGGCAGCCCGGCCAACTTCCTCGACGTCGGCGGCGGCGCCAGCGCCGACCAGATCAAGGCCGCGTTCCGCATCCTGCTCGCCGACCCCGACGTCAAGGCGGTGCTGATCAACATCTTCGGCGGCATCCTGCGCTGCGACGTGCTGGCCGAGGGCGTGATCGCCGCCGTCAAGGAGTTGCACGTGAACGTGCCCGTCGTGGTGCGCATGAAGGGCAACAACGAGGACAAGGGCAAGGAGATGCTGAACGGCTCCGGGCTCGCGTTCACGACGGCCGACGACATGATGGATGCCGCCAAGAAGGTCGTCGCGGTGGCGGGAGGTGCGCGGTGAGCGTGCTGTGCGGTAAGGACACGCGGCTGGTCGTCCAGGGCATGGGCAAGCACGGCACCTTCCACGCGAAGGGCTGCCGCGACTACGGCACCAACGTGGTCGGCGGCGTGACGCCGGGCAAGGGCGGCCAGACCAACGAGGGTTTCCCGATCTTCGACACGGTCGGCGACGCGGTCGCCAAGGCCGGCGCCAACACCTCCGTGATCTTCGTCCCGCCCCCGGGCGCGGCCGACGCGATCATGGAAGCGGCCGACGCGGGCATCCCGCTGATCGTCTGCATCACCGAGGGCATCCCGGTGCTCGACATGGTGAAGGCGGCCCAGTACCTCAAGGGCAAGAAGACCCGGCTGGTCGGCCCCAACTGCCCGGGCATCATCTCGCCCGGCGAGCGCTGCAAGATCGGCATCATGCCCGGCCACATCCACATGGGCGGCCCGGTCGGCGTCGTCTCGCGCAGCGGGACGCTGACCTACGAGGCCGTCGGCCAGCTCACCGCGCTCGGCATCGGCCAGTCGAGCTGCCTCGGCATCGGTGGCGACCCGATCATCGGCACCAACCACACGGACGCCCTGCGGCTGTTCAACGACGACCCGGCGACCGAGGCGATCGTGATGATCGGCGAGATCGGCGGCAGCGCGGAAGAAGAGGCCGCGGAGTTCGTCAAGCAGCACGTGAAGAAGCCGGTGATCGGCTTCATCGCCGGCCAGACCGCGCCGCCGGGCCGCCGCATGGGCCACGCCGGCGCCATCATCAGCGGCGGCAAGGGCACGGCGGACGAGAAGATGAAGGCGATGCGCGAGGCGGGCATCCGCGTCGTCAAGTCGCCGGCCGAGATCGGCCAGGCCGTCAAGGAAGCGCTCGGGCGCTAGCCACAGAGCAAGAGGGAGTCGAACAAGCCTTGGAGAGAACGTTTTCGATCGTCAAGCCGGACGCCGTCAAGGCGGGGAACACCGGCGCCATCCTGTCGCGCATCGAGAAGGCGGGCTTCCGCATCGTCGCCCTCCGCATGCGCCACCTGACGCGGGCCGAGGCCGAGGGCTTCTACCACGTCCACGCCGCACGGCCGTTCTTCAACGAGCTGTGCACGTTCATGTCGTCGGGCCCGTGCGTGACGATGGTGCTCGAGCGCGACAACGCGATCCTGCACCTGCGCGACATCATGGGCGCTACCGACCCGCAGAAGGCCGCGGCCGGCACCATCCGCAAGGACTTCGCCGCCTCGATCGAGGCCAACGCGATCCATGGCTCGGACGCGGTCGAGACGGCGCGCTTCGAGATCGGCTACTTCTTCTCGGGCCTCGAAACCCGGTAGTTCTTCGCGTCGAGCGCCGCGGGCCTCCCCGGGAGGGGGAGGCCCGCACCCCCCTTCGGCGCAGTCCCTCCCGGAAGAGCGTTCAGCGCCCCAGGTGAAGACCTCCGCGCCGATTCCCGAGATCAACGTACCGATCGCTCCGGGCGCCCTGCCGGGGGTGCTGCGGCAGCTCTACGGAGGCCGCCGCAGCGGCGACCTGGTGATGCTGGAGGGCGCCCACCGCACCCGCTTCCGGGTGGTGCGCGGCCACATCGTCCACGCCGAGTCGTCCGACCCCAACCTCCACTTCGGCGCCCTGCTGCTCGCGTCCGAGCAGATCAGCCAGGAGAACTTCGAGCTCGCGAGCGCCATCGTGCGGTCCGGCCAGGCGCGGCTCGGCGAGGCGCTGGTGATGATGGGCTTCCTCGACGCCGAGCAGGTGGAGGCGGGCCTCGCCTATCACGTGCGGCGCGTGCTGCAGCAGGCGCTCGGCTGGCGGCTCGGCCACGTCGCGTTCGTGCCCAAGGACGCCGACCCGGCCGACCCCTACGACCGGCCGCTGCCCGAGACCACGGGCGACCTGGTGGCCTCGGCCGCCCGCGAGCTGCCGGAGGCCGTGATCGAGTGGCAGCTCGGTGACGAGGCGCGGGTGCTGGTGCCGGCGGTCGACCCCCTCGTCCGCTTCCAGCGCACCAGCCTGACCGCGATCGACGGTTTCGTGCTCTCCCGCGTCGACGGCACGCTGTCGGCCCGCGACGTGATCACCGCGATCGCGTTGCCGGCGACGGACGTGCGGCGCTCGCTGTTCCTGCTGCTCTGCGTGGGCCTCGTCGAGTACGCGAGCGAGGCCCCGCCCGCGGCCCGCGACACCGCCCAGTTCCTGCGCACGGAGATCGAGGAGCTGTGGGCCGACCTCCGCCAGCGCGACCACTTCGCGGTGCTGGGGGTGGTGCGCGACGCGACGCCCGCCGAGATCAAGGCGGCCTACTACCGCCAGGCCAAGCGCTATCACCCGGACGTGCACCACAACCCGGCCCTGACGGACCTGGGCGGCAAGCTGGAGGACATCTTCGCCCGGGTGGTGGAGGCCCACCGCGTGCTCACCGACGCGGATGCCCGCGGCCGATACCGGGGCACGCTGGAGCGGCTCGAGAAGGCCGCCACCGCCCCGCCGGAGCCGCGACTCGCGCCGAAGCCCGGGCGCGGCGAGGTCGTGTACAAGGTCGTCGTCAAGCAGCCCCCGGCTCCGCCCCCGCCGCCGGTGGCCGCCGCCGAGCCGCCGCTGCCGGCCGACGTGGGTGGCATGTACAAGCGCGCCCAGGAGCGCTTCGACGAAGGCCGCTACTGGGAGGCGATCGCGATCCTCGGCGAGATGGTGCCGATCGCCACCGGCCTCGACCGCGTGCGTGGCCGCCTGCTGCTGGCCCGCGCGTTCCTGAAGCACCCCGAGACCGAGCGCGAGGCCGAGCGGGAGCTGCTGGCCGCGACCCGCGAGGACACCCACCAGGTCGAGGCCTTCGCCCTGCTCGGCAACCTCTACGCGCGGCGGCAGATGAACGCCCGCGCTGCCGCGATGCTGCGCCGGGCGCTGGAGCTCAACCCGCGTCACAAGGCGGCGCGGGCCGACCTGGCGGACGTCGAGCTGTCGATGGCGGACGGCCCGAAGCGCGCGACGTAGCCTCCGACGAGGACGTCGGACTCCGCGGAGGACACCCGGTCGTTCCCAGGCGGTGCCACAAGTCGTTTCGCAACAGACACTTATCCTTTGGATTCGGCGGCATGCCCGTTGCATGTGACGTGATCGAGGTCACGTCCATGAGAACCGCCCTGGTCATCGCCCTGGTCGCCGTGCTGCCCGCCCTGCCTGCCCGCGGCGTGGACTCCGCGGAGGAGTACCGTCACGGCCGGTTCCGCCTGGTCGAGGGCGGCGTCTTCGTGCAGAGCGCCGAGGCCACCGGTTCGGAAGAGGCCACCCGGCACCTGCCGTACCTGCCGGGCGACCGGGTCTGGACCGATGCCGGTGGCCGCGCCGAGTTCCAGTTCGCCGACGGCAGCCTGCTCCGCCTCGACTACGGCTCCAAGCTCGACTACGTGGACCACGTCGAGGGCCGCGACGAGCGCATCGCGCTGCGGCTGTGGGCGGGCTCCGTGTTCCTGCGCGCGCGCGACCGGTCGGTCGCGTGGGAGGTGGAGACGCCGGCCGGCTTCGTCACCGTCGATCGCCCCGGCGTGGTGCGGGTCGATGCGACCGCGGGCGTCGTCCGGGTCTCCGTCTACGAGGGCGAGGCCAGCCTCGAGGCCGAGCGCACGCGTACCGCGCTGACCGCGGGCCAGCGCGCGGTCGCCGAGCGCGGCTACGGGCCGAGCCTGGCCGAGGGCTTCGACCGCGCCGAAGAGGACGAGTTCGCGGCCTGGAACGCGAGCCTCGACGACCGCCGCGAGTACGCCGAAGAGCGTTACCTGCCGGACGAGATCGACGTCTACGCGGCCGACCTCGAGGGGCACGGCGACTGGTCGTACGAGACCGAGGTCGGCTACGTGTGGCGGCCCAACGTGGGCGTCTCCTGGCAGCCGTACCGCGACGGGCGCTGGGTCTACACCGTGTACGGCTGGACCTGGGTGCCGCAGGAGCCGTGGGGCTGGGCGCCGTTCCACTACGGGCGCTGGGGCTACTCGGGCAATGGCTGGTACTGGGTGCCCGGCCACACCTGGGGGCCGGCGTGGGTGTCGTGGTCGGTCGGCAACAACTACGTGGGCTGGTGCGCGCTCGGCTATCGAGATCGCCCGGTGCCGGCGCCGCACCACGGCGGGAACCGCGGTCAGGCCGTGCCGCGCGGGAGCCGTGGCGGCTCGCCGCACGACGCCTGGAACTACGTCCGCCGCGACGATCTCGGGTCCCGCGACGTGGCGCGTCGCCGGGTCGACGTCGCCCGCGTCGCCGCCGACCCGCAGCGGGTGATCGATACGCCCGGCGTGCGGCTCGGTCGCAACCTCGAGGCCGGTGAGGCGCCGCGGGTCACGGGCGCGCGCCCGCGCCCCGGCCGCGGTGCCGCGGTGACCACGACGCGGCCCACGGTGGGCGACTTCGTGCCGGAGCTGCGCGACGACCCGGCTACGACGATTCCCGCGCCCGGCGCACGGCGGCGCAGCGACGTCGAACGACGGCAGAGCGAGACCGCGCAGCCCGACACCGGCACCGCCCGGGACTCGGCCGCCAGGGCCCGTCCGCGCACACCGTCGCCTTCCGCCGACGGCACGGCCGTCGATCCCTCGTGGAGCTCGCGCGGCACCCGCCGCACCCGGCCCGGCACGACCCCGCAGCCCGCGACCGAGGGCGCGGCACCGCGGACGGATGTCGAGCGCTTCCTGTGGCGCGAGGGCGGTTCGTCCTCGACGGGCGGGGACCGGGCCCGTCAGCGCGAGCAGAGCCCGCGTACGCGCGGCCGCGGCGAGGCGCCGGTGGCCGAGCCGCAGCGCGCGGAACCGGCGCCCGAGGCGCGTCCGCGCTCGGGTGGTGACGACTCCGTCGAGCGCTTCCTGCGCTCGCTGTCCTCGCCGCGCGATCGCGAGCGCGGCGGTGGGGCCGCCACTTCGGGGGGCGGCCGAGAAGCTGCCCCGCGTGGCAACGACGGCGGTCGAGAGCGCGCTGCCCCGCGCGGCTCCGGTGAACGGCCGCAGGGCCAGGAGCGCGCCCCGCGCAGCTACGGAGAACGGCCGCAGGGCCAGGAGCGCGCCCCGCGCAGCTACGGAGAACGGCCGCAGGGCCAGCAGCGGGCCCCGCGGGCCGAGCCGCGGCGCGAGAATCCGCCGCCGCCGAAGCCGCAGTCCAGCCAGCCGTCCAGCTCTTCCGGCTCGGGCCGCGCCCGGCATCGCGATCGCGAGAACTGAGCCCGGCCGGCTCGCCCGAGCGCGGCGGGCGGTGTTAGCCTGACCCATGCTCGGCAGCGCCGCTCGTGGCGGCGTCCTCTACACGCGCCCCGTGCTCACCGCCCTGTTCGCGGCGGCGATCCTGTCCGGGGCGCTCCTCGGCGTCTTCCTCGCCTACGGCAGCGAGCTGCCGCAGGTGTCGTCGCTCGAGGACTTCGAGCCCAACCTCGTCACCCAGGTGCTGGCCCACGACGGGACCCTGATCGGCGAGTTCTCGATCGAGCGCCGGGTGCCCGTGCGCTTCGCCGAGATCCCGCCGGTGATGCGCAACGCGGTCGTCGCGGTCGAGGACGCCGAGTTCTGGACCCACATCGGGATCAACCCGTGGCGGATCCCGGGCGCGATCTGGGCCAACCTGCGCACGGGCCGGCGCGGCCAGGGCTTCTCGACGCTGACGATGCAGCTCTCGCGGCTGCTGTTCCTGACCCCGGAGAAGACCTACGAGCGCAAGCTGAAGGAGATCCTGCTCGCGTTCCAGATCGAGCGCGCGTTCACCAAGGAAGAGATCTTCACGCTCTACTGCAACCAGATCTACTTCGGCCACGGCAACTACGGGGTCGAGGCGGCCAGCCAGTTCTACTTCTCGAAGGGCGTCAAGGACCTGGCGCTGCACGAGGCGGCGATGATCGCCGGCATCGCCCAGAGCCCGAGCCGGCTGTCGCCGATCGACAACGCGCGGGCGGTGATCGCGCGCCGCAACCTGGTGCTCGGTCGCATGCAGGAGGAGCGCTACATCAGCGCCCGCGAGGCGCAGGCCGCGCGCGAGATGGACCTCGGGCTGCGCCTGCACCGGGCGCCGCCCTCGATCGCGCCGTACTTCGTGGAGGAAGTGCGCAAGTACCTGGAGCGCGAGTACGGCTCGCAGCGCATCTACCAGGGCGGCCTGCGGGTCCACACCACGCTCGACCCGGGCCTGCAGATGGCGGCCAACGCCGCGGTCCACGCGGGCCTGCGCAGCCTCGACCGCCGTGCCCGCGGCTTCGTGCGGCCGACGGAGTCCGTGCTCGTCGACGGCGTGCTGCCGGAGCCGCTCGCGCTCGACGACTGGAGCGACAAGCTGCTCGTGGGCCAGATCGTGCGCGGGGTGGTGATCGCGGTCGAGCGCGGCGCCGCGACCGTGCGGGTCGGAACCCACGAGGCCCGGCTGCGGCCCGCCGACGTGGCGTGGACGGGACGCACGGCGCTGACCGAGGTGTTCAAGCAGGGCGACATCGCGCCGTTCACCATCGCCGCGCTGCCGGCCGAGGACGGCAGCGGCGAGCTGAAGCTGACGCTGGAGCAGGACCCCGCGGTCGAAGGCGCGCTGCTGGCGCTCGACGTCAAGACCGGCGCCGTGCGGGCGATGGTCGGCGGCTACGACTACGGGCGCAGCAAGTTCAACCGCGCGACCCAGGCCCGGCGCCAGGCGGGCTCGACCTTCAAGCCGTTCGTGTACGCGGCCGCGATCGAGGCTCGGGGCTACACGCCGGCGACGACGATCCTCGACGCGCCGCTCGTGTTCCCGGCTCGCGCCGGCGCGCCGGCGTGGGCGCCCCGGAACTACGACGGCAGCTTCTGGGGCCCGATCCCGCTGCGCCGCGCGCTCGAGAACTCGCGCAACATCCCGGCCATCCGCACGCTGCAGGCGATCGGGGTCGAGACGGGCATCGCCTACGCGCGCAAGCTCGGGCTGCAGGGCGAACTGCCGCCGTACCTGCCGATCGCGATCGGCGCCGGCGAGGCTTCGCTGTCCGAGATGGTCTCGGCGTTCGCGGCCTTCGCCAACCAGGGCCTGCGCATGGAGCCGTGGTTCGTGACCCGGATCACCGACCGCGACGACAACGTGATCGAGGAGAACCGGCCGCGCGGCAGCGAGGCGCTGCGCGCGGACACGGCTTACATCATGGCCAGCCTGCTGCGCGGCGTGGTCGAGCGCGGCACCGCGACCCGCGCCCGCGCCCTCGGCCGGCCGATCGGCGGCAAGACCGGCACCACCGACGACTTCACGGACGGCTGGTTCATCGGCTTCGAGCCCGGCCTGGCCGCGGGCGTGTGGGTCGGCTTCGACGACAAGCGCAAGAGCCTCGGCCGTGGCCAGGACGGCGCCCGCAGCGCGCTGCCGATCTGGATCGACTTCTGGAAGCAGGCCATGGCCGACATGCCGATCGAGGAATACCCGGTGCCCGGCAACATCCTGCTGGTGCCGGTCGACGCGGCCGGCCGCCTCGGCCGTCCGGGTGCCGAGGGCGTGCGACTCGAGCCCTTCGTGGCCGGCAGCGAGCCCGGCGCGCGGCGGGCCGTGGACGCCGCCGAGTAGCCGCTCAGCGCGGCTGGTAGTCGGGGTAGCGGGCCGGGCCCTTGCCGAAGCTGACCCGCCACGACTTGCCGTCCGCCAGGCGCTGCCGGTACACCACCCACTCGCCGGTGATGTTCGAGGCGAAGGCGATCTCCGAGCCGTCGGGCGAGTAGACCGGGTCGTAGTTCATCGCCGGCCAGTCGACCAGCACCCGCTTCTCGCCGCTCTCCAGGTCGTGCTCGAGCAGCCGGCTCTTCTCCGAGAGCAGGCCGCGCCGGACGTAGACGACGCGCTTGCCGTCCGGATGGAAGCGCGGCTCGCAGCCGCCCTCCGAGACGCCCGAGATGCGCTCGGCCTCGCCGCTGGTCGCGTCCGCGACCCAGATCTGGTGACCGACCCGCCAGTTCGACGAGAACGTCAGGCGGCGCCCGTCCGGGCTCCAGTCCGGGTTGCCGAGGATCGAGCGGTTGCCGTGGAGCACCATTCGCCGCGTGGTGCCCGACGCGAGGTCCATCCGCCACAGGCCCTCGGGCCCGCCTTCGTTGGAGAGATAGGCGAGCGCGCGGCCGTCGGGCGAGACGTCGGCCTGCCACTCGGTGAACGAGTTCTTGCGCAGGCGCCGCGGCTCGCCGCCTTCGATCGGGACCTGCCACAACTGGAAGTGGCCGTCGCGATCGCTCGAGTAGACGACCGCGCGGCCGTCCGGGGTGAAGCGGGGCAGGCCGTCGGAGGCCGGGTGGTCGGTCAGCCGGCGGGCGATCCCGCCCGCGACCGGGACCACGTACAGGTCCTGGTTGTCGCCCTCCTTCTGCTCGTAGACGAGCAGCGGACCCGTTCCTGGCCCTCCGGCGACCGCGGCCGTCGCGGCGCTGCCGCGCGGCGCGGCGGCCGTGCTCGGATCGCACGCCAGCAGCGCCAGCGCCGCGACGCCGGCCCACGCGGCTGCCCGGTAGCCCCCATGGGACCGGGGACGGGCTTTGCCCGGCACCGGAACCCGGTCTTTCAGAGCGCCTCCGTCAGGTCGAGGCCGAGCGGGGTCACGCCCTGCTGACAGGTGGTCGTGGCGTCGAGCAGCAGGCGGATCGTCGGCGGGATGTCGAGCCGTCGCGCCCGCAGCCAGGCGATCCGCTCCGCGACCTCGGGCCGAGCCCGCAGCAGCTCAGCCGCGAGTGCCACCGGGGAGAAGGCCTCGCCGCGCAGGCTCGCCGCCGGGTCGAGGACGTCGATCCGGCGCTGCGCGGTGTCCATCCAGATCCAGTCGCCGCTGCGCACGGCGCCGATCGCCCCGCCCTCGAGCGCCTCCGGCGAGGCGTGGCCGATGCACGGGCCGTAGGTCGCGCCCGAGTAACGACCGTCGGTGATCATCGCGCTGACGTGGCGCAGCACGGGGTCGCGGTTCAAGTACTCCGACGGGTAGAACATCTCGGGGATGCCGTTGGCCTTGGGGCCCTCGCCGGCGATCACGACGATGCAGCGCAGCAGCTTCAGGCGTGCGGCCTGCTCCACGACGTCGGCATCGGCCACCGCGTCGAGGGCGGCCGCCGCGGCGCCGAAGTTGACGCGGGCGAGCCGGCGCACGTCCGCGGCGGCGACCTCTCCGCGCAGCCGGGCCAGCACGCGGCCGTGGAACAGGTCGGCCTGGGCTTCCGGTTCGCCGAGGTAGAAGGCGGCGAGGTAGACCTTGCGATCGAAGCTGGCCAGCGCCTCGGGCGTGAGCCCGGCCCGCTTGAACACCGCGGAGTCGGTCAGGTTGCCGCGGACCTCGACGATCCCGCTCTGCGGCCGCAGCGCCGTGCGGAACAGGATGGCGTCGTTCGGCGGCAGCGCGTCCGCGAGCCGAACCGACCAGCGGCCCGTGATCGTCTCGGCGTCCTGCAGCAGGCCGATCTCGAGCAGGTGGCGGGCGGAGGAGTCGAGCCCCGAGTGGGCGCCGGCCTGGGTCTCGATCGCCAGCGTGAAGAAGCTCTTGTCCTTCGAGGGGGCGATGTCGATCAGGAACGGGGTGCGGTCGGAGAGGTCGGCGACCTCGGTGGGGGAGAGTCGCACGCCCAGCGCGGCCGCGACGTAGGGGAAGTGGAGCAGCCAGTTCATGCTGCCGCCGACGGCGCTCCACATCGTCAGCGCGTTGTGCAGGTTGGCGCGGGCGAGGCGGGCGGCGCTGCGCTCCTCGCGGCCGTTGCGGATCGCGTCGAGCAGCGCGTCGACGGCGTTGCCGACGACGGCGTCCGAGGCGGCTTTCGTCAGCAGTTCCGCGCCGCGCGGCACGAAGCCCATCGCGTGCAGCACGACCTTGTCGGTGTTTCCGGTGCCGATGAAGGCGCAGGTGCCGCCGGCCTCGCAGGTCATCTGCGCGATCTCGGACAGGAAGCGGTCACGGCGTTCGCCCGCGAGGTGGCCCTGGGCCTCGAGGCCGTCGAGCAGCTTCTTGAACATCGCGTAGGTGTTGCACTTCAGGCGGTGCAGCAGCAGCGCGTCGATCTCCTCGTCGACGGCGGGCCCGGCCACGCCCTTCAGCGCACGCAGGCCGTCCTGCAGCTCCTTCGACAAGTGGCGCTCCGGCATCACCTGGGCGGGCAGGAAGGCCGCGTAGAAGGGCTTGCGGCCGCGCCGGCGGCGGGTGCGGTCGACCTCGATCACCGCGGCCAGGTCGCCGACCGGCCGCTTGTCGCAGGAGTCGAGCAGCAGCGCGGCGTCGTAGGCGTGGGCCTCGATCTGGCCGATCAGCATCGCGGCGGTCAGGTTGCGGGAGACGAGCGAGAACGTCATCCCGTAGTGGCCCTGGGCGATGCCGTCGCAGACCGCGGGCTCGGAGGTCTCGAACGGCAGCGCGCCGCGCTCCCAGACCGCGCGCACGGCGCGCTTGCTGACCTCGTCGTCGTCGATCTGGGCCGGGTGGTCGCGAGCGCCGGCGACGATCAGCACGCGCGGTTCGCCCGACATGAAGCGGCGGATCAGCTCGGCCCGCGTGGTCGCGATCCCGCAGCGCGAGAGCGAGGCCTCGAGCACCGGCAGGAACAGCGTCACCGGCTCCGGCTGTTCGATCACCGGGTCGTTGCGCGAGGGGTCGTGCATCCGCATGCGAGCGCCTCCGGAGAATGAAGCTCGATTGTCTCACCCGCGCCCGAGCACGCGGCCACAAGCAGGAAGGGCCGCCACCGCAGTTCGCGATGACGGCCCTGGTCCGACCCGGCGCCGACGCTAGCGAGCGATCAGGGTGACCGTGTCGGCGCGCTCGTAGATGGTCTCGCCCTCGATGCCATCGAGGGAAGCGTCGACCTCGAACTCGCCGGTCCGCACCACATCGCCGCGGAGCAGGAAGCCGCAGGCCGTGGTCTGTCGCGAGGCCTCGGTGCGCTCGCTGAAGACGTTGGTGTTGGAGACCGACCAGCGCGGATCGGCGTTCCACTGGCAGATGTTGTTGGAGCCGTTCTTCTGGGTCGAGTCGAAGGTCAGGAAGTCGCCGACGCGGACGATGATCCGACCCTGCGAGTCGCGCTGGAAATCGGGTCCCTCGGGCGGGCCCTCGATGAAGTTGCCGTCGCGGCGAATCGCCTTCAACTTGAAGCGGAAGGTGACGACCGGGCCCGCCGGGAGCGCGGAGCGGTTGCAGTCCCAGGGCGTCCCGGACGGGGTCGGCGTGGCCGTGGCCGAAGGAGTCGGGGTGGCTGCGACCGGCGGAGTCGTGGTCACAGGGGAGGTCGGGGACGAAGAGCCGCCGCCACCGCAGGCGGCGAGCAGGATGAGAGCGGACAGGCTGGAGAACAGGACGGCCAGACGGGTACGGCTGTGCATCAACGATACCTCCCAGAGGCCCCGGGCAAACCGAGGGCCGACGAAACGACGAATCCAGTCATCGTAGCAGCGCCGCGGCCCGCCCGGCAATCAAGAAGTTGCGATAATCACCTGTGTCCAGCGTCACTTTGCGGATGGGAGCCACCGCGATCCTCGCCCTCGGCGCGACGCTGGTCGCGGCGGGGCTGGCCGAGGTCGCCGTCCGAGCGACTGGGCTGGCGCCTGCCGTGGACCGGGTGACGACCGATGCGGCGGCCAGCCCCTTCCGTCTGTCGAGCGACCCGGTCCTGGGCTACGAGCTGAAGCCCTCGTTCAGCCATCCCGACGCGGACGGGATCGAGACCAACAACCGCGGCCTGCGGGACCCGGAGCGGGTGGTACCGAAGCCGGACGGCGTGCGGCGCATCGCACTGCTCGGCGACTCGGTGGCGATGGGCCTGTACCTCACCAGTGGTGCGCAGACGATCGCGGGTCAACTGGAAGCCCGGCTCGCGGACGACCGCGTCGAGGTCCTGAACTTCGGTGTCAAGGGCTACTGCACGCAGGCCGAGGTGCGCTATTTCGAGACCCGCGGTGCGGGACTCGGCACCGATCTCGCCCTGGTCCTGTTTCTTCGCAACGACCATCGCAACTTCAACGGCGACGTGGCGCAGGGCTTCGCCTACCCGCGGCCCGCGTGGACCCAGGGCCTGTTCCTGCGCTCGCACCTGTTCCGCCTCGCCGCGTTCCGGCTCGACCTGTGGGGTTTCCGCGCCCAGCTCGACCCGGACTACGCGGAGGCCCGCAACCTGGCCGCGTTCGAGGACGACAACGTCGACGCGGGCCTGCGCCGGCTGGCGCAACTGGCCCGCGAGCAGGGCTTCCGGGCGGCCGTGCTGGTGTGGCCGCACTTCGCGCGCGAGGGGCCGGTCGACCCGGACGGGCTGTTCGCGGCCGCCGATCCGACGCGGATGAAGGTCGAGACGATCGCCGCCCGCCACGGGCTCGAGGTCGTCCGCCTCTCGAAGCACTTCGGCGCGGACCACGAGCGGCGCGCGGCTGCGGGGGAGCCCCGCGACGCCCAGGAGCTCTACACGTTCGACGGCATGCACCCGAACGCGGTGGGAGCGGCGGCGACCGCCGAGCGGATCCACGAGCTGCTGCGCGAGCGCCCGGCGTGGCTGGGACCGCCCGCGCTGCAGTGAGGCGCGCGAGCGATTTGCGTTCCGCGGTGGGTCTCGCGTATATTCCCTCTCTCGCCCGAGTGCCGGAGTGGCGGAATTGGCAGACGCGCACGGTTCAGGGCCGTGTTCGCTTTGGCGAGTGTGGGTTCAAGTCCCACCTCCGGCACCAATCTTCAGACTGCAACCCCCGACAACCACGACCCGATCAGAGACACCCCTCCCGGGGGCCACGCGGTCGCCTGTCGCCTTTTTTCGCGGCGCCTCGCCGCGATCCGTGGTGAACTCCAGAACGTGACTGCTTCCAGAAACCCGGGCCCGCGGGCCCGCACCAACACCGTCGTCGGCCGCCTCACCTGCAACCCCGCCGGCTTCGGCTTCGTCGTCCCCGACCAGCGCCGCGAAGGCGAGAGCGACGTCTACGTCTCCGCCGACAACCTGAAGGACGCGATGCACGGCGACCGCGTCATCGCCCGCGTCGAGCGCA
>JAMPXO010000224.1 GCA_023701125.1 Vicinamibacteria bacterium | reverse complement strand
CGCTAAGCCGCCGCGCGGCGTTCGCCCACCTGCTGGCGCCACATCGCGTAGTAGAGGCCCTTCTGGGCCACCAGCTCGTCGTGGCTGCCCTGCTCGATGATGCGGCCCGCCTCCAGCACGTGGATGCGGTCGGCGTGCATCACCGTCGACAGGCGATGGGCGATCAGGATGGTCAGCGCCTCGCGGGCCTGCGCGACCTCGCGGATCGTGCGCGTGATCTCCTCCTCGGTCAGCGAGTCGAGCGACGACGTCGCCTCGTCGAAGACCAGCAGGTGGGGCTTGCGCAGCAGCGCGCGGGCGATCGACAGCCGCTGCTTCTCGCCGCCCGAGACCTTGACCCCGCCTTCGCCGATCACCGTGTCGAGGCCCCTGTCGGCGCGGGCGAGCAGGCTGTCGCAGGCGGCCTTCTTCAGCACCTCGAGGCACTGGGCGTCGGTCGCGTCGGGGCTGACGAACAGCAGGTTCTCGCGGATCGTGCCGGAGAAGAGCTGGGTGTCCTGGGTGACGAAGCCGATCCGCTCCCGCAGCCGGTCGAGGTCGACGCGGTCGTGGGCGTGGCCCGCGTACAGGATGCGGCCCGACTGCGGCGGGTAGAGACCGACCAGCAGCTTGACGAGCGTCGTCTTGCCCGCACCCGAGGGCCCGACGAAGGCGATCGTCTCGCCGCGCCTGGCCTCGAACGTGATGCCGTCGAGCGCGGGGCGCGAGGCCGAAGCGTGCTTGAAGACCACGTCCTCGAAGGCCAGGCTCGGCAGCCCGTCGAGCACCACCGCGTCCTTCGGCCGCGGCGCCACCGGCATCGCCAGGATGTCCTCGAAGTTCTTCAGCGACACCTCCGCCTCGCGGTAGGTGTTGATCACCGTGCCCAGCTCCTGCAGCGGGCCGAAGATGAAGAACGAGTAGATCCACAGCGAGAAGAACTGGCCGACCGTGATCTGCTGGGCGAAGATCAGGTACAGCATCATGAACAGGATGCCGGTGCGCAGCGCGTTGACGCAGGTGCCCTGCACGAACGACAGCGTGCGCAGGTAGCGCACCTTCTTCAGCTCCAGCTTCAGGATCTTGCCGGTCGTGGAGTTGAGCCGGGCGATCTCCTGGCCGGCGAGTCCCAGGCTCTTGACCAGCTCGATGTTGCGCAGCGACTCCGTCGTGGCGCCGGCCAGCGCGGTCGTCTCCTTGACGATCTCGCCCTGCACCTTCTTGATCCGCTTCGACAGCGTCGAGCTGAGCCAGCCCAGGATCGGGATCGTCGAGAAGTACACGGGGGCGACGATCCAGTGCACGCTGAACGCGTAGATCGTCACGAACACGATGCCGACGAGGGTCGTGAACAGCAGGTTGATCGAGACCTGGATCAGCTTCTCGACGTCCGTGCGGACCTTCTGCAGCTTGCCGAGCGTCTCGC
The DNA here is from genome assembly GCA_023701125.1 of Vicinamibacteria bacterium. Lineage (GTDB taxonomy): Bacteria > Acidobacteriota > Vicinamibacteria > Fen-336 > Fen-336 > WYBL01. The sequence continues at coordinate 2,702 of JAMPXO010000224.1, read as the reverse complement.
CGCTGCGCTGGTCCTCGAACGCGGCGTACGGCAGCTCCAGCGAGTGCCGTAGCCCGTCCTGGTAGATCTGCGCCCCGAGCTGCTGGGTGATGACGTTGATGAAGTAGTCCTGGAAGTTCTTGGCGACCCGCGAGACGAACGCGACACCGACCGCTGCCGCCAGCAGCACGCTGACCCCGCGCAGGAACTCGGAGGTCGTGTACTCCGCGTGGCGGGTGGCGTAGTTGTCGATCACGAAGCGGAAGATCAGCGGGTCGAGCAGCGAGAAGACCTGGTTGGTCGTCGCCAGCAGCAGGGCAAGCCCCAACAGCCCGCGGTAACCGCGCAGGTACGAGAGAAGCAGGCGCATGGGGGGCAGTTTACCGTCCCCGACAGCGCACGCCGGTTGCAGCGTGCGTCACCCCGCCCGGCGAGCCCGAGAGCGAAGCGAGCCCACCCCGCCCGCGCAGGCCGTATGCCGCCTGCGCCGCCCCGACCGCGTGCGCCGGATGCCGCGCACGCCGCCCCGACAGCGCGCAGGAGTGCGAAGCCCGCCGCGCGGCGCCCCGACCGCCGAACCGACCCCGTCCGTTTCGTTCTCGCCGCGCGGGGACGGACGGGGCGGCGCAGCCCTCGGCTGCGCGGGCGGGGCGACGCGCGCGGTTCTCGGCGCACGCGGGCGGGGCGGACGGCCTGCGGCCGTCGGGCGGGGTGGGGCGCTGCGGTTCACGGCCGCACGCGGGCGGGGTGGCGGAGCGTCGGGTTCGGCGGCGCTCCGCGGGCGGGTTTATCGCGCCGGCAGCGCTTGCAGGTCCGTGAGGACCGCCGCCGCCGTGCGGGCCGGGCCCGCGCCCGGGCCCTGGATCACCAGCGGGGCGTCGGGGTAGTGGCGGGTGCGGAACGCGAACAGGTTGTCCGTGCCGCGCAGGTGGCCGAGGGGCGAGTCCTTCGGCACTTCCGCGAGCCGGGCCGACGCCGCGCGGGGCGAGGCGTGGATCACGTAGCGCAGCACGCGGCCGCGGCGGGCGGCCTGCTCGGCGCGGGCGCGGAATGCCCCGTCGAGGCGGGGCAGCGCCTGCAGGAAGGCCGCGACCGACAGGCCGCGCATCGATCGCGGGACCAGGTCCTCGGCCCGCGGCGGCGCGCCGCGATAGCCGAGCTTCCGGGCCAGGATCAAGGCCTTGCGCGCGGCATCGCGGCCGGACAGGTCGTCGCGCGGGTCGGGCTCGGTCCAGCCGCGCTCGCGCGCCTCGCGCACGGCGTCCGACAGCGCGCGCCCGGACTCCAGCGCGCCCAGCACGAAGGCCAGCGTGCCGGAGGCGCAGCCGTCGATCGACCGCACGCGGTCGCCCGACGCGATCAACCCGTCGAGGCTCGCGATCACGGGCAGCCCGGCGCCCACCGTGGCCTCGCAGCGCAGCGTGCGGCCCGCCGCGGCCACGGCCGCGAGCAGCGTGTCGACCGCGCGCTGCGGGCCGGCCAGCGGCTTCTTGTTGGCGAGCACGAGGTCGAAGCGGCCGCGGGCGGCGGCGCGGGCCAGCAGCAGTCCGGTCTCGTCGGCGGTGACGTCGGCGAGGACCGGCGCCTGGGCCGCGTGCGCGGCGATGAAGTCGAGCGCCACGTCCGGCGTGGCCGCGGTGCCGAGCGAGCCGAGCGACTGCCCCGCCGCCTTGGCGTTCACCAGCCGCGCCACCTCGCGCGGCCCGAGGCCCGCGGGCACGAACACGTATCCGGAGCGATCGACGATGGCACACAGGCGCAACCGCGAGCGGCGGCCGAGGGCACACATCTGCGCCGCCAGCGCACGGCCGACGCCGCCGAAGCCGAGCACGACGACCTGCCTGCGATCTGCGTTCGCGAGCGCCAGCGTCAGGCCCGCGGCGGGATCAGGCTGCCGAAGTGGAGCCGCACCTCGCCGTCGGGCCCCATCAGCGCCACCCGCACCAGCGCGGACACCGGCGCGTCCCGACAGGCGACGTACAACTCCTCGAGCGTCTTCACCGGCCGCTCGATCTCCACGCCTTCGGTCTCGGGCCCTTCGGCGACCACCACGATCGCGCTGACCTTCCTGCGTCTCATGAGGCGAGCCCCGGTTCGAGCTGGAGGGCGCCGGCCTGGGCCTGGTCGCGCAGCAGGCGGCGGACGGCGCCGTAGTCGGCCGCAGGCACGCGCAGGCGCAGGCCGATGCCGTCGCTGCGGCGCACGACGACCAGCACGATCTCGGGTTGCTCGAACACGCCGAGCCGGCCGATCTCCCCCCAGCGCACGAAGCCGCCTTCCGCCCACACCCCATCGCGATAGAGCCCGAGCGGGATGCGGGTCAGCAGCGGCACGACGAACACGAAGTAGAAGGCCATCGCCGCCTGGCTGTAGAAGTGCAGGAACGGCCGCTGCCACAGGATCACGGAGAGGGCGGCGGCGAGGAAGCCGAGGCCGACGAGGTACGGGCCCCACAGGTTGCGCGGCGGCGACCACACGAGCAGCGCGGTCGGCTTCAGCGCCCGAAAGCGCCGATAGCGAGCGACCGCGCGGACGGTCATCACCGTGAAGTAGGCGGCGACGGCCGCCATGCCCAGCGTCATCACGGTCTCGTCGAAGCGAACCTCCGTCACGCCCGCTCCAGCGCCTGGTCCAGGTCGGCGATCAGGTCGGCCGCGTCCTCGACGCCCAGCGACAGGCGCATCGTCGCGGGATCGACCCCGGCTGCGGCGAGCTGCTCGGCG
>JAMPXO010000098.1 GCA_023701125.1 Vicinamibacteria bacterium | reverse complement strand
CGCGCCGGCGCCCGAGGGCGTCCGGCGCGGCGGTCGGGGGTTTGGGGGCGGAGGAGCATCCGTTGGCGACGTAGCCCCCATGGGACCGGCGCCGGGTTCATCCCGGCGCCGGAACCCGTCGGACGAGACCGCCTAGCGCAGCACCCGGCGCTGCGGCGCAGCCGAGCCCAGGGCGCCCAGCAGGGCCTGGTTCGACGGCGTCTTCTGGATCTTGTCGATCAGGAACTGGGCGGCCTCGACCGTCGACAGCTCGGCGAGGGCGCGGCGCAGCAGGAAGCGCTGCTTCAGCTCCTCGGGCGGGACCAGCAGCTCCTCGCGGCGGGTGCCGGACTTCAGCACGTCGACCGCGGGGAAGATCCGCCGGTCCGCGATGCCGCGGTCGAGGATCAGCTCCATGTTCCCGGTGCCCTTGAACTCCTGGAAGATCACCTCGTCCATCCGCGAGCCGGTGTCGATCAGCGCCGTCGCGAGGATGGTCAGGCTGCCAGCGCCTTCGCAGTTGCGGGCCGCGCCGAAGAACTGGCGCGGGAACTGGAGGGCGCGGTTGTCGACGCCGCCGCTCATCGTGCGGCCACCGGGGCCGATCTCGCGGTTGCTGGCGCGGCCGAGCCGGGTCAGCGAGTCGAGCAGGATGACGACGTGGCGACCGGCCTCGACCAGGCGCTTGGAGCGCTCGATCGCGAGCCGCGACAGCTTGAGGTGAGCGTCCGCCGCGGAGTCCGAGGACGACGCGAGGACTTCCGCCGGCACCGCGCGCCGGAAGTGGGTCACCTCCTCCGGCCGCTCGTCGACGAGCAGCAGGATGAGATGGACCTCCGGATGGTGCTTGGCGATGGCCCGCCCGAGATGCTCGAGCAGCGTCGTCTTGCCGGCCTTGGGCGGCGACACGATGAGCCCGCGTTGGCCGTAGCCGACGGGCGACACCAGGTCGATCACCCGCAGCGAGGTCTCCGCCTGCTCGCCGGCGAGCCGGAACGACTTGTTCGGGTTGATGGAAACGAGATCGGCGAAGTGGGGCAGCGCGCGGTACTGCTCCACGCTGAGCCCGCTTCCCTTCTCCACCTCAACGAGTACGCGGCGTCCGTTTCCCCCGTCGCGGGCCAGCCCTTCGATCTCCATGCCGTCGCGGATTGCGAAATCGCGAGCGACCTGGGCCGGGATCACCACGTCGTCCCGGTTCTGAAGGTAGTTGTTACTGACCAGCCTCACATACCCGCCGACGCCCTCTGTGATCTCCGCGACGCCAAGAACCGGCGTCGTCGGTCCCGTGGTCGGGATGGGGACTTGTCGGGGGTCCTTCGCACCACGCGGCCCCTGAAACGGCTGCTGGGGTCCGCCCGGGCGATTGTGATGGGGGTGTCGATGGCGCCGCGAATGACGCGGGCCGTGCCTCACGGGCGGCCCGCCCTCCGCGATCCGGTCATCGTGACCTCCGGGAGAGACTATGAACGGGGAGCGGCCCTCTCGTCAAGTGGGGAAGCGCACTCGCGGCCGAGCACAGCCCGGAATCTCAAGGCTGTTCGCCCGGCAGCAGCGGCTTGAACCACACCGCGTAGCGCTTGTCGCCGACGCACACCGAGGCCGGGTCGGCACCGTGCGGCCAGTCGCGCAACTGCTCCCAGGTGGCGCCCGCGCCCGCGCTCGTCACCTGCTCCAGCGGCAGCGACAGCGTCCACGGCTTGCAGCCGCCGGCGAGCGCCTGCTCGCGGCCGCGCACCCAGAACGCCTTCGGGTTGTGGAAGCGCAGCGACGGGTGGGCGAAGTCGGCGAGCCGCGCGACCAGCGCGGCCAGCGGGCGCTGCGCGACGGGCGCCTGCGCGGGATCGCCCTGGCCCGTGATCACCAGTGGCTTCTTGCCGCCCAGCCGCAGCCGGTACGCGCCGCCTTCGCCGCCCCATCGCGCGTCGGCGCCGAGCCCCTTCAGCTTGCGCACGGCCTCGGCCTGGCGCTCGAGCTCCTTGATCTCCTTCTTGTCGAGCAGCCCCTCGAACACCACCGAGGTGCCGCCGACGAACAGCTTGCCGTCCGCCATCAGCGCGAAGCGCACGGGCGCCGCTTCCGGCGACTGGTCGGGGCGGAACGGGGTGAAGGTCTCGAGCTGGATCAGCGCGCCGACGACCTCGCCCCCGTGCACCGGGAGCGCGATCGCGGCGGCCATCAGCATTGCGGCCGTCCATCGCAGGCTCATCGCGTCCAAGTCTAAGGCGTCCGCGGCGGGACTAGACTTCCCCATGCGCCTGCGAGTGCCCGCCGTCTTCGCCACGCTGTCGTTGCTCGCCGTACCTTCCCCCGCGCTGGCCGGCGCTCACCCGCTGCGGGCGAAGAACGGGATGGTGGTCTCGCAGCACTTCGCCGCGTCGCAGGTCGGCATCGAGGTGCTGTGGGAGGGCGGCACCGCGGTCGACGCCGCGGTGGCCACGGCCTTCGCCCTGGCCGTCGTCCACCCGACCGCCGGCAACATCGGCGGCGGCGGCTTCCTGCTGCTGCGACCCGCGAAGGGCGAGCCGATCGCCTACGACTTCCGCGAGACGGCACCGGCGGCCGCCGCGCCGACGATGTTCCTGAACGAAGGCCGCTACGACGCGGCGAAACACCACGACTCGCACCTCGCTGTCGGCGTGCCGGGCACGGTCGCCGGCCTCCACCTCGCCTGGAAGCAGCACGGCAAGCTGCCCTGGCAGCGCCTGCTGGAACCGGCGATCCAGATGGCAGAACAGGGCTTCCTGGTCACCGAGGAGCTCTCGCGCTCGCTCGCCGGCGTGCTGCCGCAGCTCGCGAAGTACCCGGCGTCGAAGGCGGCCTACTCGCGCGACGGCAAGCCCTACGAGGCCGGCGACCTGCTGGTCCAGAAGGACCTCGCGCGCACGCTGCGGCGGATCGCGGAGCGCGGACCCGCGGGCTTCTACCAGGGCGAGACCGCGCGGCTGATCGCGAAGGAGATGGCCGCCCGCGGCGGCCTGATCACCGAGAAGGACCTCGCCGCGTACAGCCCGCAGGTGCGGGTGCCGGTGCGCGGCCAGTACCGCGGCCACGACGTGATCTCGATGCCGCCGCCGAGCTCCGGCGGCGTGGCGCTGATCCAGGTCCTCAACATCCTCGAGGGGGACGACCTGGAGGCGATGGGTTTCCGCTCCGCGGCCTCCGTCCACCTGATCACCGAGGCGCTGCGGCGCGCCTTTGCCGATCGCGCGCAACACCTCGGCGACCCGGACCACAACCCGGAGATGCCGCTCGCGCGCCTGCTCTCGAAGGACTACGCACGCCTGCTGCGGCAGACGATCCGCGCCGACCGCGCCGCCGTCTCTTCGCCCGAGACGTTCGAGTGGCCGGTCGAGAGCGACGAGACGACCCACTTCTCGGTCGTCGACGCGGAGCGCAACGCGGTCGCGCTCACCTACACGCTGGAGGCCGGCTACGGTTCGAAGATCGTCGTCCCCGGCGCCGGCTTCCTGCTGAACAACGAGATGGGCGACTTCAACGCCGGCCCCGGGCTGACCGACGACACGGGCCTGATCGGCACCGCGCCCAACCTGGCGGCGCCGGGCAAGCGCATGCTGTCGTCGATGGCGCCGACGATCCTGGCGAAGGACGGCGCGCTGCGGATGGTCACCGGCAGCCTCGGCGGCCGCACGATCATCAGCACCGTGCTGCACACGATCCTCAACGTCGTCGACTACGGCATGAACGTGCAGGAGGCGGTCGACGCCGCGCGCTTCCACCACCAGTGGCTGCCGGACGTGATCCGCTACGAGCGCCACGGCCTGTCGCCGGACACGCTCGCCCTGCTCGCCGACCGCGGGCACCGGCTGGAGCCGCTCGGCCTGCTGGGCGTCGCCGCGGCGATCACCTACGACAAGGAGAAGGACCGGCTGGAGGGCGCGGCGGACCGCCGCTCGCCCGACTCCGCCGCCGTGGGTCGGTAGGAGCCGCGAGCGTGTCGCGGACGTTCCTGACCGCACGCTGGCGCCAACTGGCGATGCTCAACTACGTCGTCGACCCGGGCCTGCTCGCGGCCCGCGTGCCACGCGGCACCGAGCTCGACTGCTGGCAGGGACGCACCTACCTGAGCATCGTCGGCTTCCTGTTCGAGGACACCCGCGTGCTGGGACTGCCGATCCCGTTTCACCGGAACTTCGAAGAGGTCAACCTCCGCTTCTACGTGCGCCGCCATTCGGCGGACGGCTGGAAGCGTGCCGTCTCGTTCGTCAAGGAGATCGTGCCGCGGGCCGCGATCGCGTGGACCGCGCGCGCCCTCTACAACGAGCCCTACGTCGCCTGGCCGATGTCGCACCGGGTGGAAGCGGCGGCAGACGGGGCGGCGCGCGTCGAGTACGGCTGGCGCGGCGCGGGTGCCGACCACCGGCTCGCCGTCACGACGGAAGCGGCGCCCGTGCCGCTCGAACCCGGCAGCGAGGCGGAGTTCATCGCCGAGCACTACTGGGGTTACACCGCACAGCGCGACGGTGGCACGGTGGAGTACGAGGTGCGCCACCCGCCGTGGCGAGCGGCGGCGGCCACCGCCCGGCTCGAGTGCGACGTGGCCCGCGTCTACGGCCCGGAGTTCGTGGCGCCGCTGTCCGGCCCGCCGTCGTCCGCGTTCCTCGCGGAAGGCTCGGCGATCAGCGTGTCGCGCGGGGTGAGGCTGCGGGAGTAGGGCGCCTCACGGCCACGACTTGCCGGCACGGAGGGCGTCGCGCATCGCCGCCAGCGCCGGGCGCCGCTCGAACAACTCCGGTTCGCGGCGGGCCGCCTCGTCGATCCGCGCCAGCGCCTCGCTGCCGCGGCCGAGTCGGGCCAGGGCCGTGCCCGCGCCCAGCAGCGCCTCGGCATCGTCGGGCGCCAGCCGCAGCGCCTCGTCGAAAGCCGCCAGCGCCTCGTCGTGGCGACCGAGCAGCGAGAGCAGGTGGCCGTGGGCGACGCGCGGCGCCGGCTCCTTCGGCAGGATCGCGGCACACGCGGCCCAGGCCTGCGCCGCCTGCTCCCAGCGCAGCTCGCGCGCGTGCAGCAGCGCGAGTCGGCGCGCCACGCCACTGGCCTTGCCGACCGTCAGGCCCAGCGCCAGCGCGCGCTCGCAGGCCGGCACGGCCTCGTCGGAGAGGACCGCGAAGCACGCGCGCTGCGCGTCGCGGGCCGCGCGCGTCTCGTAGGCCGGCAGCACGACACGATGCGGAAGCGGCGCGGCGCTGGCCGGCGCCGCCAGCGCGAGCAGCATCAGCCCCGCCACCGGCATCCGCGGCCGTCGCTCGCGCGCGACGGGCTCGGCCCGCAGCCGGGGCAACGGCAGCAGCGTGCCCACGCCGTCGCGGAGCAGCCGCAGCGAAGCTTCGGGCCCGCCGCGGCGCAGGCCGGTGCGGCGCAGGACGGTGACCAGCGCGGCGAGCCCGGCCGCGGGCACTGCCGCCACGGGGGCCGGCGTCGGCGCCGCGCTGCACTGCGCGGCGCGGGACGAGTCGAGCGCGCTGCGGCCGGCCCGCGGCTCCTCGGCCGCGCTCCCGTCGCGGCGGGCGTTGTGCCAGTCCACGAGTGCCTGATGCCAGGCGTCGGCGCCGAACATCGCCTCGCCGAGCAGGAAGCGCCGGGGCCCGAGCGCCGCGGGCATCGCCACCGCGGCCCGCAGTTCGCGCAGCGCCTCGAGCGTGCGCCGGCGACGGCGCAGCGCCAGCGCCACCGCGATCCGCGGCTGCGGGTCGTCGGGGCACAGCCGGGCGAGTTGCCGCAGCGCGCGCTCGGCCTCCTGGGCGCGCGACGCCTGCAGGCTGGCCAGCGCCAGCGCGCCCCACGCCTCGGGGTCGTGGCCGGCCAGCAGGGTGCGGCGCGCGCAGACGGCGGCGGCCTCCTCGAATCGCCCCAGTCGCTGCAGGCACTGGCCGACCTCGCGCAGCGGCTCCGGGTCGTGCGGGTGGCGCGCCGCGAGATGAGCCCAGGCCCGCGCGGCGAGCGCATCCAGCCCCACGAACTGCAGCATCCGGGGCACGGTGGCGAGGAGCGCGGGGGCTTCGTTCACGTGGATGTCGCAGGGCCTCGGAGGATCGGGCGCATAGAATGCCTTCTTTCCGCCACAGGAGGGAATCGATGGTCCACGCTCGTGGTGTCCTGCTCGCGGCGGCTCTCACCGCCGCCCTCGCCCCCGCGGTCCGGGCGGCCGATCCGTTGCCGACGCCCGCCGCGCGCACGGCCGGCCTGCAGCGCCACGACGGCTTCGTGCCCTTCTACTGGGACGCGCGCGACGGCAAGCTGCTGCTGGAGGTGCGTTCGCTCGAGGCGGAGTTCCTGTACGGCGCCGGCCTCGCGGGAGGCGCCGGCCTGCTCGAGGCCTCGCTCGACCGCGGCCAGTTGGGCGAGTTGGCGCTCGCCCGTTTCGAGCGGATCGGGCCGCGGGTGCTGCTGCACCAGCGCCAGACCGTGCACCGCAGCGGCGTCGCGGACGCGGAGCGCACTCGCGCGGTGGAGGAGTCGTTCCCCTCCGCGATCCTGGCGGCGCTGCCGATCGTCGCCGAGGGTGAAGGTGGCTTGCTCGTCGACGCCACCGAGTTCCTGCTCCGGGACCCGGGCGTGGTGGCTCTCCTGCGCGGGGGCAAACAGGGCGACTGGCGCCAGGACGTGGCCCGCTCGTCCTTCCACTTCGCGCGCACCGGCGCGTTCCCGCGCAACACCGAGATCGAGGCCCAGCTCACCTTCGCCGCCGAGCAGCCGGCGGCCGCCAGCGCCGGCGTCGCCCCCGACGGTCGCACGATGACGCTGCGCATCCACCACACGTTCCTCGTGCTGCCGGAAGCCGGCTACACGCCGCTCGCGTACGACCCACGAGTCGGCACCATCCCGGTCCGCCACCTCGACCACGCCGCGCCGATCACCGAGCCGCTCGAGCGCTACCTCGTCACCCGCTGGCGGCTGCGCAAGCAGGACCCGGCGGCAGCGCTCTCCGCGCCGGTCACGCCGATCGTGCTGCACCTCGACCGCGGCATGCCCGAACCCGAGCGCAGCGCGGTTCGCGCCGGCGCGCTGTGGTGGAACGCCGCGTTCGAGAAGGCCGGCTTCAAGGACGCGATCGTCGTCCGCGACCTGCCCGACGGCGCCAGCTTCCTCGACGCTCGCTACACCGGCATCGAGTGGATCCACCGCGCCGAGCGGGCGTGGTCGATCGGCGACTTCCAGACCGACCCACGCACGGGCGAGATCGTGCATGGCGTGGCCCGGATCGACTCCGCGCGGCGGCGCACGACGTCGCGGCTGTGGCAGAACCTGCCGCGCGGCGGTGAACGGGCCTGCCTCGCGGCCGACGCGCCGGAGTTCGAGCGCGCGCTGGCCGCCGCCGGCGGCGACGTGGACGAGGAGAGCCTGGTGTTGCAGCGGCTCGCCTACCTCTCGGCCCACGAGGTCGGCCACGTGCTCGGCTTCTCCCACAACTGGGCCGGCACCACCTTCGGCTGGGGCTCGGTCATGGACTACCTCGCCACCAACACGAAGCCGCTGGCCGACGGCCGCGTCGATCTCAGCGACGCCTTCCCGAAGACGGTGGGCGTTTACGACGAGCTGATGACACGCTGGGCCTACACCCCGAGCCTGGACGACGCCGGGCGCGACGCGCTGGTGCGCGCGGCCCACGCGGCGGGCGTCGTCTTCCCGCTGGAGAGCGACCCGCGCTGGGCCGAGTACGACAACGGCGACCCCGTCCAATGGCTGCGCACGACACAGCAGGTGCGGCGCGCCATGCTCGCCCGCTTCGGCGCCGCGGCGCTGCCGGCGGGGCGACCGCTGTACGACCTGCACGTGCGCTTCTCGCTCGCCTACCTCTATCACCGCTTCGGCCTGCAGGCGGCGCAGCAACACGTCGGCGGCCTGTACCAGCAGAACGCGCTGGCGGGCGACGGTCAGGTGGCGAAGGCGTGGGTGCCGGCCGCGAAGCAGGAGGAGGCACTGGCGCTGCTGCTGACGGCACTGGCGCCCGAGAACCTCGAGGTGCCGGACGCCGCACTCGCCGCACTGGTGGCCGAGCCGCAGGCCACCCGCCGCTCACGCGAGGCGTTCCCGTCCGAGGCGGGCGATGCGTTCTCGCCGCTGGCCGCCGCGCGCGTGCTGTCCGGGTTGATCGTGCGCCCGCTGCTCGAGCCGCAGCGCGCCGCGCGGCTGACGCTCGCCTCGGAGCCCGGCGCGCCGACGCTGACGACCGTGCTCGACCGCCTCGTCGGCGCCACCTGGGGCGCCGCGGTGCCGCAGCGGCCGGCCTTGCGACCCTACCTGCGGGTCGCGCAGCGGGTCACGCTCGACGCACTGATGGAGCTGGCCGCGGCGGACGAGGCCGCGCCCGAGGTGCGGGCGGTGGCGTACTCGCGGCTCGAGCGGCTGCGCAAGCGACTCGCCGCGGCGCCGACCGACGCCCACGAGGCGCTGGCGCTGCGCGACCTCGCGGAGTTCCTCGACCACCCCGAGTCGCGCCCGGCGCGGCCGGCCCCGCTGCCGGTGCCGCCCGGCCGGCCGATCGGCGCGCACGGCCCGCGCGGCGAGTGACGTTCAGTTCACCGCGGCTGGCGCCGCCGCGACGCTGAGCCGCGCGAAGGACTCCAGGATCGACCCGGCTTCGCCGACGCCGATGCGCAGCGTGTAGTCGCCGGCGGCGGAGGCCTGCGGGGTGAAGCCGAGCACGTAGGTGCGGCGGCCGCCGGGATCACGCTGGACGCGCTCGATGCGGATCGAGCCGGGGCTGCTGCGCGCGCCGTCAGCGTCCGTCAGCGACGACCAGATCTCGAGGTCGGCCGCGGGGTCGCCCGCGAGCCGGGGCTCGAAGGCCAGCAGCGCCAGCCGCTCGGGCGCGCCGGGGCGCACCTCCGCCCGCGCCCGCGGCAGGAACGGCTGGCCGTCGACGACGAACGGAAACGCGCCCTGGCCCTCGCGGCCGAGCTCGAGCGTGACCCAATGAACCGGGTCGTCCATCACCAGCGGCGGCAGCAGGAAACCGCTGGCCGCGTCCCACTCGGGCACGGCGAGTTCGAGGAACTGGAACCCGGAGCGGCCGGTCTCCCGCTCGTGCACCATCAGCCGCAGCGTGTAGCGGCCGGGCGGCACCTTCAGCGCGGCGTAGAAGGAGACGCCGCGGCGCTGGCCGTCGGGGTCGGCCTGGCCCGGGTCGATCCGCGCCAGTTGCGCGACGTGGTCCGCGACGCGGCCCTGCTCGTCGATGGCGTAGCCGTACAGTTCGAGCGCCTCGGGCGCGCCCGGCTGCCAGCGCAACGACTCGCGCGGCACCTGCACCACGAGGCCGAGCGTCTGCTTCGAGCCGCGCTCGGGAAACGGCACGCACAGGCTGGCGAAGCGCAGATCGGCGTCGCCGGCGCCGGTCATCAGCAACTGCGCCGCCTCGAATTGGCGCTGCAGCGCCGTCTGCTGCGGCGCCGGCACCCGCTCGTGGTAGCCGGGCCGGTGCGACAGCCGCACGCCCTTGCGCTCGACCTTCACCTTGAGCTTGTGGAAGGCGCCCGGCGCCTTCTCGCCGGCGGGCTGGATGCCGAGCACGTAGTAGCGCGACGTCATCTCCAGCAACTGGTCGAGCGCGCCGCCGAAGTCGTTGGTGTCCTTGAACAGTCGCCCGCCGGTGTCGCTGGCGATCAGGTTGAGCGACTCGCGGCCCGGGTTCTCGCGCATCGAGTCCTCGTCCGGCCGCATCGCCCCGAGCTCGGTGGTGGCGGCGAGCCCGGTCACGTCCACCGCGTGGATCACGGTGTCGGCGGCCGCGAGCTGGCGGGTGGCCGCGGCCAGGTCCGCGCGCAGCTCGCTGTCTCCGTAGCGGGCCAGCCCGTCGACCTCCCACAAGGCACCCGCGGTGACGGCCTGAGTGGTGACCTGGCGGTCCTGACCCTCGCTGCCGATCAGCAGCTCCGAGTCGAAGCCGGCGGAGAAGTAGAGCACCTGCTTGCGGCCCTCGACCTGCTGCAGGCCGCGGGCGAGGTCGCCGAGGGCCTCGGTCAGGGTCTCGATGTTGGCGCGGTACTGGCTGCGATCGGCGGCCCGCATCTGGAGCGCCACCATCGCGGTCGCGGCGTCGAGCAGCGCCTGCGGCGTCTGCGCCTCGGCGCCGAGCCGGGCAGGCGAACGGGTGAGGTCGGTCGACTGCATGTCGAGGGCGAGGCCGAGCGGGTCGTGGATCTGCGACAGCGAGGGCACGCCCAGCGTCTCGATCGCGTGCACCAGCAGCGCGCGGTCCTCCGTGAAGTTGGCCACGATGCGGACGCCGCGGTGGACGTCGAAGGTGGCGACGCCGACCAGGTCGCTCTCCCCCAGCCGGGTGCTGATGACCTCCTGGGCCGCGCGCTGCGCCTTTTGCAGCCCGGCGACGTTGGTGAACGACTTGTCGAACAGGAGCAGGAAGCGGCGCCGCGCCGCGGAGGCCAGGCGCAGGTCTTCGGGCTGCGCGGCAGCGGTGGTGTCGATGCTCTCGAACGAGACGATCTCCACCGGCCGCCCGTCCGCGGTGACGCGGAAGTCCTCGGCCCGCAGGCCGCGCGCGGCCCGGCCCGCGCCGTCGTAGGCGAAGACCGGGAGCAGGACCAGCGACACCTCGCTGCCGAACACGGGGGGCGGCACCGGGGCCTGCGCCGCCAGCGGATCGCGGCCGCTGGCCAGGGCCCCCAGCAACAGCGTCGACACGACGACCCTCGTCGATCGGGACATGGCCGACTCCTGCAGGGAAAGTGAGAGATCCATGCAACCACGGCGCGAGGCGCCTTGTAAAGGCTGAATGGTCCCGCCCCGCTCGCATCCAAATAGTCGGATTTTGTCCGGTTCCATGGATCGAGGGCGGGCGGAGCGGACCCCGGCGGCGACGCCGAAAGGGCCTGTTTGCGCGGGATTTTTCCTGCGAGACGAGGCGCCGCCACCCGGCACGCGCCTTGCTCCTCTGCGCGCCAACGTTTCCAAACAAAGTACCGGGTCCGTCGGATGTCGGGGAAACCTGTATCTCCCATGGGCTCGGCCCTACAAGCCGGGAGGCTTATGAACATGAGGAAGTACGGAGGGTTGGCGCTCGCGCTGCTGCTGGCCCTGGTGCCCAGCGCCGTCGCGCAGTCGACGGGCAACATCTACGGCACGGTCACGGACGAGTCCGGGGCCGTCCTGCCCGGTGTGAACGTCACGATCGAGGGTGACACGGGCAGCCGTTCCACCGTCAGCTCGCCCCAGGGCGCGTTCCGGTTCCTGAACCTGAGCAACGGCAGCTACAAGGTCATCTCCAGCCTCTCGGGCTTCGCGACCGTGACCCGCACCGTGCACGTCACGACCGGCGAGAACATCGACATCGCCATGAAGTTGAAGGTCTCGTCCGTCCAGGAGACGGTCGAGGTCACCGGCGAGACGCCTCTCGTCGACACCAAGAAGCGCGGCACCGCGACCACGATGACGACCGAGGAGCTGCAGGAAGTGCCGAACGCGCGCGACCCGTGGGGCGTGCTGCGCAACGTCGCCGGCGTGCTGCTCGACCGCGTCAACATCGCCGGCAACGAGAACGGCCAGCAGGCCGCGGCCGCCGGCAAGGGCACCGCTTCCGACGACAAGACGTTCAGCCTCGACGGCGTCAACGTGACCGACATGTCGGCCACCGGCGCGTCCCCGACCTACTTCGACTTCGACGCGTTCCAGGAGATCTCGGTCTCCACCGGCGGCGCGGACGTCTCCCAGTCGGGCCTCGGCATCGGCATCAGCCTGGTCACCAAGCGCGGCACCAACAAGTTCCGCGGCGGCGGCCGCTACCTCTACTCGGGCGAGGACACCTCGTTCGGCAACGTGCCGTCCGAGATGGCCAACGACTCCCGCTTGCGGGGCAACGACAAGGCCGACCACATCGTGAAGATCGCCGACTACGGCTTCGACCTCGGCGGCCCGGTGCTGAAGGACAAGCTGTGGTTCTACTTCACGTACGGGAAGCAGGACATCAAGCTGAAGCGGCTGACCCAGACCCCGGACGACACCGTCCTCAAGTCCTTCAACGGCAAGCTGAACTGGCAGGCGTCGTCGAACACGATGGTGTCCGCCTTCTGGTTCAACGGCATGAAGCAGAAGTTCGGCCGTTCGCCGGGCTCGGGCCTGAACGAGGCCGACAGCTACCTGTGGAACCAGGACAACGCCTACGAGGACAAGGTCGGCGGCGCCGACCGTCCGCCGGGACTGTGGAAGATCGCGATCGACCACACGTTCTCGCCCAACTTCTTCCTGTCCGCCAAGGGCGCGTATTACAACACCGGCTTCACGCTCACCCCGCGTGGCGGTCTCGAGCAGTCGGCCACCTACGACTACGTGAGCGGCCAGGCGCTCGGCTCCTCGCTCGACTACACCGCGGTGCGCCCGCAGTGGCACGCCAACCTCGACGGCAACTACTTCTTCGAGGGCATGGGCGGCAACAACGAGCTGAAGTTCGGCTTCGCCTACCGTGACATGACGACCACGTCGATCAGCCACTACGGCGGCAGCGCGATCATCGGCTACATCAACTCGGCGACCGACAAGCAGGCCCAGGTCTGGCGCGACAACGTCGTCGTGTACGGCGGCAAGTACACGGCGTTCTACCTCGGCGACACGCTGACCAAGGACCGGATGACGGTCAACGTCGGCCTGCGCTGGGACCTGCAGAACGCTCGCAACAAGCCGTCCGAGGCCCCGGCCAACCCGTCGTTCCCGAACCTGCTGCCGGCGCTCTCGTACAACGGCGACAGCGAGGACCTGATCTCGTTCAGCGACATCTCGCCCCGGATCGGCTTCAGCTACGCGCTCGACGAGTCGCGCAAGACGGTGCTGCGCGGCTCCTACGGCAGCTACGCCGACCAGTTGAGCTTCGGCAACGTCAACACCGAGAACCCGGTGGCGGCGAGCTGGCTGCTCTACGGCTGGACGGACCGCAACAACGACCGCATCCCGCAGCCGTCCGAGGTCAACCTCAACGACCTGCAGGCCAGCAGCAACGTCAACCCGAGCAACCCGTCGGCCGTCGGCACGACCGTCAGCAAGATCGACCGCGACCTGAAGGCCCGCCGCGACCACGAGGTCGTGATCGGCCTGGACCGCGAGATCGGCTCCAACCTGGCGATCGGCTTCGCCTACACCTGGCGCAAGGGCACCAACTGGGACTACACGCCGCGCCTCGGCGGCGCCTGCACGGGTGAGCCGACGGCGGCCACCTGCCGCATCATCCAGCCCAGCGAGTACGTCCGCAACGCGCCGGTGACCCGCAACGGCTACACGTCGTTCACCTACTCGCCGCCCGCGGCGCTCGTCACCGCCGGTTCCGGTGGCCGCATCCGCACCAACGCCGAAGGCTACAGCACCGACTTCAACGGCCTCGAGCTGACGTTCGTGAAGCGGCTGTCGAACAAGTGGATGGCCCGCGGCGCGTTCTCGTGGCAGCAGTGGACCGAGAGCTGGGACGGCACGCCCTACTCGCTGATCAACGACGACGGCAACCCGACCCGCACCGAGACCGACCCGCTGGAGAACGGCGGCCCCTACTCGCTGCTGTCCGGCGGTTCGGGCAAGGCCAGCTTCTACACGGTCGTGCCGTGGCAGGCCTACATGAACGGCCTGTACCAGCTGCCGTACGGGATCGACATCTCCGGCGCACTGTTCGCGCGCAAGGGTGGCATCTACCCGGTCAGCGTCCGCATCAGCGGCGGCGGTGACGGCACCAACCCGGCGCTCGCCACCGAGTCGATCGACAGCATGACGTTCGACACCCTGCTGAACCTCGACCTGCGCCTGGCCAAGACCTTCAAGATGAAGGCCACGTCGCTCACGCTGAGCGCCGAGTGGTTCAACGTGATGAACTCCGGCACCGTCCTGTCGCGCGCCCGTTTCGCCGACTCGACCGCCACGTTCGTCTCGCCCGCTCAGGGCTCGGTGGCCGGCATGGGCCGCATCGAGGAGATCCTGTCGCCGAGCATCTTCCGCCTCGGCGCGCGTCTCAGCTTCTAGTCCTCGCGTAACGTGGCCCCGGGGGCGCTGCCCCCGGGGCCTTTTTCTTTGCCCCGATAATGGCGGACATGACCCGGCTCCGCGCGGCGCTCGCCGCCCTCGTCCTGCAGGTCGCCACCTCGGCGGCGGCGCAGGGTCCGGCCCCGTCGCCCAACCTGGTGCTGGTCACCATCGACACGCTGCGTGCGGACCGGGTGGGCGCCTACGGCCACGCCGCGGCCGCCACGCCCGGACTCGACCGGCTGGCCCGCGAGGGCGTGCTGCTCGAAGACGTGGTGGTCGCCGCCCCCCAGACCCGCCCCTCGCACGCGACGCTGTTCACGGGCCGTCACCCGTACGAGCACGGGCTGCGCGACAACGCCCACGGCCCGCTGGCCCCGCGCTGGCCGACGCTGGCCGCGCAACTTCAGGCCGCGGGATACGACACCGCCGCGTTCGTCGGCGCCTACCCCGTGTCGCGCCCGTCGGGACTCGACCGCGGCTTCCGCGTCTACGACGACCCGTTCAGCGGCGCCAGCGCGGCCCGCGAGCGCGAGCCGCGCAGCGAGCGGCGCGGCGCCGAGGTGATCGACGGCGCCCTGGGCTGGCTGTCGGCGCGCTCGGCGACGGCGCCCTTCTTCCTGTGGGTCCACCTGTTCGACCCGCACGCGCCATACGAGGCGCCCGCGCCCTTCGACGCCCGTTTCGCCCGCGACCCGTACGACGGCGAGGTGGCCTACGCCGACGCGCAGCTCGGCCGCCTGCTTGCGCAACTCGACAAGAGCGGTCTCGCCGGGCGCACGCTGGTGGTCGCCACCTCCGACCACGGCGAAGGTCTCGGCGAGCACGACGAAGCCGAGCACATGCTGCTCGTCTACGACGCGACGCTGCGGGTGCCGCTGCTGATGCGCTGGCCGGGCCAGCTCCCCGCGGGCGCGCGGGTCGGCGGCCAGTTCCGGGCCGTCGACCTGCTGCCCACGCTGCTCGAGCTGCTGGGGCGGCCACCGGTGGCGACCTCCGGCGCCTCGCGCGCGGCCGCGCTGCGCGCGGGCTCGGCGCTGCCGGACAACACCGCCTACGCCGAGAGCCTGTACGGCCAGATCCACTACGGCTGGGCGCCGCTGCGCGCGCTGCGCGGCGAGGGCTTCAAGTACGTCGAGGCGCCCGAGCCCGAGCTCTTCGCGCTGCGCGAGGACCCGGGCGAGACGCGCAACCGGATCGAGGACCGCGCCGCGGTGGCGGCGGGCATGGCGCGGGCCCTCGCGGGCCACGGCGCAGCGAGCCCTGCGACCCCTTCGGCCACGCCGGACGCGGCGGCCGCGGAGCGCCTCGCCGCGCTCGGCTACGTCGCCGGCGGCGCGTTCCAGGGCCGGGCCACGGGCGCCAACCCGCGCCAGCACGCGGCCGCGTTCAGCGCCCAGCAGCGCGACAGCCGCGAGGCCGTGCGCCTGTACGCGCAGGGCGAGGTCGACGCGGCGATCGCCCTGCTGCGGCGGCTCGACCGCGGGGCGCTGCCCTCGTTCAACGTCGCGTTCTACCTCGGCCGCGCGCTGGTCGACGCGCGGCGCCCGGCCGAGGCCATCGCGCCACTGCAGAAGGCGGTGGGCATGCTGCCCGCCTACGGCCTGGCCTGGGCGTACCTCGTCGAGGCGCTGCGCGGCGGCGACGCCCCGCCTGCCGAGGTGAGGCGTGCGCTGGATCGTGGGCTGACGGCGGCGCCACGCCATCCCGGCCTGCTGTTGCTCCGTGGCCGCTTCGCGCTGGAGGCGGGCGACCTGGCAGCGGCGCGGACCGCGCTGGCTGCGGCCCGCGAGGCGGATGCGGGCGACGCGGCCGTGCGCGTCGCGCTCTCCGACCTGGCCCGCGCCCGCGGCGACGTGGCCGCGGCGCTGGCGGAAGCCGAGGCCGCGGTGCGCCTCGACCCCGGTTCCGCGGCGGCCCGCGTCGCCCATGCGCTGGCACTGGGCGCGGCGGGGCGCGAAGCCGACGCCGGCCACGCGTTGCGCGCGGCATTGGCCCGCGACCGGGCCCAGCCCGACGCTCTCTATTACCTGGCCGCGATCGAGCGACGCGCCGGCCGCAGCGCCAGCGCGCTGCCGCTGCTCGAGCAACTCGCGACCGCGGCCCCCGACTACCCGGGCGCGGCTGAGGCGCTGGCCGCGACACGGGCCGAGTTGGCTCCCCCCGCTGCGGGCACGCTGCGGCTGCGCCTGATCCGGGTGGCCGATCGGGCGACGGCGGAGGCCGTGGCGCGGCGGCTCGCGGCAGGCGAAGACTTCGCGGCGGTGGCGCGTGAGCTGTCGACCGATCCCTCTCGCGCCGCGGGCGGGCTGTTGGGCGACGTCGCCGCGGCGGACCTCGCCGAGCCGATGCGCAGCGCGGTCGCGGCACTCGCCCCCGGCGCGGTCACGGCCCCGCTGCCGGCCGGCAGCGGCTTCGCCCTGCTCCAGCGCGAGCGCTGAGCGCGCGCGGTCGGGCCTATGCGCCCGAGCGCAGCCAGGCCTCGACGCGGGCGATGTCGCGCGCCTCGAGCGCGCGCGGCGCCTCGCGCAGGTAGGCCTCGAGGTAGCTGCGGGCCTCCGCCAGCCGGCCGCGGCCGCGCAGCGTCACGCCGAGGTTGAACAACGTCTGATAGTCGCGCGGGTCGAGTTCCACCGCCTGCTGCCAGGCGCGGATCGCGCCGTCGGCGTCGCCGCTGCGCATCGCGATCACGCCCAGCCCGTTCCAGGCGCGGGCGACACCCGAGTCGATCGCCAGGGCCGCCTCGAACGCGGCGCGCGCGCGGCCCGCGTCGGCGCGCATCAGGTGCACCGTGGCCTCGTTGACGAGGTTGAGGGCGTTGGTGGGGTCGACGCCGCGGCCGCGCTCGAAGGCGGCGAGTGCCGCGTCGAAGCGCCCCGTCCGCGCCAGCGCCATGCCGTGCGCGGTCAGCACGTCGAGGTCGGGCGCCGCGGTCTCCAGGTACGGCGTCGTCACCCGCACCGCCTCGTCGGCCTGGCCCGCCTCGGTCAGGTACGCGGCGTAGAGCGAGATCGCCTCGGCCTCCAGCGGCTGCAGCTCGAACGAGCGGCGGGCGGCGGCCACGGCGGCGGGCAGGTTGCCGCGGGCGCGCTCGAGATACGCCAGGTGCAGGTGACTGACCGGCATCTCGGGCCGCTCACGGATGTTCTCGCGGCACAGCGCGAGGGCACCTTCGAAGTCGCCCGCCCGGTAGCGCTCGATGACCTGGCGGATGCGGGTGTCGATGGTGACCAGGTTCTTGGGGTCGTCGGCGTCGGTGTAGCGCTCCTTGATCTCGGCGCCGCCGCCCGCGACGTAACCGAGCGCCCGCAGCCGCGACAGCGCCGCCGCTTCCTCTTCGACCCGGCGGATGCCGCGGTCCACCGTGCGGAGCCGCGTCAGCAGCGCCCTCATCTGCTCCAGCTCCTGCGGCCGCGAGGCGACCAGGTTCCGGCCCTCCTTCGGGTCGGCCGCGAGGTCGTAGAGTTCGGGCAGCGGCAGGTCGACGTACTTGAGCGACGCGTCGATCACGCCGTACAGCGGCGCCCAGCGCCGGTTCAGCGCCGACGACAGCGACTCGAAGTAGAGCGGCCGCTTCGGCAGCGCGCGGCCGAACGCCAGCGGCCACAGGCTGCGGCCGTCGAGCCCGGGCGGCCCTGGCAGGTCGAGCGCCTCGAGCAGCGTCGGCAGCAGGTCGACCTGGGCGACGTCGTCCGCGACCACCCGCGGTCGCAGCAGCCGCGGGGCGTGCAGCAGGAACGGCACGTGCAGCGTCGCCTCGTACGCGAAGATGCCGTGGGTCATCTCCTGGTGTTCGCCGAGCGACTCGCCGTGGTCCGAGGTGACGATCACCAGCGTGCGGCTGCGATCGCCGGCGGCGAGGATCGGCTCCAGCAGCGGCGCCAGCGCGGCGTCGGTGGCGGCGACTTCGCCCTGGTACGGCTGCGTCGCGTAGCGGGAGCGGAAGGGCTCGGCCGCCTCGTACGGGAAGTGCGGGTCGTAGAGGTGGACGAACGCGAAGCGCGGCCCGCCCGCGGCACTCTCCCACCACTGGCGTGCGGCCTCGACGGTGCGCGCCGCGGAGCGCTCGGGGACCTGGAACTCGGTCCGCACCTCGCTGCCACCGAGGCGGTCGTCGTACACGTCGAAGCCGCGCTCCAGGCCGAAGCGGGAGTCGAGCACGAACGCGCTGACGAACGCAGCCGTGCGGTAGCCCTCGGCCTTCAGGATCGTGGCCAGCGTCGGCAGCTCGCTCGGGAAGCGGAAGCCGGAGTTGTCGCGCACTCCGTGGCTCAGCGGCAGCCGGCCGGAGAGCATGTTGGCGTGGGCGGGCAGGGTGACCACGTTGTGCGAGCGCAGCCGCTCGAACCGCACGCCCTCGCGGGCGACCCGGTCCAGCAGCGGCGTGCCCGCGTCCGCACGGCCGTAGGAGCCGAGCGCGTCGGCGCGCAGGGTGTCGATCGAGACCAGCAGCACGTCGAGCCCGCGCTCGCGCGGCAGCGGCCGCGCCGACTGCCACCACCACCCCGCGGCCAGCGCGAGGCCGAGGCCGAGGCCGAGAGCGAGCAGGGCGAACGCCGGGCGCCGGCCACGAGTGGCGGCTGAAGCGGGCGCGGAGGCGCCAGGGGCGGCCTCGGCGGCCGGAGTGCGAGCGCCGCCGCGTCGGGTCTTGCGTGCCAAGGAGGCGCCATTCTATGTGGCCCGTATAATTGTGGCCATCTCTCACAGGAGCCTGAACATGCTGTTGCGCCGCGCCCTTGCCGCCCTGTTGCTCTGCGTCGCGCTGCCGCTCTCGGCCCAGGACTGGAAAGGCCAGGGCCGGCTCTCCGGCAAGGTGACCGACGCGGAGGGCCAGCCGATCGCCGGCGCCAAGGTGAAGCTGGACCTGCCGGAGCGCGGCGGCGGCACCACCGTCACCACCAACAAGGACGGCAAGTGGGCGCTGGGCGGCATCGCCGCCGGCACCTGGCAGATCGACTTCGAGGCCGAGGGCTACACGAAGCGCGCGATCTCCGTGCCGCTCCCGGCGGAGAACGCGCGGCTGAACCCGATCGTGATCGCCCTGCAGAAGGCGGGGCCGAAGCCGACCGATCCCGCGGTGGTATCCCACCTCGACGCCGCCGAGGCCGCCTTCAAGGACGGCCGCTACGCCGAGGCCCGCGCAGGGTTCACCAAGCTGCTGGCCGAGTTGCCCGACCAGGCGGTCAGCCTGCAGCAGCGGATCGGCCTGTGCGCGGTCCAGGAGAAGGACTTCGCGGCCGCCGTCGCCAGCTTCGAGCAGGTGCTGGCCGCGCAACCGGCGAACCACCAGATCCGCGCCATCGCGGCCCAGGCGGCGCTCGAGGGTGGCCTCGTCGACAAGGGCCGCACGCTGCTGGCAAGCCTCGACGAGAGCTCCATCACCAACCCGGACGTGTTCTTCAACATGGGCGTGAACTTCCTGAACGCCAACGCCCCCGACGACGCGATCCGCTACTTCGGCCTGGCCATCGCCCGCGACGCGGCCTACGTCGACGGCTACTACCGCCGCGGCCTCGCTTTCCTGCAGACGGGCCGCAAGGACGAGTGCCGCGCCGACTTCGAGAAGGTGGTGGCGCTCGCCCCCGACACGCCGATGGGCGAGATGGCGAAGAAGGCGCTGGCCTCGCTGCAATAGCCCCCGCGGGACCGGCGGCGACTTCACGTCGACGCCGGAACCCAGCGGGGGTGCGGGGGCGGAGGAGCCGTCGTTGGCGACGTAGCTCCCGCGGGACCGGGGCCGGGTTCACCCCGGCGCCGGAACCCGATAGAACGTGCGGGGGCGGAGGAGCCGTCGTTGGCGACGTAGCCCCCGCGGGACCGGGGCCGGGGTCACCCCGGCGCCGGAACCCGAGAGAACGTGCGGGGGCGGAGGCGCCGTCGTTGGCGACGTAGCCCCCGCGG
>JAMPXO010000223.1 GCA_023701125.1 Vicinamibacteria bacterium | reverse complement strand
AGCGCCTCGTTGGGCAGGATCGACGCGGTGTTGGTGCCGCGGGCCTGGCCGAAGTCGGCGATCACGTCGTAGACGCCGACCGGGATCTGCTCGCGCACCCGGCGCGGCGGCGCCGGCAGCGCGTCCTGGATCTGCTGCAGGCCGGCGACCGCGCGCTCGACCGCGGTCGAGCGCTCCGCGTCCTTCTTGAGCAGCGAGAACGAGAAGAAGGCCTTCTGGCCGAACAGCGCGTCGTCGTAGGTCTCGTACGAGCCGATCTGGGCGTTGAGCGTGCGGAAGCGGCCGTTGACCCACGACGCGTCGCCCGCTTCGTAGTCGTTGGCGAGCAGGTCGCGGCCGCGGTGGCGCAGGTAGGAGGCGAACTCGGGATCGTCCGCCTCCAGCGCGACCGCCGCCTCGTGCAGCAGGCCGTGGACGGCGACCAGCTCGTCCGCGTGGGCGACCGCCTGCGGCACCGCGTAGAAGGAGGCGTCCGGCGCCATCGCCTCCAGCCGCGCGCGCAGGCCGGGGTGGAGGGCGTCGAGCACGGGATGGCGGCGCAGCGCGGCCTTGTCCTGAGCGAGTGCGGCGGCGTCCGCGCGGCGCACGACGCTGCGGGTGTCGAACAGCGCGGCGCGGCGGTCCGGATGGGCCTTCGCCGCAGCCTCGATCGCTTCGACCGTGGCGCCTTTCGGGTAGACGTTGCGCTCCGGCGCCTGCGGCGCGACGGCGAGGAACGGCTCGCGGCGGTTGTCGAGGGTGACCGCGATCGGGCCGTTGTTGAGCCGATACAGGTCGCGCAGCGCGCGGGTCAGGTCGGAGGGTTGCGCCGCGTGGCGCCCGTCGAGCGCCGCCTTCGCCGCCAGCGCCTGCGGGTGGCGCTGGGCCTCGTACATCGCCTGCATCCGCTGCCCCGCCGCGAGCAGCTTCGCCACCGCGACGCGCTCGCCCGGCGTGAGCGAGGCGAGGTCGGGGTCGAGCCGCAACTCCGCGGTCTGGTCGAGGATCGCGCGGGCCTTGGCGAGGTCCCACTCGGCGGCCGGCGCCTGGCCGGAGGCGTGGGCAGCGAGGGTCGCGGTGGCGAGGACGGCGAGCAGCGGGCGCATTGCGGGATGGTAGCGCCGGGGGGGCGACAGGGCCGCCCGCCGAGGAGCAGAATTCCCCTATCGGAGGGGGTGTGCTCATGAAGTGGATGTCGAGACTCGCCGTCGCGGCTGTCGTCGGTCTGCTGGCCTTCGCCCCGATGGGCGAGGCCACCGCGCCGCAGCCCGAGGCCGGGCCGGTGCCGGTGGCCAAGGCGGCTCCGGCCCCGGTCGACTTCGCGGCGCTGATGGCCGAGGTCGAGAACTCTGCCGAGGTGACCTGCGACGACTTTGGCATGTGGGCTGCCGACAAGCGCGACGAGTGCAACAAGTCCTGCAAGAAGAACAAGAAGTGCGTGAAGAAGGAGATGTGCGGCGACTATCGCTGCCCGGAACCCGGCTACTGCTGGAAGTGCTCGACCTAGCCTGATCTCGCGCCCGCCGCTCGCCCGGAGCGCAACCCGCGGCGAGCGGCGGCCTCAGGCGTCGGCCAGCCGATAGCCGACGCCCGTCTCGGTCAGCAGGTAGCGCGGGCGCGCGGGGTCGCGCTCGAGCTTGTGGCGCAACTGGCCCATGTACACGCGCAGGTAGTGGGACTGCGCGACCGCGCCCGGTCCCCAGACCTCCTTCAGCAACTGGCGATGGGTGAGGACCTTGCCCACGTGACGGGCGAGCAGCGCCAGCAGGTTGTACTCGGTGCGGGTCAGCCGCGCTTCTTCGCCGCCGACGAAGACCCGGCGCGCCGCCAGGTCGATCCGCAACTCGCCGACCTCGACGCACGGCTCGTCGCCCGCGGTGCCGCGCGCGGCGTGGCGCAGCGCGACCCGCAGCCGGGCCAGCAGCTCGCCGACCCCGAACGGCTTGGTCAGGTAGTCGTCGGCGCCCGCGTCGAGCGCCTCGATCTTGTCGCGCTCCTGGCCGCGCGCCGAGAGCACGACGATCGGCACCGCGCTCCACTCGCGCAGCCGCCGCGCCACCTCGACGCCGTCCAGGTCCGGCAACCCGAGGTCGAGCAGCACCACGTCCGGGGCCCGCGTCGCCGCCTCGCGCAGCGCCTCTTCGCCGCAGGTCGCCTCCACCAGCCGATAGCCGTGCGCGCCGAGCGACGCACGCAGGAAGCGCAGCACCTGCGGCTCGTCCTCGACCACCAGCACCAGCGGGGCGACCGCCTCGCCCGGAGCGCTCACGGCGCCGCCTCGCCGGCTTCGGGCGGCGGATCGTGAAGCGGGAGCGTGAAGTGAAACGAAGCGCCGCTCGGGCTGCGGTTCTCCGCCCACGCGCGCCCGCCGTGAGCGGCGACGATCGCGCGGCAGATCGGCAGCCCGAGGCCGAAGCCGCGCCCGCCCCGCGCCTCGCGCCGGAACTTCTCGAACACCCGCTCCTCCGCCCCGGGCGGCAGCCCCGGGCCGTCGTCCTCGACGGTGACGTGCACGCGGCCGTCCTCGAGCGCGGCCGTCGCCCGCGTCTCGCCGTCGGCGTACTTCAACGCGTTCTCCAGCAGGTTGACGAACACCTGCTCGAGCAGCACGCCGTCGCCCGAGACGAGAGGCAGCGCGTCGGGCAGATCGATGCGGATGCGGCGGCCGTCCGCGGCCGGGCCGAGTCGCGCGAGTGCCGCGCCGACCAGCTCTTCGAGCGAGTGCCAGTCGCGCTCGAGCACGACGGCACCGCTCTCCAGCCGGGTCATGTCGAGCAGGTTGGTGACCAGCCGGTTGAGCCGGAACGCCTCGTCGTGGATCGCCTGGGTCAGCTCGCGACGGGCCACGTCGGACAGCGGGTCTTCGCCGAGCAGGCTGCTGGCGGAGCCGGCGATCGCGGCCAGCGGCGTGCGCAGGTCGTGCGACACCGAGGAGAGCAGCGTCGAGCGCAACCGCTCGGCCTCGACGGCGACCCGCGCGTGCTCCGCGTCGTCGGCCAGCCGCGCCCGCTCGAGGCCGGACGCCGCCTGGCGGGCGAGGGCCGACAGCAGGTGGACCTGGTCCGGGTGCAGCGGCAGCAGGGCCGGGTCGGGGCGCACGCCGAGCACGCCCTGGGTGCCGCGCGAGCCCTCCAGCGGCCAGTAGGCCGCGGCCGCGCCCGGCAGCGTGTCGGTGCCGAGGCCCGCCGCCTGGCGATGCTCGAACGCCCACTGCGCGACGGCCGCCTCGCGAGCGTCCAGCGGCGGCGCCGCGAGCGGCTCCAGGTCGCCGTCCGCTCCCGGGACCAGCACGATCGCCGCGCCGCGGAACAGCTCCGCGACCTGGCGCGAGACCGCCGCGGCCACCGCGTCGAGGCTGCGCGCGGCCGCCAGCTCGCGCGAGAGCGCGTAGAGCACCCGCGTGCGCTGCTCGCGCTCGCGGGCGCTGTCGGCCTGGGCGCGCACTCGCACCGACAGGTTGCTGATCAGCAGGCTGACCAGCAGCATGACCGCGAAGGTGATGACGTACTGGGTGTCGGCGACCGCGAAGGTCAGCTGCGGCGGCACGAAGAAGAAGTCGAACGCGGCGACGCTGCCGACCGCGGCCAGCACGGACGGCCCGCGCCCGTGGCGCGCCGCCACGAAGGCCACACCCAGCAGGTAGACCATGATCAGGTTGGAGTTGTCGAAGCGCCGGAACATCGCGGCGCAGAGGAGCGTCGAGGCCACCACCACGCCGATCGCCCAGGCGTACGCCACGCGCAGGCCGGGGGCGGCGGGACGCGGACCGCGCGAGACGGGACGGGCCTCGGCGCGCTCGCCCGAGATGATGTAGACGTCGATCTCGCCGGAGGCGCGGACGATCTCGTCGACCAGCGACCCCTGCAGCCGGTCGCGCCAGCGCGCATGGTGGGGCTTGCCGACCACCAGCTTGCTGACGTTGCGCTCCCGGGCGAACTCCAGCAGTGCGGTCGCGACGCTCTCGCCGGCGAGCACGGCCGTCTCGGCGCCCAGCTCCTCGGCCAGCTTCAGCGTCGCCGCCAGCAGCTCGCGCTCGGTCGCCGACAGCGGCGGCTGGGTCGCGCTCTCGACCGAGGCCACGACCCACTCCGCATGCAGCCCCATCGCCATCCGACCCGCCGCCCGCACCAGGCGGTCGCTCT
>JAMPXO010000097.1 GCA_023701125.1 Vicinamibacteria bacterium | reverse complement strand
AGCTGGCGGGTGAGACTGGCCGCCCGCTGGGTGGCCTTCAGGATCTGCTCGAGTTCCCGCCGATGGCCCTCGCTCGCCTGCCGTATCAGCAGCTCGGTGTAGCCCAGGATCACGCCCAGGGAGTTGTTGAAGTCGTGGGCCACGCCTCCGGCCAGGCGGCCGACGGCCTCCATCTTCTGGGCTTGGCGGAGCTGCGCTTCCAGCCGCTTCTTTTCGCTGACGTCTTCGGCCAGGACCAGGTGGGCCCGCCGGCCTCGAAACTGGATCGGGCTGGAGGACCCGGCGACTTCGAGCAGCGAGCCGTCCTTCTTTTGATGCCGGACCTGGGTCGCCGGGAGGCTCAAGGACTCGCCCATCGTGGCGACGTGTTCGCGCAGCGACGCGATTTCTTCGGCAGGGCGGATCTGCTCGATCGTCATGCCCAGGAACTCGTCCCGGGAGAAGCCGTAGAGCCGCACCGCGGCGTCGTTGACCGCCAGGAACGCGAGCGTCTCGGCGTCGAAGACCCACATCGGATGCGGGCTGTGGTCGAACAGGAGGCGGTACTCCTGCCCGCTCTCGCGCAGCCTCGACTCGAGCGCCTTGCGCTCCGTGATGTCGACGAAGACCACCATCACCAGGGGCTCGCTGATCCCGGGCAGCGTGATCGCCTCCACCGAGAACAGGGCCGGGCGGATCTCGCCGGACTTGTGGCGGAACTCCCCCTCGCCCCGCGACGTGGCACTCCCGGCCGCGAGCGTGCCGACGCAGCGCGCGCGCGCGGCGGGATCCACCCACAGGCCCAGCTCGAGCGTGGTGCGGCCGATCGCCTCGTCAGGCGCGTAGCCGAAGAACTCCGACCAGCGCGGGTTGACGTCGATCAGGCGTCCCGTCGCGCGCTCCGCGATGGCGATGGCGATCAGGTCGGACCGGAAGACCCGTGCGAAACGCGCCTCGGACCGTCTCAGCTCCTCTTCCGCCCGCTTGCGGGCGTCGATGTCGATCACGATCCCCACCGATCGCTGCCGGTCGGGCTCGAGCAGGACGAATCCCACCAGCACCCAGCGCCGAGTCCCATCCTTGTGGACGTACTGGGTTTCGTAGGGCACGCACGAGCCCTTCTCGCGCGCCTCCGCGATCCGCTCCGCGGTCGCGGCCAGGAACTCCGGGGGATTCAGGTCGATCCAGCGCAGACCCGCCTGGAAGTCGCCGCGGGTGTAGCCCGACATCCGGAGGATCTGCTCATTGGCGTCGAAGACTCGGCCGTCGATGTCGGCGAACAGGATCCCCACGGTCGCGGAATCGAACAGGGCTCTGAGCTTCTCTTCGCTCTCCCGCAGCGCGTCGTCGGCGCGCCGTTGCTCCGACACGTCGCGGGCGATCACCGAGGTTCCCACGACCTGGCCCGCGGAATCGCGCAGGGGCGACCGCGTGATCGAGACGCGCAGCTCGGAGCCGTCCTTGCGGACGGCCCTCGCTTCGCCACGCTCGAGACCCTGTCCCGCGTCGGCTCTCCGCAGGATCACGCCCGACGCGTCCGCGGCGCCGGGCGGCGCGAGCACGCCGGCCGAGCGGCCCAGCGCCTCGCCCTGGGCGTAACCGAACAGCCGCTCGGCACTCGGGTTCCAGGCCACGATGGTCCCCTCCAGGTCGCTCGCGTAGATGGCGTCCGAAGAGGACTGCACGATGGCCGCCAGTCGATCGGCATCCCGCCGCGAGTGCTCGCGCTCGGCCTGAGCGAGGTCCAGGTCGCGGCCGACACCGCGGGCCGTGTAGACCACGAGGGCGGCCCCCACCAGGGCCGCCACCAGGCTCGCAAGAGCGGCGTGCAGGGCCGGGTTCAAGCCGTCGAACTGCTCGAGCACGGCCTCCACGATCAGGATGGCCGGAGCGACCGGCAGAAACGAGCGCAACAGCCTCGCTCGCGCCGACGGACCGGTGAACGGACGCAGCGGAGCGCTGTCGAGCGGGGCGAGGCTGATCACGGCCAGCCCGAGGCTGGTCACGGCCAGCCCGGTCGAGAAGGCCATCGGCACGACCTTCCCTCCGGACAGCAGCGGCGCACCGAAGGCGTAGCCGAGAGTGACGACGACGCCGAGCAGGCTGACGGCAAGCGCCAGGGTCGCGCCGACGGAACCCAGCACGCGGTGGCGTCCGGCCAGCCCGATGCACAGCATGCCGAGGCTCGCGACGAACAGCGCAGCCGCCGTCAGCGGAGAGAGCTGTCCGGTCGAGAGGCCGCGCGTCTCCAGCGGGCCGAGCAGCACAGCATCGAGCAGCGGCAGGCCCCTGACCAGCCGGACGCAGGCGAGGCCCAAGACCAACAGGGCGGCGGCCGCCGTCCATCCTGGCGACGGCCGGCGAGCGTCCAGGACCAGGGCCGGGGCGAGCAGCAGGAGAACCAGCGCCGTGCTCGGGGCCATCGGAATGGAGCCGGGGTGGAGGCTCGCCAGGATGGGCCACGGAGTCACCCATCCCAGGACTCCGAGGGCGCCGAGGAGAATCGTGGCGATCGCGCAGGCCCGCGCCATCCGCGCGCTGGCGCGGGGACCGGGCAAGGTGTCTCGGGAACCTGGGCTGGGCATACCTTGTTCGGCTGTTGTGGGAGCAAGCGCGATGCCATGGATACCCTCGGCCTGCAGCATCGCCGCCCGGCGTCGGCTTGCAGGTTGTACAAAGGGGCACGCACGGAGACGGCCTTCGGAGCGGCGCTGACGCCCAGGCGATCGTGGGTCGGCTGGAGCGCACGGGTCCCGGACACACGCTGCTGGCGCGGAACGTGCCCTTGACCACTCCATGAGCGCACTCCCGCCTTCGCTTCTCTCGCCCGCCGCGGGACGCGGCCGCCTCCGCCTCGGGGATGCCCTCGTCGCCCAGGGCGCGATCACGGGCGAACAGCTCACCGAGGCCCTCGCCGCCCAACGCAATGCGAAAGGTACGCGCCTGGGCCACGTGCTGGTCGATCTCGGCTTCGTGTCCGAGGTGCAGATCTGCGAGGCCGTGGGCCACCAGCTCCAGATCCCCACCGCGGACCTGGTGGCGGTCGACGTCGAACAAAGCGTGCTGGCGCTGGTGCCCCGGGAGCTGGCCCTGAAGTACGCCTGCCTGCCCTGGATGGTGCAGGACCGCGACCTCTACCTGATCATGGCCGACCCCACGGACGTGGTCGCCGCCGACGACATCGGCTTCAGGACCGGGCTCAAGGTCAAGCCCGTGGTGGCTCCGGAGTCGGAGCTGCTGCTGGCCCTCGAGCGCTTCTACGAAGACGAAGACGCTTCGCTCGCGCGCTTCGAGAGCCTGGACCTCGCGGCCCAGGTGTCGGTGATCGCCGAGACGTCGGAGGTGGACGCCCTGGCGGAGGCGGGTCCGGTCGACGCCACGAAAGACGGCCCGATCGTCAAGCTGGTGAACGCCATCCTCGCCGACGCGATCCGCGCCGGCGCTTCGGACATCCACATCGAGCCGCAGGAGAAGTCGATCAACCTGCGCTACCGCGTCGACGGCATGCTCCGCCAGATCATGACGATTCCGAAGCGCACCCAGAACCGGATCGTCTCGCGGATCAAGATCACCGCCCACATGGACATCTCGGAACGCCGGCTGCCGCAGGACGGGCGGGCGCACGTGCGGGTCGGGGGCAAGCCCTACGACCTGCGGATGTCCACGCTGCCCACGGCCGAAGGCGAGAAGGTGGTGATCCGCGTGCTGGTCCAGCAGCGGGCGCAGGTGCTGCTGGAGGAGCTGGGCTTCGAGCCCGACGTGCTCGTGGTGTTCAAGGAGATGCTGCGTCGCCCGCAGGGGCTGGTGCTGGTGACCGGGCCGACCGGGAGCGGCAAGACATCCACGCTCTACGCCGCCCTCAACTTCCTCCGCGACGAGGCCACCAACATCGTGACGATCGAGGACCCGATCGAGTACCGGCTGGCGGGCGTGAATCAGGTCGCCGTCTCGGCCCGCAGCGGGCTCACCTTCGCGGCCGGACTGCGGTCGATCCTGCGCCAGGACCCGAACGTCGTGATGGTCGGCGAGATCCGCGACGTGGAGACGGCCGAGATCGTCTTCCAGGCGGCCCAGACCGGCCACCTCGTGCTGTCCACCCTCCACACCAACGACGCTTCGTCGGCGGTGACCCGGCTGGTGGAGATGGGAGTGCCGGCCTACCTCGTCGCGTCCTCCCTGCTCGCCGTCCTGGGCCAGCGCCTGGTCCGCACGTTGTGCTCGTGCAAGCGCGTCGACCCGACCGGCGCCGCTCGCCCTCGGGGCTGCGAGCTGTGCAACAACGTGGGCTACAAGGGCCGCACCGCGATCTACGAGCTGATGCGTGCGACGCCCCGGGTGCGCTCCGTCGTGCTCGCCCAGGGCTCGGAGGACCTGATGCGCCGCGCCGCGCGGTCCTCGGGCATGCGCACCATGTACGTGCACGGCCTGGCCCGGGTCCGCGAAGGGATCACGACGCTGGAAGAGATCCTCCGCGT
The DNA here is from genome assembly GCA_023701125.1 of Vicinamibacteria bacterium. Classification (GTDB taxonomy): domain Bacteria; phylum Acidobacteriota; class Vicinamibacteria; order Fen-336; family Fen-336; genus WYBL01. The sequence goes on along the minus strand of JAMPXO010000097.1, from coordinate 15,452 downwards.
CGTGCCGCCGGACGACGCACCCGATGTCGAGATGGCCGTGGCCGAGCTGCTCCCGGGCCACAGCCTGACCCGGGTGCCACCCGCCCTGTCCGGCGACGTGCTGAGCGCCCGCCGCACGCGCATCCTCGCGGTCGACGACGACCCCCAGATGCTGCAGACGCTGCGCGAGCTGCTGCAGGAGAACGACTACGACGTGGTCACCGCCAGCAGCGGGGACGAAGCGCGAGCGCTGTTGTTCTCCGAGACGCCGGACCTCGTGCTGACCGACCTGGTGATGCCCGGCCTCGACGGCCTCGGGCTGCTCGCGCTGATTCGCGGCAACCTCTCCACCCGCAGCATCCCCGTGATCTTCCTGACCGGCGTTCCGCGCGTCGACGACGAGGTGCGCGCGTTCGACCTCGGGGCCGACGACTACCTGACCAAGCCGATCCAGAAGCGCGTGCTGCTGAGCCGCCTGCGCGGGTCGCTGCTGCGCGCCCACCTGCTGCGGAGCGGGTAGCAGGCCGCCCGGACTAGAGGCCTCGCACCTTGACCGCGAGGAGCAGCAGACCGAAGCCGATCACCCACGACCACTGGACGACGTTGGCGCTCATGCGCACGAGCCCGAACGCTCCCATCAGCGCCACGACGTACAGCACGAGACACACGATCCAGGTGATCTGGGTGGGAGCCTTGCCGCCGAGCCCTGCCATGGGAGCCTCCTTCACGCCGCCGGTTGGGCGATGGCGTGCCGCCGGGCCAGGAGCAACCCCCGTGCCAGACGAGGGATGCCTGGCGCGGAGGCGGCGCCACTGCGCCAGCCCGTCTCTCTAGTACACCTGGTGGATCGAGGCGATCCTGTCCTTCAGCCCGAACAGGTTGGAGTAGCGTCCCGGCCCGAACACGGCGCAGCGGCCGCCGTAGTCTTCCTCGGTGCAGGCCTCCCAGTTGCCCTGCCAGATCGTGAGCGAGCCGGCCTTGTGCTCGAAATCGCGATCGCCGAGGTCCCGCACGTCGTTGTGGACGGCGAGCCTCTTCCCGGCGAACCCCGGGTCCGCATACAACACGAGGCTGCCGTCTGCGGCCGCGGGCCGGTTGACTTCTTCGGCCTCGGGCCCGGTCGGCCGCAGCGACGAGATCGAGTACTGCAGGGCGGGCTCGAGTTGCGGGTACTGGCCCGGCCCCATCACCCGGCACTGGCCACGAAAGTCGGGCTCCGTGCAGAACAGCCATGTGCCGCCTTCGACGACGACCGACCGCGAGCGGTCGCTGAAGCCGCTCCGCCTGAGGTCGTACATGCTGTCGGAGATCGCCATGCTGCGCCCTCCGAGGCGGTCGCCCTCGTAGAGGATCACGCGCGCGCGTGCGTCGCGGGCGCTGGCACCGCCCCACCCGCCGCCGTGGACGAACGGTGCTTGCCGACGGCTGCGCACGAGGCGCGCGGACGAGATCGCCTTGGCCATGCCGTAGCCGAGGTTGTCGTAGCGACCGGGCGCGTAGACGCGGCAGGTCCCGCCGTAGGCCGGGTCGGAGCACAGCTCCCAGGAGCCGGTGTGGACGACGACGCTCGCGGCGCGGTCGTTGAAGCCGCCGCCCCGCAGGTCGGCCATGTCCTTGTCGATCCGGATCGATCGGCCGGCCTGGTCCGGCCGCCCGAACAGCTCGATGCTGCCCCTGCCGTAGTTGCCGTAGTTGCCGGCCTCGGCGGGCGTGGAGCCGACCTCGCGCGCGGACGAGATCCGGTTGTTGAGGCGGCCGTCCAGGCTCCGGTACTCGCCCTGCACGAGCGTCGTGCAGTAGCCGCCGAAGCCGGGGTCGGCGCAGACCTCCCAGCGGCCCGACTGCACCACCAGGCTCGAGGTCCGGTCGTTGAAGCCGACCTCGCCGACGTTCTGGGTATAGGCACGCAGGGTCACGTTCCTGCCGCCGAAGTCGGCGGTCTCGTACAGCGTGATCTCGCCGGCCTGCGCCGTCAGCGCGACGGACGCCAGCAACGCGGCGAACGTGGGACTCCATTCGCTCATATCGTTCTCCTTTGGACGAGCCCCGCCATGCAGCGGCCGGCGGCGACCGTATCGGCAGGCGCAACCTGCGTGCCAGCGGAGCTGCCGCGTGACTGCGGCCGACGGCGCGACGTGGACCGGCCTCGGGCGAGGCCGGGGGCGGAACAATCTACAAACGGGCGAACGCTTCGCCCGCCCGCGCCCGATCAGGGAGTCGCGCGCAGCTCGTCCGGCTTCAGGATGCGGATGGTGCGGCCGTCGACCTCGACCAGGCCACGGCGGCGGAAGTCGGCCAGCGCCAGGTTGACCGACTCGCGGGTCAGGCCGATCAGGTTGGCGAGGTCCTGCTGGCTGAGCTTGAGCGGCAGCACGATGCCGGCGCTGTCCTTGACGCCGTGCTCGGCGCCGAGGTCGAGCAGGATCTGGGCCAGCCGCGCCGGCGCGCCCTTGAACAGCAGCGACTCGACGCGGGCGCGGAACGTCCTGAGCCGGAAGCCGATCAGCTTGGTGACCTTGAACGCCATGCCCGGGTGGCTGCGCATCATCTCCATGAAGTCGTTGCGGTTGATGATGCAGATCAGCGCGTCGTCGTAGGCCTCGGCCATGTGATCGCGCGGCGCGGTGTCGAGCACGGCTTCTTCGCCGAACACCTCGCCCGGGCGCAGCAGCGCCAGGATCATCTCGCGGCCGTCCTCGAGCAGGGTGGCGATCTTGACGACCCCGCGCTTGAGCACGTAGACGCGGTCGCCCGCATCGCCTGGCAGGTACAGCACTTCCTTGCGGCGGATCTCCTTCATCACGGTGGTGCGCTCGACCATCGCCATCTGGTCGGCGGACATCTCGTGGAAGAGGTTGACGTTCTTCAGGTACCAGAGCTTCGTGCGTTCCGCCATTGCGTCCCCGATCCTATTCCTGCATTGCCCGGCTGGCGAGTGGCGGCGTGAACTGGGGATCGACTTCGGCGGGTGCCAGGTGGTCGATCCAGTCGCCGAGCATCGTCAGCGCGATCAGGGCGACGATCTCGTAGAGCTGGGGTCGCTCGACACCCTGGCGCTCGAGTTGGCGCACCTGGCCGTCGGCGAGGCTGCCGCGGGCCTCGAGCAACTGCCAGGTCGCGGACACGACGCCGCGGAAGCGGGCCGCGTCGGGCAGGTGGCCCTGGTCGATCGCGGTCACGTCGGCGGCGTCGACGCCCGCGGCCCGGGCCGCCGTCGCGTGTTGCGCCCGGCCGTAGACGGACTCGTCGAAGACCGACACCGCCAGCCGCGCGGCGTGGCGCTGGGCCGCGTCGAGGCTGCACCCGCGCAGCGCCTGCTCGGCGGCCAGGAAGGCGCGGGCCACGGCGGGGCTCAGCGACATCTCGAGCAGCAGGTTGGGGGCGAAGCCGTAGAGGCGTCGCGCGTCTTCACGTACGGCTTCCGCTGGCGTCCCCGCATTCATCCTGCCGATCTCCTCCGTGGCCGAAGCGTAGAGGGGGCCGGCGACCTGCGCTGTCGGAAAGCTCACACTCGTGGATTTCCCGCCGTCCTGTGAATCCGCCCACAGGCCCGCGCGCCGGCAGCGCCTAGCTTGTCGGTGCACGGGACAGACGGTTGCGGCACGACGCGGCACCGCCCGTGGGGAGCGTTGAACAAAGACATGAAGCGAATCTTTTCGTGGGTGCTGGCGGCGGGCCTGGCCCTGACCTCGATCTCGGCGCTGGCGGCGGACAAGGAAGCGGCGATCGGCGGCTATTGCCCCGTCGCCTACGTGAAGATGAACAAGGCGGTCAAGGGCGATCCGAAGTGGAGCGCCGTGCGCGACGGCCAGACCTTCCTGTTCTCGGCGCCCGAGGCCAAGGCGATGTTCGAGAAGGATGCCAAGGCGTTCGGCGTGGCGTACCACGGCTGGTGCGCGACGGGCGTCGCGATGGGCAAGAAGATCGCCGCCAACCCGGAGATCTTCTCGGTCAAGGACGGCGTCACCTACCTGTTCTCGTCGGCCGAGGCCAAGGCCATGTTCGACAAGGACCCGGCGATGACGATCGCCAAGGCGGACGGCGCCTGGAAGACGCTGCGCTGATCCTGGCGACGGACCGGGCGAGCGGCGCTGCACGTGCCGCTCGCCCGGCCGACGAGGCACGCATGGCCCTGCACGTCGGAGAGTGGACATCGGGCGAACTGGACGCGGCGCTCCAGCCCGGGACCGGCGCGACGCTGCTGAGCTTCGGCGCCGACTGGTGCACGAGCTGCCGGCGGCTGCGGCCCGAGCTGGACGCGTTGCTGGGGCGGGTCGCAGGCCGGGTCCGGGTCGGCGTGATCGACGCCGACCGCTGCCCCGGTGCGCTCTCGCGCTTCGGAGTGCGCGTGCTGCCGGCACAGCTGCTGTTCCGGGACGGACAGCCGATCGCCCGGCGGTCGGGCTTCGCACATCGCGACGAACTGGAGACCTGGATGGAGCATTCACTTTCCGCGACGACCGCCGCGGCCGGCGCCACCGCTGCGGTCGCGGAGGCGCGCCCCGGCCGGCCCGCTGCCGGCACGCCGGAGGCCGTCGTGGTGGCGCTGCGGGGCCTGCTGGCCACGGCCCACGTCGTGGAAGCCCGCGACCCGTACACGGGCGGGCACCTCTGGCGCGTGTCCCAGCTCGCCTGGCTGCTGGCCACCGAGGCCGGCCTGCCGCCGATGCTGGTGGCGCGGGCGACGATCGGCGGCTTCCTGCACGACCTCGGCAAGGTCGGGGTGCCCGACGCCGTGCTGAAGAAGCCGGCGCGCCTGACCGACGACGAGTTCGCGATCATGCGCACCCACCCGGAGATCGGGGCCCGGCTGCTCGGCGAGCTGCCGCTCGGACGCATCGCGCTGCCCGCGGTGCGTTCCCACCACGAGCGACTCGACGGCCGCGGCTACCCCGCCGGCCTGGCGGGCAGCGCGATTCCGATCGACGCCCGGATCGTGGGCATCGCCGACGCCTTCGACGCGATGACCAGCGCCCGCCCCTACCGCCGCGGTCGGCCGCTCGACGCGGCCCTCGACGAGATCCGTCGCGAGCGCGGTCGCCAGTTCGACCCCGAGCTCGCCCTCGCCTTCCTCGCGCTGGGCGGCCGCGGCGCGCTCGACCATGTCGTCGGCCACGCCGAGCCGGGCATCCCGCTGCTCGAGTGCCCGTCGTGCGGCCCGATCGTGGTGCGTTCGGCAGCCGATGGTCCGGGCAATGTGATCTGCTGCCGCTCGTGCGGGTCGGAGTTGCGCCTCGAGGCGAGTGGCGTGGGCCTCACGGTGTGCCCCACGGGCCGCAAGGGAACGGTTCTCGACAGGACTCCGGCCGCGGTCCCCGGCGGCTTCGACGCGCTGCTGCACGACCTGACGCCGCTGCTCGGCTAGCCGCCGCGGGTCAGCCCTGCCCGTGACAGAATCGGCGCGGGCAAGGGGATCATCCAAATGAACGCACATCGCCGAGGTTCCTGTGGTGTCGGGCCCGTCCTGGGCGGGCTCACGGTCGCGCTCTGCATGGCGGGCGCCGCGCTGGCGGGAGAGCCGGCGGGCGGCGAGTGGCCGCAGTTCCGCGGCCCGGGGCGGGACGGCACGGCGTCGGCGGCTGGACTGGCGACCGCGTGGCCCGCGAGCGGCCCCGTCGAGTTGTGGCGGCGGACGATCGGCGCCGGGTTCTCGGCGGTCACGGTCGTCGGCGATCGGCTCTTCACGCTCGGCGTCGACAGCGGCGAAGAAGCGGTGCTGGCCTTCGCCGCCGCCGACGGCAAGCCGCTGTGGCGCACCGCGCTCGGCAAGCCGTTCGTGCTCGAGTTCGGCGACGGCGCGCGTTCCACGCCCACCGTTCAGGACGGCCGGCTCTACGTGGTGTCGTCCTCCTCGCGGCTGGTGGCGCTCGACGTCGCCACCGGCAAGGTGATCTGGGAGCGCGATCTCACGGCCTACGACGCGGTGCCGCGCTACGGCTACGCGATGTCGCCGCTCGTCGTCGACGGGCTCGTCGTCGTCGAGGTCGGTACGAAGGACCTGGTCGACAAGGCCAAGGCGGAGGCTGCGGCCAAGGCCGGGCCGAACCCGGCACCGACACCCGACGCCAGCGTGGATCCCGCGGCGGCGGCGGCGGCTCAGCCGCGGCCGATCGGCGCCGTCGCCGCCTTCGACGCGAAGACCGGCGAGTTGCGCTGGCGCGGCGGCTTCCCCGGCCCGCCTTCGTACGCGTCACCCGTCGTCGCCGAGCTGGCCGGCGTGCGCCAGCTCGTGTTCTCGCGCGGCACCCGCGTGGCCGGCCTGGCCCTCGACGGAACCTTGTTGTGGGACTACGAGACGATCCCGCGCTCGGCGATCGCGATTCCCGTGATCCTGCCGGGCGACGTCGTGTTCGTGTCGACCTCCGACGACGCGTTCGGCTCGCTGGCGCTCTCGGTGCGGCGCGATGCGGCCGGCCAGTGGAAAGTCGAGCCGCTGTGGTCGGAGCGCCTGATGCGCAACCACTTCAACGCATCGGTCCGCGTGGGCAACGAGATCTACGGCTTCGACAACGGGACGTTCCGCTGCCTCGACAGCAAGACCGGCGCGCGTCGTTGGGCGGCCCGCGGCTTCGGCAAGGGCTCGCTGATCGCCGCCGGCGACCTGCTGTTCGTGATCGGCGACGAGGGCACGCTGGCCCTGGTCCGCGCCACGCCCGAGTCCTACCAGGAGCTGGGCCGGGTGCGGGCGCTGAGCGGAGCCACCAAGGCGTGGACGGCGCCCAGCCTCGCGGGCGGCAAGCTGTACCTGCGCGATCACCAGGAACTGGTCGCCTACGACGTGCGGCAGAGCGCGCTCGCCTCGGCCGCGGCAGCCGCGCCGGCGAGCGCGTCCGGCCCGGCGACGAGCCCCGCTGCGCGGGCGGCCGCCACGACCCCAGACGCGCTCGGCGTCGGCGAGATCGTGCAGCACTACGCGGCCGCTCGCGGCGGCGCCGAGCGCTGGAAGCAGGTCCGCAGCCTCGAATTGAGTGGCACCTACCGCGCGTTCAGCGAGCGCTCGGACTTCACCCTGCTGCGGCTGCGGGCCGAACCGACGGACCTGTTCCGGCTCGAGTACTCGGTGGCCGGCGGCCCGGCGACCCGGGCCTGGGACGAGAAGGGCGCCTGGCTCCGGCACAAGTTCCTGAGCCCGACGCCGCTGCACGTCGCGGGCGACAAGGACATGGCCACCTACGAGCCCCAGATGCGGCGCGAGGCCGTCTTCGCGCCGCTGTTGCTGGACCCCGCGACCCGCGGCATCACGGTCGAGAAGGCCGGCAGCGGAGAGGTCAACGGCACGACGACGATTGCACTGAAGGTCACGATCCCCGGCGCGGCCGGGGCGGCGCCCGCGGTCGAAACGTGGCACCTCGATCCGCGCACCTTCCTCGAGGTCGCGGTCGACAGCCAGGTGCTCGACTACACCCAGGGCGACAAGCCCTACGCCCAGCGTGCCTACTACGGCGACTTCCGCACGGTCGACGGGATCACGCTCCCGTTCCGCGTCGAACTCGAGTTCAACGCCCGGGTCGAGATCATGGAGGTCGCGAAGGCCGCGGTGAACGCTCCCCTCGACCGCTCCCGCTTCGCACCGCCGCCCAAGCCCTAGCAACGCCGGGGCGAGGCGGCTCACTCGTCGTCGTCGCCCTCGTCGCCCCCGTCGCCGCCGCGCTCGCCACCGCGGATGTCGTGCTCGTCTCCCGAGCGGTGGCAGCGCGCGCACCGGCCGAGGTCCTGGGCCTTCACCTTGCGGTGCTCGTCCGCCATCTTCGCCGGCGTGTGCTCGTGGCACCCGTAGCAGGTGTAGACCTTGAAGTCGCTGGCCACCGGGTGGCAGTCGGTGCAGCGCGACGGGTGGTGCCGGTCGAAGCGGAAGTAGCGCTCGTGCTCGAAGGTCGCCGGCTTCCAGGCCTCCGACCCGTGGCAATTGGAGCAGTTGGCGGCCAGGTTCGCGTGGAGGCCGTCGCGCGGGCGATCCTCCGTGTGGCAGTCGAGGCACTGCGGGCGCAACTCCGCGGGCAACACGGCGTGGGAGAAGCGAAGGTCGGGGGCACCGCCCGGGGCACCGCGGTGCGCGACGTGGCAGGTGTCGCAGGCGGCCTGGCCGCCCGCCAGCGCGCGGTGCACGCGGTTCGAGCGCGGCCGCTCGGGGCGGCGCGGCTGGCCATCGCTCGTGCGCAGGCCGATGCCGTCGATCGGATGGCACGAGACGCACTTGTCCCGTGACGGGCCGCTCAGCAGGACGTGGCAGGACAGGCAGTCGTTGCCGAGCTTCAGGTGTCCCGGGCCGAGCGGGCCTGGCGTCAACGCCGGGTAGGGCGCCACGAGCGCGGCGGCGCCGCCGAGGACGAGCGTGGTGGCGAGCGCGATCCAGGTCCCTTTCATGGCTCACCACCGCCACAACAGCAACGTCGCGAGCAGGTGGATGCCCGCGAGCCCGGCGAAGACCATCGTCAGCGGCATGTGGACGCTGCGCCACTTCTTCATCGCGTCGACCATCAGCGACAGCCGCAGCAACTCGCGCTCGACGTCGACGGGTTGCAGGCCGGAGGCCCGCAGTTCCTCGCCGCGCTCGCGCAGGCTCTCGCGGGCCTCCTGCAGCAGGTACTTGCCCGTCAGGCCACTGGCGACGACCACCATCATCGCCACCAGCGCGAGCCAGGGCACGAAGGCGTTCAGGTGGATGCCGCCGTGGACCAGCACCATCGACGCCCCGAGCCACGCCAGCAACTCGTGGGACTGCAGCAACCGCTTCGGTGATCCGCGCTCGAGGATCCGCCGCTTGCGCAGCGAGTAGAGGAAGGAGGCCAGGATGAAGAGGGTGCCGACGACGCCGAGGTAGCGTCCGACGCGGACCAGGCCGAGCAGGTGCAGCAGTCCGTCGACCGCGATCGCGGCTGCGAACAGCGCCAGGAAGATCAGGCCGGACGGGATGACGCGACCCACGGTGAAGCGGAAGGCCATCGGCGCTCCTCGCTGGCCCGCGCACTCGAGAGCTCGATGTCGCTTCGCCCTTGCAGCCCTCGCCAGGTGGCGGTGCCGGTCCGAGACCGAGGATACGCCGAACGGCTGCCCCCGGCCGCGCCTATACTCCGCGCGCCGAGGCTCCGACGCCCCGCCCGGGCGCGTCGCTCTCGCGCTGCAGGAGGCTCACCTTGCGACTCTCCACCTTCGCCGCCGCGCTGCTCGGTGCGGCCCTCGCCCTTCCCGTCGCCGCGCAACAGCGCGCGCTCACCCTCGACGACCTGTACGACCCGGAGAAGAAACTCGACTTCTCGGGCCGGCCGGTGTCCGGCGTCGAGTGGCTCGACGACAAGGCCTATGCGCACTTCCGGGCGGACGAGCCCGGCGCGGGCGGCGGCCGCATGGCCAGCAGCGGCGAGTGGCGCAAGGTCGACGCGCTGACCGGGATCGAGCAGCCGCTGTTCGACGCGGCGAAGCTCGAGGCCGCGATCGCGCGCGTGCCCGGCGTCGACGCCGGCGAGGCGAAGAAGCTCGCGCGCAGCCGCAGCCTCGTCAAGGACGCCGGACGCCAGCTCGCGCTGGTCGTGCTGGCCCGCGACCTGTGGCTGTGGCGCTTCGGCGCGGACCGCCTGACGCGATTGACCGCGACCCCGGGCGAGGAGCACCTGCCGAGCCTCAGCCCCGACGCCCGCGTCGTCGCCTTCGTGCGCGACCACGACCTGCACGTGGTGGACGTCGAGACGCTGCGCGAGCGGCGGCTGACGACCGACGGCTCCGAGCAGGTGCTGAACGGCCAGCTCGACTGGGTGTACGAGGAGGAGATCTTCGGCCGCGGCCAGCGCCGCGCGTACTGGTGGAGCCCCGACTCCGCGAAGCTCGCCTTCCTGCGCCTCGACGAGCACGGCGTGCCGCTCTACACGCTGGTCGACGACATGCCGACCCGGCCCGGTGTCGAGCAGTGGCCCTATCCCAAGGCCGGCGACCGCAACCCTGGCGTGCGGCTCGCCTCCGTCTCGGTCGCGGGCGGCGCCCCGGTCTTCGCCGACCTCGGCCGCTACGGCACCGCCGAGATCCTGATCGTCGACGTCGCGTGGGCGCCCGGCTCCGACCGCCTCGTGTTCCAGGTCCAGGACCGCGAGCAGACCTGGCTCGACCTGGTGAGCGCCAGCGCCAAGGGCGAGACGAAGGTGCTGCTGCGCGAGACGACGAAGGCGTGGGTGGAGCCGCAGGGCAGCCCGACCTGGCTGAAGGACGGCGGCTTCCTCTGGTTCTCGGAGCGCAGCGGCTTCAAGCACCTGTACCACTACGCGAAGGACGCGAGCCTGGTCCGGTCGGTGACCACGGGCGAGTGGGAAGCGCAGAAGCTCCACGGGGTCGACGAGAAGGCGGGCCTCGTCTACTTCTCCGCCACCGAGCGCAGCCCGATCGGCAGCGACGTCTACTCGGTCAAGCTCGACGGCAGCGGCCAGAAGCGGCTGAGCGAGGCAGCCGGAACGCACAACGCGACGTTCAACCCGTCCTTCTCGCAGTACGTCGACTCGTGGAGCGATCTCTCGACGCCCACCCAGGTGCGGCTGCACGCCGCAGACGGCAAGCTCGTGCGGCTGATCGACGCCAACGAGGTGAAGGCGCTCGCCCAGTTCCGGCTCAGCAAGCCGGAGCTGCTGAAGGTGAAGACCCGCGACGGGTTCGAGATGGAGGCGATGCTGATCAAGCCACCTGACTTCGACCCGGCGACGAAGTACCCGGTCTACCAGCAGACGTACGGCGGCCCGCACGCGCCGCAGGTGCGCGACGCGTGGGGCGGCACCGGCTTCCTGTACCACCAGTTGCTCGCCCAGAAGGGGATCGTCGTCTGGGTCTGCGACAACCGCACGGCCAGCGGCAAGGGCGCGGTGTCGGCCTGGGCGGGCTACCAACGGCTGGGCGAGACCGAGCTGGCCGACGTCGAGGACGGGATCGCCTGGCTGAAGCAGCAGCCGTGGGTCGACGCCTCGCGCATCGGCATCAACGGCTGGAGCTACGGCGGCTTCATGGTCAGCTACGCGCTGACCCACTCGAAGAACTTCGCGATGGGCATCGCGGGCGGCCCGGTCACCGACTGGCGCAACTACGACTCGGTCTACACCGAGCGCTACATGAAGACGCCGGCGGGCAATCCCGACGGCTACGCGCGCACGGCGCCGAAGGCGGCGGCGAAGGACCTGCACGGCCAGCTGCTGCTGATCCACGGTGCGATCGACGACAACGTGCACCCGCAGAACACGATGCAGTTCGCCTACGAGCTGCAGAAGGCGGGCAAGCCGTTCCAGATGATGCTCTACCCGAAGTCACGTCACGGGGTGACCGACCCCAGGCTGGCGAAGCACCTGCGGGAAACGATGCTGGCCTTCATCGAGGCCACGCTGCTCGCGCCGGCCAGCCGCTAGACTGCGACCATGCCCCAGACCACCATCATCTTCGGCGCCCTGCTCTGCATCGTCGGCCTCGGCTTCTTCCTCGGCACCGGCGCCGCCAGCGTGACGGCCCTGATCCCCGCCTTCCTCGGCCTGCCGCTCGCCCTGCTGGGGGCCCTCGCTCGCCGCGAGGGCTGGCGGCGCCACGCCATGCACGGCGCGGCCATGATCGGCCTGTTCGGCGTGCTGGGCTCGGCCCGCGGCCTGCTGCAACTCCCGGCCCTGTTGACCGGCGGCACCGTCGCCCGCCCGGCCGCCGTCGCCGCGCAGTCGATCACGGCCGCGCTGTGCCTCGTCTTCGTGGTGCTGTGCGTGCGCTCGTTCGTGGCGGCCCGCCGCCAGCGGAGCTGACCGGCGTCACGGACAGTCCGCCCGGGTCAGCCCCGCTGCGCGCGCGGCAGGACCAGCCGGAACGTGGTGCCGGCTCCGACCTCGCTCTGCAGTTCGATCCGGCCTCCGTGGGCTTCGGCCGCCCACCGCGCCAGGGCGAGGCCGAGGCCGGCGCCGCCGGGAGCGCGACCGCGGTCGCGGTCCACGCGGAAGAAGCGGTCGAAGACGCGCTCGCGGTGCTCGGGGGCAATGCCCGGCCCGTCGTCGCGCACGGCGACGCGGACCTCCGACTCGTCTGCCTCCACCTGGACCTCGACCCGCCCGCCGACGCGGCCGTACTTGATCGCGTTGTCGACCAGGTTCATCAGCGCCATGTGCAACACGACGCGGTCGCCCTGCACTGGCGCGACGACGCCGGTGCACGTGAGCTGCTGCCCGCGCTCCTCGGCCAGCACCGCAATCTGGGCCACCACCCAGGCCGCCAGTTCGGTCGCGTCCAGCGCTTCCAGCGCGAGCGGGATGCGACCCGCTTCGGCCCGCGAGAGCTGGAGCAGCGCGTCGACCAGTCGCGTCAGCCGGTCCGCCTCCTCGAGCATCGAGGCCACCACCTCGCGGTACTGATCGGCCGAGTGACCGGGAGCGAGCCCGACCTCGCCCACGCTGCGCAGCGCCGTGAGCGGCGTTCGCAGCTCGTGGGAGGCGTCGGCCGTGAAGCGCCGGAGTTGCTCGAACGAGGCCTCCAGCCGCGCGAAGGTGTCGTTGAAGGCGTCCGCGAGCTGCTCCAGCTCGCCCCCGGCCCCACGCGCATCGAGCCGCTCGGAGAGCCGCTCCGCGCTGATCCGGCGGGCGCGCGTCGCCATCGCCGCCAGCGGCGACAGGGCCCGCACGGCCAGCAGCCGTCCGCCGGCCATCGCCAGGCCGAGCACGACGACGAAGCCGAGCCCGAGCCCGAACAAGAGCTCGCGCTCCCGATCGTGGAGGGTGGCTTCAGAAATCGCGACGCGGATCACCACCGGCCCGCCGGCGATCGACCGCTCGCGGGTCATCACCCGCAGGCGCCGATCGCCGAGGCGCAGGCTGGCTGGGGCGGCCACGGCCTCGGCGGCGCTCGGCGGAGGCCCCAGCGCGAGCGGCTCGGCCGTGGTCCCGCTGAGAAGGAGGTCGCCCGCCGGGGTCCAGACCTCGGCCCAGTGCCCGCGGCCAGGAGCGGAGGAGCCGCCCACGTAATCGTCCGCGTGGCGCCAGCGGGCCTCGCCGGCCGGGCCGAGTTCGAGGTCGCGCACCGCGCGCCTCAGGTCCTCCTCGAGCCGGTGCTCGAGTTCGACCTGGGCGTGGCGGCGCAGCACCACGTAGGTGCCGGCGGCGTACACCGCGAGGGCCACCGCCAGCAGCCCCGTGTAATGGAGGGTCAGCCGCCGGCGCAGCGACCGCGACGGCCTCAGAGCCCGCCCCCGGGCGCGTGGTCGCCGAGCAGGAAGCCGATCCCGCGCACGGTGTGGATCAGGCGTGGCTCGAAGCCCTGGTCCACCTTCTTGCGCAGCCGCGTCACGTGGACGTCGATCACGTTGTCGAGCGGCGTGCCGCGCTGGGTCTCCTTCCAGACGTCTCGCGCCAGCATCTCGCGGGAGACGATCTGGCCGCGGTGCCGCACGAGGTACTCGAGCAGCTCGTACTCGCGCGGCGTCAGCTCGATCGGCTGGTCCCCGCGCGTCACCTCGCGGCGGGCCACGCCGATCCGCAGGTCGGCCACCGCGAGCTGCAGCAGGTTGTCGCCACGGCCGCGACGCAGCAGCGCCCGCAGCCGGGCCAGCAGCTCGGGAAAGGCGAACGGCTTGGCCAGGTAGTCGTCGGCGCCGGCGTCGAGGCCGGCCACCCGCTCCTCGACGCCGTCGAGAGCGGTCAGCACCAGCACGGGCACCAGCACGCCCTTGCGGCGCAGCGCGGCCAGGATCGAGAGCCCGTCGCGGCCCGGCAGCATGCGGTCCAGCACGATCGCGTCGAAGCTCTCGGAGGACGCGAGGAAGAAGCCCTCTTCCCCGTCGAGCGCCGACGCCACGGCGAAGCCCGCGTCCTCGAGGCCCGAGCGCAGCGCCTCGGCGACCTTCGGCTCGTCTTCGACGACGAGGACACGGGCGGGGGCGAAGACTTCTGCGGGCATCGGGTCGGCGCCGAGCATAGCCTCGCCCTCGCGGGAAAGAGAGCCGGGGGACGAGCGTCGCCAGGGGGTCAGCCCCGACGCCCGTCCCCCGTCAAGGACCGCTCCTAGAAGCGGTAGGTGAAGGCCGCCCACGCGATGTGGGCGTCGTAGCTCGGAGCCAGGTAGCTGCCGAGGTTGAAGAAGCGGTTGCCCCACTGGTGCGAACGCGACGAGTCGCGGACGAGGAACTCGCTGCCCACGGGCTCCGACCAGGACTGCTGCGCCGACTGCTGCCAGTCGTCGGTGCGGTAGCGCTCGAAGCTGTAGCCGATGGTGGCCATCAGGTCGCGCAGCAGCGGGAAGTCGAGGCGCACGTCGACCACGTGGTAGTCGTTGGTGACCACCGGCGGTGCCGACGGGAACTGGAACTGGTGGTTGACGGGATACGGCGTGCCGTCCCAGTTGGTGACGCCGTAGCCACCGTACGCGAGGTCGATGTCGGCAAGCGACGCCGTGTAGTTGGCGCTCAGCGTGACCCGGTCGCGCAGCGTGAAGTTGGCGCCGACGCCGAGGCTCAGCGCCGTGTCGTCGAAGTCGGCCGTCCACTGGCTCGAGGCGCGGGTCCACGGGCCCAATTCGGCCGTCGCGACCACGCTCGGGTTCAGCTTGTTGTTCTCGTTGTACTCCAGCGAGCGCTGCAGGCTGGCGCCCCGGTCCCAGGCCACGAAGGCGTTGAACGTGGCCTTCTCGCTCAGCATGTAGAAGGCGTCGAGGCCGAGGCGCAGCTGCTCGCGCTCCAGCAGGCCGAGCTGGTCGCCGGGCGAGGTCGCGCCGACCTGGCCGGCGTCGGCGACCCACGGCTGCACGTCGGAGTCGAAGTCGTCGCTCGTGTAGCGCAGGCTGCCGGTCAGCGACCAGGTCTCGCCGGGCGCGAGGCTCAGCGACAGGTCGGCCTGGTGGCGCAGGCGATCCGCGACGTCGTAGCGGACCATGTCCGGGTGATTGCTGAACGAGACCTTGGGGTTGTCGAAGTCGTTGGCGGCCGTCAGCGGGTACCAGTAGCTCTGGCGGGTCACGAACGAGTCGTAGTCGCCGTCACGGCTGCCGTAGGCGTAGCGCGCGCGCAGCCGCGCCCACTTCGCCGGGCGCGCCCGGAAGGTGGCGACCAGCCGGCTCTCGTCGGTGTCCGCCTCGCGGTAGTCGCGGTCGACGCTGTCGTACTCGTAGCCGAGGCCGAGGCTGCTGTTCCAGCCGTCGCGCAGGCGGAAGGTGGCGGTGGCGCCGGCGTTGGTGCGGTCCTGGGCGTAGGCCAGGTTGACGCGCATGTTCTTGTACGAGACGGTGCCGGTCGTGCCGGGCGTGTCCGACGTGACGTACTGCCACTGCGCCATCGGCGTCTCGTTGTCGAGGCCGTAGTAGCGCAGGTAGGCGCGCAGGTCGACCCGCGAGCCGGCGGCGACGACGTAGTCGAGCAGCACCTGGGTGGTCGTCATGCGGGCGTCGGCGGTGGCCTGCGGCAGCGTCTTGTTGACCAGGATGTCGGCGTTGTAGCTGTAGGGCAGCAGCGTCTCGTCCTGCTCCATGCGGCCGTAAGCGAGCGTCGCGCT